>JAIBBQ010000024.1 GCA_019694595.1 Myxococcaceae bacterium
GCACCTCGGCCAGCGGCGGCGGCACCTCGGCCAGCGGCGGCGGCGCCTCGGCCAGCGGCGGTGGCTCCTCGGCCAGCGGCGGCGGCGCCTCGTCCAGCGGCGGCGGCGCCTCGGCCAGCGGCGGCGGCACAGCCTCTTCCTGCCTCACCTTCGACGCCGGCGTGGGCCTGCCGACCGGCACCACGCGCACGCTGATGCCGGGCACCACGCTCAAGTCGGTGCTCACCGCGTCGGCGGCTGGCGACCGCGTGGTGGTGAAGGGAGGCAGCTACCCGCTCGAGACCATCACTTCGTCGTTCGCCGGCGACGTGTTCGTCGAGGCCGCAACCGGCGAGACCCCCATCTTCCACGGGCTCAAGCTCAACGCCGCCGCGCACCTGGTCTTCAAGGGCATCCACTTCGACGCCACCGTCCAGTCGCAGGGAGCGCACGACATCGTCTTCGACGGCGTCGACCTCGACGTGGGCACCCAGGCGACCTCGGGGCTCGAGCTGTTCAACAACAACGGCCCCACCCACGACTTCCGCGTCATCCGCTCGCGGATCGCGGGCGGCGAGCGCACCATCTTCATGGGCGGCACCTTCACGGTGGAGAACGGCTGGAACCACCACCTCGAATTCGTGAAGAACGAGTTCATCTGCGGCACCCACAACTGCTTCCAGCTTTCCGGCTGCAGGGACACGGTGATCGAGGACAACGACTTCCACGATCCCAAGGGCGCGGGCGTGCTCACCGCCGGCGCCACGCGCATCGTCATCGCCCGCAACCGCATGCGCGGCACCAAGTCGGTGAACGTGCCCGCGGTGCAGCTCGCGACGCCAGGCAAGGAATGGGACAACTACGCGGGGGTCGAGCACATGACCTCCACCGACATCACGGTGGCCGACAACCTGATCACCAACTGGGGCTCCAACGGCATCGAGCTCGACGCGGTGAACCGGGTGTCGATCGTCGGCAACACGGTGGTGAACAGCGTGGGCCTGAACACCTGGCACCGCATTCCCCACGACCAGGCCAACAACGTGATCCTCACCGGCAACACCAACGTGAAGCTGTGGAACAACATCCTCCCCAGCATCGCCCTCGACGGCGCCGACCCGCGGCCGATCTTCGAGTCGAACAACTACGTGGGCACCGGCGGCGCGGGCATGAACCTGGTCACCGGCGCGGCGCAGTATCAGGACATGGTGGAGTACGCGCCGGTCTCGCCGGGGCCCGCCATCGACAAGGCGCTGGTGAACGCGGAGACCCCGGCGTTCGATCGCCGCGGCCGCCCGCGCGGAGCGAAGCCCGACATCGGCGCGCTGGAAGTCGAAGCCGCTGCCTGCCCCTGAGCGTTCAGGGACTCAGGCTTCCACGGTCTGCACCGAGTCGAAGAGCTTGGCGAACTCCGCCAGCTCCAGCTCGAAGATGCCGTCGTTGACGCCGTTGCCCTTGGGCTCGCTCTCGCCCCAGGGGTTGCGCAGCGTCACCAGCTTGCGGCCGTTGACCTCGCGGTAGCCGAGCACCGAGTACGCGTGGTCCGAGTAGATGCCGGTGTCGGCGTAGAGCTTCTCGTGGCTTTCGTCGAAGGTGGTGAGCACCACCGGGCGCCGGTCGTCGACCGCCTCGGTGAGCGTCTGCCAGGCGAGGTCCACGTGGCCCTTGATGTCCTGCACCACCCCGGGCTTGCCCAGCACCGCGGTGAACACCTCGTCCGAGCCACCGCCCTGCCCGATGGCGTCGTAGCTGCCGTACCAGGCGGCGTAGGCCTTCTCGGCGAGCGACAGCCACAGCTCCATGGTCTTGGCGCCGGGGTGAGGCTCGTCGGAGCGGGCGTACAGCGGTGAGCCCGACGGGCGGACGTAGAGGTCGGCGTCGACGTCGATGGTGACCGCGCCGTGATCCTGGAAGGTCACCGTGTAGGTGCCGTCGTGGTTGTCCTGGAACATGCGCTTGATGGCTTCGGGCTGGCACGCCGCGATGGCCGCCATCGCCGCCGGGAAGTAGCAGTCGTCGAGCCAGCCCTGCTGCACGTCCTTCGGGCTCACCCCGTCGCGGATCATCGGCCCGGTGAAGCGGTGCAGCGCGAACTTCGGGGTGCCGTCCTTGTTGCGCTCCTCGCGGAACGGCGCGGGGTCGGCGATCAGATCGACCCGGCGGCCGCTGCCTTCGGGGACCGCGACGCGGGCCTTGAGCTCCTCGCGCAGCCCCACGTTGTGCACGCCGTCGGTCACCGCGACCGCGAAGGTGTCGCCCTTGCGGCCGCGCAGCGTGACGCCGTCGTCGAAGCTGCCCACGTCGTTCAGCGTCACCTGGGTCTTCTGTCCGGTGCGCAGGTTGCGGAACTGCAGCACCGCGCCCGGCTCGGAGATCTGCCGGCTGGTGTTGAGGTTGGTGACGCTCACCTTGCCGCGGCCGGTCGCTTCCAGGGCGATGCGGTCGAGCGCCACCGCGGCCTCGCGGGTGTCGGTGGGCGACAGCCCGTGCACCTTGACGTTGAGCCAGTCGGTCGAGGTGCCGTCGCGGTGCACCGCGCGCATGCGCACCACGTCGCCTTCCTTCACGCCGTCGAGCTTGGCGTTGCTGAAGAGCCCGTCGGCCTTCGCCTTGCCGATGCGCGTCGCCTCGTCGGTGAAGATGCGGCCCGCCGGGGCGGTGGTGAGGTTGACCGCCTCGATGGTGTCGCCGGCGCGCGCTCGCCCCTCGAAGCCCGAGCGGCCCATGGCGGTGACCATCAGCTCGCGGGGCACCTGGGCGGCGGCCTTCGCCAGCACGTCGCGCGCCTTCGGCGACAGGCGCAGGCTCGAGGCGAGCAGCCGGTCGATGTCCTTGGCCTCGGCCTCGGTGATGCGCCCGCCGTCGCTGAGCTTGTCGAGCAGCGCCTGCGCCTGTTCCACGCCCACCCGCGCCCGGCTCGACTTCGCCTGCGCACGGAAGAGCTGGTCCACCGCGGTGCGGAGCGCCGGGTCCTGGAGCTTGAGGGCCATGTGGAATTGTCGTCGGCGGAACCATGTAGGTTGCGCGCGCACAGCCACAAAAACGGCATGTCTTTCATGTGCTTGCGCGGCCGCGACCGCCAAATGGTTTGACAGCTCCTGGCTGGACGGACCGCGCCCGTCCGGACGAAGCTCCTGGCTGAGTCCGAACGATGCGCGCTTCCCGCCCACCGCCACGCTTCACCGAGGTCAACCCGAGGCTGCGCTCGGCCGCCTTCACCCAGACCATGGGCCAGGCGCTGGCGCTGCTGCAGCGCTGGAACACGCCGGTGGCGCGGCACACCCTGGCGGCGATCGAACGCGGCGAGGTGAAGGTCGACGAGCTGGCGGACCTCACCTCGAAGGACTTCGCGCGCGTGCGCAAGCAGCTCGCGGGCTGGGGCGCGCCGCTCGACCAGCGCGACTTCCGCTCGCTCCACGACCAGAAGAGCAAGGCCTCGCGCACCGTGCGCACGATGATCGACGGCTACGCGTGGGACAACCGCATCTACCTGCACCCCGACCTCACCCCGCGCGAGATGGCGACCACGCTCGCGCACGAGGTGAACCACGTGCTCAACCGCTCCGAGGAGCACTACCGCACCCCGAAGGCGGTGCTGCGCGAGGAGTACCGCGCGTTCCTCGCGGCGCGCCTGGCGACCGGCGAGGTGATGACGCCGCGCAAGTGCCGGCTGCTCAAGGAGCAGGTGATCTCGAACTACGAGCTCGACGGCGTCACCGCCGACGACGTGCCCGATCTGCCGCCGGGCGTCGGGCTGCGCTAGCGCCCTCTTCCGCTACGCCTTGCGGAAGGCCTTGCAGTCGGGGAGCCCGCTGCCGGTGGTGTCCACGCCCAGCGTGTGGAGGATGCCGGAGAAGATCTCCGGCTCGTTCGAGGTCGTCTTGCCGGTGAGCGGCGCGCCGGTCTCGGTGTCGAAGCCGTAGGAGAGCCCGGTCGCCTTGTCGACGCCCCCGAGGATGGCGTTGCCCTTGAGCAGCGGCGACATCATCAGGAAGCCGTTGTTCAGGTCGTGGCCGGTGCCGAACTGGGTCGCGTTGTTCGGGCGCGGCTTGGTGCGGCCGAAGTCGGTCGCCACGTAGATCAGCGAATGGTCCCACATCGACTGGCCGCTGGTGGCGTCGTACGGCTCGGCCTTGAGCAGGTCGATGAGCTTGTCGCAGACGTTCATGATCTTCGACCACATGAAGGCCTGCCCGGCGCGGTGATCGTTGTGCGAGAAGTCGAAGGCCAGCGGCGGGTTGCCCAGCTCGGCGCCCGCGATCACCACGTTGAACGACGGGCCGATGGTGACCGACACCGAGACCCGGTTCTTCAGCAGCAGGAACGCGAGCGCCGCCTGCCCTTCGAAGGGGTCGGTGAAGAAGTTGGGGAACGCCGCGCGCAGCTTGGCGCCGTCGGGCGAGGTGCCCAGGCCGTAGTCGTTGAGCGGGATCTGCGGCGGCATGTCGGGTAGCACGTTCAGCTTGGTGATGAGATCGAGCGCCTCGAGCTTGCTCTGGGTGCTCCCCCGCGAGGCGTACCAGCGCTGGAGCCGCGGGCTCCTGGCGAACGTCTTCGCGAACACCGACTCGGGGTCGAGCTGCTCGTTGCGGACCTTCTGCGCCAGCGCGATCAGCTCGCGGTCCGGGGCGCCCTTGATGCCGCGGCTGGAGTCGAGCCCCAGCGGCCACAGCGCCGGGCTGCCGACCGATTCCGAGTAGCAGTAGGCCGGCAGATCGTCGTCGGTGCCCCGCTCGAGGTAGCCGCCGACGCCCATGTTCACGTTGGGAATGGCGAAGGCCGCGCCGTATTCCTTGGCCACGCATTCCTGCAGCGTGCGGCCCTTGAAGGCCGCGTTGCCGGTGAGCGAGCGCTTCTGGGCGATGACGTGGTTGACGCTGGTGCCGATCGACGTGGCGACCAGGATGTCCTGCTTGTGCTTGGCGACGAAGGCCGACTGATCGGTCTTCACCGCCACGGGGATCGCGCCCAGCGACGGGGCGTTCACCTTCACCGCGCGCAGCGGCGAGCCCGCCACGTCGAGCACGTCGGCGTCGGGGAAGGTGTTGATGAGGCCCGCGTTGGCGCCCGCCTCGCCGCCGCGAATGGCGAGGAAGCTGTCGATGATCGACGCGCCACCCGAGGCACCGATGACGATGAGGAACTTGGGCGGCTTGTCGAGCGCCTGCCGATCGGTGCCGAAGCGCTCGCGATCGGCCGGGCTCTGCGCGCCTTCGCGGCAGCCGGTGAGGAACGCGCCCAGGGTGCTCGAGCCCCCGGCGGCCAGGGTGAGCGCCTGCAGCATCTCGCGCCGCGACAGTCGTCCGTTCTTCTTCAGGCTCATGGCGGCGTCCTCAGTAGAAAACCGACTCGACGGAGCTGGCGATGGCGAAGCAGGACAGCGTCATCCAGTCCTGGCCGGGGTTGGGCCGGCCCTTGGCCTCGATGTCGCGGTAGAGCTGCTGCAGGTGGCCGATCTCCGACGGGGTCGGGTCGCGCAGCAGCAGCCGGTGGTACAGCGCGGTGAGCGCAGCGGTCGAGGTCGCCGCGGTGGGGTCGAGCTTGCCGCTGCCGTCGGGCACCACGCCCACGAAGACCAGCGCCGACGCCGGCGCGCCCAGGTCGGTGTTGACGCGCTTGAGGCACGCCGACAGCGCGACGCGATCGACCACGATGGGTGAGGTGACCCCGGTGAAGGGCAGCGGCTCGTAGAGGCCACTGCCGTACGGGTCCACCCCGCCGAGCGCCAGCGGGTGCACCAGCGTGGTGCACGGGTACTGGCCGAGCTCGTTGCAGACCTGGTCGAACCCCAGGCCGAGCCCCACCACCAGGTCGGTGGTGATGCGCACGTTCCGCTTGAAGCGCACCACGCCCTTGGAGCTGATGGCGTAGCCGGCGTCGACCTCTCCGCCGCCGCTGCCGCCGGTCCCACCGCCGCCCGCGCCACCACCACTGGCGCTCCCGCCGCCGCTCGAGCCGCTGCCGCCGCCCGAGCCGGTCGAGCCCGGGTCCTGAGGGCAAGCGCTGAGCGCGAGCACCAGGAGCGCCGCGGCGAGCCCCTTCACCAGCGAGTGGTCACGGCGCACCGTAGGCCTCCGTGTGGATCAGCTCGTGGAGCATCTTCTGCACGCTGTAGGTGTTCTCGTTCTTGAGCCGCTTCCACAGCTTCACGAACTCGTCGTTCTGGTCGGGCGTGGGCGGCCCGCCCATGAGCAGCTTCCAGTAGTCCATCACCGTGTTGGCGGCGAAGGCGTCGCTGTCGGCCGCGACCCGCGCCCAGCCCTTCAGGTCATTGACCGGCTGCCCGAGGATGTACCCCTTCTCGGGGATCTGGCTGATGTTGGGCGCCAGCCCCGCGAACTGGGTCTCGATGCGGTTCGGCACGTACTGCTCGGGGTTGGGGTTGGTGAGGCCGTTGTAGTTGCGGAACGGGTAGCTCAGCGGGTCGAGCGTGGCGTGGCACTGCGAGCAGAGCGCGCCTTGCACGCCCTTGGCGTCGTAGTCCTTGGGCTCGTTGGGAATCGGGTAGAGCCCTTCCTGCTTGGCGATGTCGAGCCCGAGGTACGCGCGGTAGCCCTGCGCGGCGGCGTTGCGCGGCAGCGCGGTGAACATCACGAAGTAGGCGAGCGACCACGCCGACGACAGGTTGCCCGCGCGGTGGGCCTGGTCGACGCCCTGCCCGGCCCGGTTCGCCACCTTGGAATAGACGGTCGGGCCGGTGCCGGCGCGGGTGACGAAGAAGTCGGCGGTGAGCACGTCGCGGGCGTCGTGGTCGTCGATCTGCGACCAGGTGTAGAGCGCGTAGTCGTCGTAGTAGTCGGCGAGCGGCACCAGGCCTTTTTCCTCGCTGCCCGACTTGAGCGTGCCCACCGGGCGGATCTTCTTGTGGGCCAGCTCCCACACCTGGCCGTTCTTGCCCCGCCAGAAGTCCGACTTGAGGCAGGTGTCGAGCAGCGCGTCGAGCCTGGCCGTCTGGTCGCTGGACTTCGCGAACGCCTCCAGCGCGTCGTAGGTCGGCGAGAAGCCGCAGAAGTCGAGCTGCACCTTGCGGAACAGGTAGCGGTTGTCGACGGTGCACACCGCGTAGCCGGGGTTCTTCGGGCCGTCGCAGGGCCCCAGCGGCGCGGGGAAGCTGCGCGGGTCACCAGGGAACGTGCCGCGCTGGATCTCGAGCAGGTTGGAGTACCCGTCGCCGTCGCTGTCGGCGCTCTCCGCCGCGCCCAGGGCCGCCGGCAGCGCCATGGAGAAGTCGCCGTCGGACAGCGGGCGGGGCGCGGTGGGTACCAGCGCCGTCTCCACCTTCGCGCCGTACGCGTTCCGCGTGGGGGGCGAGGAATGGCAGTACGTGCAGGCCGGCTGGCCGCCCGTGCACACCGGTGCGGTGGGGTACTTGGTGCAGAAGACCCCGGGAGCCGGGGGCTTGGCGAGCGCGAGGGCAGGCAGGAGCGCGAGAACCAGCGTTCCGAGGCGCATGGAGTCCTTCCGGTGAAGCGGCGAGGTCACGAGAGCTTAGACACGGACCTCCCGCGGAAGTGAAAGTCGGCGTGGGCCTTCAGGTACGACCCGCCCCCACCCCTATTGCAGCGTGAAGCCGGACACGCTGACGAAGCCCCAGGGCGCGGTCAGGGCGTCGTCGATCTGCAGCCGCAGCGTGCGGCCCCGCAGCTGGGACAGCTGCCAGACGACCGTGGTCTCGTTGGCGTTGTCCCGCCGCCCGCGAGAGACGCGCAGCACCTCGTTGCCCTGGAGCAGCACCACGCGCGCATCGCCACCGTGCACCTTGAAGCGCAGCTCGCTGGTGGAAGCATCGACGGTGAAGTCCTGCCAGAGCCGGCCGACCACGGCGTCGTTCTTGGGGCCCACGTAGGTGGTGACGCGCGGCTTGCCGTCGGCGCCGGTGAAGACCGCGAAGGCGTCGCCGCTCGCGGACCAGCCGCTCAGGCCCGCGCCGAAGTCGGCGTTGACCAGCGCGGCCTTGGGCAGGCCCGCGCCCGGCGTGGGCGGGGTGAAGGTGGCACCGGGCTCGACCAGCACGGTGCGCATCAGGTGCACCTGGTACGGGTTCCACGAGGACAGCGCGTAGATGAGCTCGTGCACGCCGTTCTTGGAGGCGCCGAAGAAGCGCGGCAGCAGGTACGGCCCGTACTCGCCGCCCCACTCCGCGTACCGGCCCGGCTCGGACAGCCCGTCGTCGTGTCCGGTGACCGTCTCGTTGGCGTGGATGAAGTGCTCGTAGCCGTGGTCGACGTCCTTCGCGGGGTCGAAGATGGTGAGCTGCTTCGACCAGGGCCCGGCGGGGTGACGCGCCCACCGCAGCTGGATGCCCCGCGGCTGATCGCAGTTGTAGGTCATCAGGAAGAGCCCGTTGCCGGGGTGCTGCCGCACCGACAGCTCGCCCACGCAGGCGACCGGGCTCACCGGCGTGGCGGTGCTCTCCCCGGGCCCGAAGACCGCCGACGGCCCCGTGCCCGAGCGCAGGTATTCCCACGCCGAGCGGGTGGCGAGCTGCGCGAGGGGCACCCGCGCCAGGTAGACCGGGCTCGAGCGGTACGGCCCGCTGCCGTAGATCCACGCCGTCGTGCCCTGCGTCACCACGCTCACGTTGAGGAACCGGTCACTCGCCACGGTGTGATCGACCGCGAGCCCGGGCACGTCGAGCCCCGTCATGTGCGCCAGCACGGAGCTGGTGTGCCGCCCTGTCGCCGCCGAGTACCCGGTGGTGAAGAAGAGGTAGGTGAGCGCCCCCGAAGGCACGCCTTCCACCGGCACGTTCATGCCCCCGAGGTTCACTCCGGGCAGCGCCGGGTTGGCGAACTGCCCGTCGGAGCGGGTGACCCAGGTCAGCGCCGGCATCACCACGCCAGGCGAGGTCACCGAGGTGGCCGAGGTGAAGGCGAGCGAGTCCTGATCCTGACGGACGCCACCGGGCGTCCACGAGTCGCCGAAGACCATCACCAGCTTGCCGTCGCGCTCGAAGGCCGCGCCGAGGTCCGTGCCCACGATGCCGTAGTTGGTCAGCGGATTGACCGCCGTTCCCGTCAGCTGGCCCAGGTGCTCGGTGAGCGCCTTGGTGAGCACCGGGAGCCCGCCGTCGGCCGGGAAGCCGCCGCCGCCGCTCGAGGCGCTTCCTCCGCCGCTCGCTCCGCTGCCACCACCGCTCGCGCTGTTGCCACCACCGCTCCCCCCGCCACTCGCGCTGCTGCCGCCGCCGCTCGCACCGCTGCCGCCGCCGCTCGCACCGCTGCCGTCGCCGCTCCCACCGCCGCTCGCGCTGTTCCCTCCTCCGCTGGCCGCCGCGCCGCCGCCCGAGGCAGCGTTCCCCTCGGGGGTGCAGCCCGCGCAGAGCAGCGCGGCGAGGAGCAGCATCGGCCCGGTGCGGTCCATGCGGCGAGTGTGCTCGAACTGACCTGCAGGGAGGCGCGCCGGCGGAACGAGCGAAACCTGCGCGCGCCGCCCTCCGGAGTGGGCAACGTGCGCTCGAAGCGCGCCCCTCACGGAACCTTGGGGAACCACAGCTCGACGGCGCCCGATTCCTTGAGGTTGCCGCCCGCCCAGCCCGTCGAGGAGTCGAGCGCAGCGCGCCGCCGCGCCTCGGCCGCCAGCGGGTCGTCGTCTTCCGCGTAGTCGAACGGGGTGAGCTTGAGGTGGAGGAAGGCGCCTTCCTCGAAGATCTCCACCAGGCGCGGCTGCTGCGGCCAGTCGGCGATGGAGGCCGACTCGCTCTCGAAGAACGCGTGCCCCGTCGACGGGCGCGCGACGCGCGTGTGGTGCTCGTGCGAATGCCCGGCGAGGTGCAGCACCACGTGTGGAAACTGGCCGAGGAAGTCGCGCCATTGAGTCGTGGTGAGCGCCCCCGGCTGCGCCATGCCGCCGAAGTTGGAGCCGTCGGTGAGCGCCTGCGGGGAATGGTGCGAGACGAGGATCACGTACACCCCGTCGCGCTCCGCCTTTTCCAGCATGGGGCGAACGCGGTTCTCGACGTCGTCGCGCAGGAGAATGCCTTCCGCGCTCCCCTCGGCGATCGAGGTGTCGAGCACCACCAGCCGCACCCGCCCGAGCGCGGTCTCCACCGGGTAGAAGGCCTTGCCGTCCTGGGTGGCACCCGGCGCCTTGAGCCCGTGGCCGTCGCCGCTGCCCGCGACCTCGTCCATCAGCGCGGTGCGCACCAGGGCCTCGCGGCGGGGGTCGGCGGTGATGGTGCCGGTGAAGGGCACCGCTTCCCCCTGCGCCCAGCGGCGGGTTCCGAACTGTGCCTGGTTCCCCACGTAGCTGGCCCGCGCATCGGCGGTGAGCTGGAAGACGCCCTGGTTGAGCACGTCGTGGTTTCCGGTGACCCACTTCCACGGCATCGCGAGGCCTTCGGGGACGAAGGGGTCCTTGGGGTCGTTCCCCTGCCCTGGCCGCAGGTCGTCGTCGTCGCCGGAATCGCACTCCACCTGCGGCGCACCGTCGAGCACGGCGTCGAACCACTGCACCTCGTTGCGCTGGGCGTTGTCGGCGTTGTCTCCGCCCGACACCACGAACTCGATCGGCCGGGTCCGGTGCAGCGCGTTGATCGAGCGCGCGGCGGCATTGAGCATCTGACACCCCCACGCTTCCTGCGGCCGGAACGCACCCGACAGATCGCCCAGGTTGTCGAAGCCCACCAGCCGCGACGGCGACTCGTCGTCGGCGAGCTGCATGTCGGACAGGTGAACGAAGCGCGCGAGGAGAACCGGCGTCCCTCCGGAGCTGGAAGGGGCGCCGCCGTCGACGGTGAAGACCGCAGGGGTGAGCCCCGGCGCCGCCGAGACGCTGCCGTAGCCGGCGTCGAAGAGGTACGCGAGCTGACCGGGGTTCGACGGCGGCCGGTCGCGCTCCACCACCAGCGGGTGATCGAGCGCCCAGACCCGCTCGGTCCCCAGCGGGGCTGCCTTCAGCTCGGGGAGCTTCTGGAGCCCGGCATCGGTGGCGCCCGACGGCTTGCCGCACGCCGCCAGCACGACCACCACGGCCGCCGCGAGCGCGAGCTGCTTCACGGCATGCAAGTGGAGTCGGAGTCCGGATTGAGGACGCGGGTGAGGAACAGGCACGAGGTCGCCCCGAAGCTGCCGGTCAGCGCGCTGCCGTCGAGCATCTTGAGGTCGAAGCTGCCGCGCGCCCCGTCGGTGGAGGAGTCGAGCTTGATGGTCCCCGAGGTGGCCGGCACCGGCGAGCCCGCCTTGCACTTGTCGTCGGTCACGTACCAGACGGCGGCGCCAACCGGGCCGGTGGTGCTCGAGCTGGTGGTGACCGGGTACGTGCCCGGCGGAGGGACGGTGGCGGTCTCGCCGCGGACGCCGACGGTGAGCATCAGCAGCGCGGCGTTCGACTTGAACTTGCCCCCGGTCCAGTTCGTACAGGCGCTGGCCTGCTCGCCGATCATCACGATCACCGCGCCCGTCTTGCCCGGGCCGGTTCCGGTCACCCCGCTCAGGGCGACCGCGTCCAGCGCGTTGAGGCTCTTGCCGCCCACGGACCCGGTGACCTGGGTGTGGGTCCCTCCGCAACCGGCGATCAGGCCTGCGAGCGACAACAGAAGGGTCAGACGCATCGGCACTTCATAGCAGCGCCGCTCAGGCAGTGCCGACGGTGATCTCCCGGGCCTGGGTCGGGTTCTCGATCATCCGCACGATGAAGCGCGCCACGTCGACGCGCGTGCAGCGACTCGGCACCGGCGACCGGGCATCGACCGCGGTGATCCTGTTGTTGGCCGGGCCGCCCGTCATGCGGGTGGTGCGCACCAGCAGGTACGGCAAGCGGCTCACCCGCAAGATGCCTTCGGCGTGACCCAGGTCCTCGTACATCGGCCGCATGATCCCCGGCAGCAGCGCCGTGAGCGGTCCCGACACCTGGCGCCCCTGGAGGCCGGAGTCCCCCACTCCCACCCGCGAGACCAGCACCACCTTGCCCACGGTCTTCCGCGCCGCCTGGAGCACGCCGACGACGTGCCCCACCGTCGCCTTCATCGACGGGCGAAGCCGCTCCGGCGCGATCACCACGGCATCGGCACCGCGACATGCAGCCTCGAGTCCGGTTCCGGACTCAGGGTCACCGTGAAAAACCGTGAGATTCTCGTTGCTGCGCTGGAGCCGTCTGGGGTCTCGTACGACGGCGCGCACGAGGTGTCCGCTGGCGAGGCAGGCCTCGATCAGCTCCACGCCCAGCTTTGACCCCGCCCCGATGATGGCTACCGCGAGCATGAGGTGAGTGTGGCCGCACCTCGGCACCACGTCCACAGGTTGATTCTGTTTGTCACCGCTCGGAATGCCGTGGAGCATCGGCGCGTGGGTGCTTCCCTGAGCCTCGTCGCAGTGCTGGCGCTGCTGTCCTCGGGCTGTCTCCCCCGGGTCGGCGAGGCCGTCGATGCGGGGCAGATGGACGCGGGCGACGGCGGTGGCGTGACGCCAGGGTGCATGGATCGCGTTCGTTCCGGCGATGAAACGGGCGTGGACTGCGGCGGGAGCTGTGCTCCCTGCGAGAACGGAGCGGCCTGTGGCTCCGCACTCGACTGCCTGAGCGGCGTGTGCCTCAACCAGACGTGCGCGGCGGCCCCGGGGAACTGCGTCGGGTTCGGCGCCTGCTCCTCGTTCGTCGACCTCACCGCCGACGCGGCCAACCGCACCATCACCTTCGGCGGAGGCAGCGAGCGGTACTCGCCAGCGTGCGTCCGCGTTCGCTTCGGGCAGACGGTGACCTGGAGCGGTTCCTTCGGAAACCACCCACTCCGCGAAGCCTGCAGCCCGGTGCCTGGCGGGCTCACGGCGACCTCCGGTGCGAGCCACTCCGTCACCTTCGACAAGGCGCTCGGGGTCTTCGGTTTCTACTGCGACGTCCACGGCTCGAGCAGCGGCGCAGGCATGGCCGGGGCCGTCGAGGTCGTGCGGTGAGCATGCTGCTGCGGTGCCCCAGCTGTCAGCGGGAACACCCCCCGGGCACGGTGGTCTGCCCGAACGATCTCACCGAGCTCATCCCCGCGGGAGTGGACCCGCTCCTCGACCAGGTGATCGGCCCGTACCGGGTGGTGCGACGGCTGGGCGTGGGCGCGATGGGCGCGGTCTACGAGGCCGTCGACCAGCTGATCGACCGCCGGGTGGCGCTCAAGCTGCTGCACCTGGCGATGGCGGAGAACCCCGACCTGACGTCGCTCCTGCGGGAGGCCAAGGCGGTCAACGCGATTCACCACCCGGGCATCGTCGACATCCAGGCGTTCAGCGAGACCCCGGAAGGGCGCCAGTACCTGGTGATGGAGCTGCTCGAAGGCGAGCTGCTGTCGGCGAGGCTGGCGCGCGGGCCGCTGCACCTCGCGGAGGCCGCGGAGATCGCCATTCCGCTGCTCGACGCGCTCGAGGCCGCGCACGGGGCGGGCCTGGTCCACCGCGACCTGAAGCCGTCGAACGTGTTCCTGGCGCGCGGGCCCAACCAGGAACTGCGCCCCAAGCTGCTCGACTTCGGGCTCGTGCTCCCGGTCGCCACCAAAGGCTCCTTCGCCGTCGGCACGCCCGACTACGTCGCCCCCGAGCAGGCGAAGAACGAGCGCGCGGGGCCCAAGGCCGACCTCTTCTCCTTCGGCGTGATGCTCTTCGAGATGCTCACCGGCAAGCTGCCCTTCGGCGGCGGCACGGTAAACGAGGTGCTGCAGCGCCGCATGTCGGGCCCCACCAGCCACGTGCGCGACACGCTGCCGAGCCTGCCGCGATCGGTGGACACGCTGATCCACGCGCTCCTGCAGCCGCAGCCGTCGTCGCGGCCGGTGTCGGCCGCCGCGGTGCGGGACGTGCTGAAGAAGGCCGTCGACCCGGGCGCGCTCGACGTCGCGCCAGCCCCGCCGTCGCGGCGCGGCGTGACCGCCGTGCTGGCCGCCGCCGCGGTGCTCGCCATCACCGGTGCGGCGGTCTGGTGGCTGCGAGATGACGGGCCGCCGCCGCCACCGCCCCCCCCGGTGGAAGACCCGGCCGAGCGCACCGCGCGCCGGCTCGACGAGCTGCTCTCCCGGGCGGGCGCCGACGCGGGCATCGCCGAGATCGACGCCCTGCTGGCAGCCGAGCGGACGTACCCCAGGTTCGGCGGGTGGTCCGAGCGGCGGAACACCCTCGCCGCACTGCTGCGGCGCGAAGGAGAGCATGCGCTCGAGCACGGCGCGCTGGACACCGCGACCCGGGCCATCGCCGGCCTCCAGCGACTCGAGGAGCCCGCGAGCGCCCAGCCCCTCGCGGCCGAGCTCGCGCGGCTCGAGTTCGGCGCCCGCGAAGGCATGCGCCGCATCGGCCCGGTGCTGATCGACGCGTACGAGTACCCCAACCGTGCGGGGGGCATGCCCACCGCCAAGGTCGACCACGCGGACGCGGTCGCGCTCTGCACCAAGGCGGGCAAGCACCTGTGCACCGAGCAGGAATGGGAGTTCGCCTGCGCCGGCGCCTCGCACCGCACCTTCCCCACCGGCAACGAGCCGCCGCGCGGGCGCTGCCGCACCTCGGGCAAGAAGGCGAAAGGGCCGGTGCCGTCGGGGTCCCTGAGCGGCTGCGTGACCCCCGAAGGCGTGTTCGACCTCGCCGGGAACCTCGCGGAGTGGACCGACACGCCGTACCGCGAGGGCGCGGCGCAGCGCGTGGTGCGCGGCGGCTCGTACAAGCAGGCCGACGCGGCGACCGCCTGTCTCGCGCGCGACTACCTGCTGCCTGGGCTGGGCGGCCGCAAGGAACTCGGGTTCCGCTGCTGCCGCTGATCTCAGAACTGGCTCTTGAGGTACCGCTCGATCAGCTCCAGCTCGTGCGCGCTGATGCCCGAGCCGGTCTTGAGCCGCATGCGCTGCACGGTGGTGAGCGCGATCTCCAGCGAGTCGAGCTTGCGGTACACCCGCCCCAGCGTGTGGCACTTCGAGCAGCGCGCGCGGATCAAGGTCTGCACGCCTTCGTCGACGGCCGATTCCAGCTCCGCGCCGGCGGCCACTTCCTTCGGGTCCACCACTCCCGCATCGACCGCCTCGGCGAGCACCGCGGGAATGACCGGCATCGAGACCCCGGCATCGGGCTCGCCGGCGGGCTCGGGGCGCGTTCGATCGACACGGCTGGTCGTCGACGGCCCGCGGCGCAGGGTGCCCACCAGGAACCGCGCGAGCCAGGGCACGTCGCTCTTGGCGATCAGCACCGGCGCCCGCAGGCGCTCGCGGGCGATCACCCGTTCCCACTGCGACACCGTCAGGTACGGCGCCTCCGCCACCTGGGCGGAGTGGCAATAGAGGCACTGGCGCTCGTAGCGCACGCGGGCGTTGGGCGGCTGCGCGAGGCTGAGAGCGAGCAGGAGCGCGAGCATGGTCAGTACGCGAGCACCAGGCCGATGCGGCCGACGTGGCGCACGTCGGAAGGGGCGCCGGTGAAGGTCCACAGCTCGTAGCCGAGCTTGAGCCCGGCGTGCTCGTGGGCGCGGAAGAGCACGCCCACCGTCTGGCGCACCGCCCCCGCGGTCGCGCCGGTGAGCTGGCTACCCGGCAGCGGCGCACCGAAGCGGTAGACGCCGTCGGACCGCGCGACAATCACCAGCGCATCGAGCGGCTCCCAGTCGACCTCCCCGTACCAGCCCACCTTGAGGAACCAGGGGTCGATGAGCGGCAGGGGGTAGCCGGTCACCGAAGGGTCGAGGTCGGTCCTGCGGAAGAGGCCTTCGCCCCGGAAGGTGAACGAGCCCAGCCGGGCGTAGAGCTCGCCACCGCCCATGACGTACCAGCGGGTATCGCGAGCGTCGTAGGTGCCCGCACTGCCGGAAGCGCCGACCGCCCAGTCGTCGCCGGTGAGCACCAGCCGGCCGCCGAAGGCCGGCAGCCGGTTGTTGTCGAGGTAGAGGCGCGAGGCCGCGAAGTCGATGTCGTTGCTGCCCGCGAGCCCCTTCGAGCCGTAGACCGAGTAGTCGAGCGAGAGCTGCTCTCCGAGCTCGAAGCTCCCGAAGACCTCGGCGCCGTTGTCCACGTACGGAGCGGGGACGATGCCCAGGTTGAAGCCCGTGGGGCCGTACTCCAGCATGTCGCCCATCGCGTACGGCATGGGCTTCGAAGGGGCCGCGAAGTTCGCCGGATCGTGGCGGGTGTTGAATTCCCCGAAAGGAACGTTGATGCGGCCCGCCCGCACGTTGAGCGCGGGGTGGAGCCGCAGCTCTCCGTAGGCCTGGTCGACTTCCAGGCCGTGGCAGCCGCCGCAGGCCTTCACGGTGAACGAGGTGCCGTGGCCCAGCTCCACGACGATCTTCTGGCTGATCTCGAAGGCCAGGCCAGCCAGGCCGAGCGGCGAGGGGTTGGTCGGCGGGTTGGGTCCGGAGATCAGCCGGTAGTCGAGCGTGGCCGACCCGGCGAAGACCGGCGTCGCCGCGTGGGCCGGCACGGCCGCCACCCACGCGACCAGGAACCACCCCAGGCGCTGAACGTTTCGCCCCGGCATCGAGGGGGCGCAACCGACCACGGTCCGTGGTCGATGTCACGCCCGCGAACGCCCCCCGGCACCACGTCCGCGAGCGGCGCTTCCCTGTCCCCTCTCGGAGGACAACCGGGTGGGCGCGACCACTCCAGTTCGGGGCGTCTGGCCCCGCAAGACCGACGCAACCGCATGACTTCACTGGCCTCTCGCCATGCGACCTGCCTCTCTCTCCTGGCCCCCTGCCTGCAATGGAAGCAAGGATGACGAGCGCGATCACCCGCCGAGGCGCGGCCCCGCTGGCGGCGACCGCGGCAGGGCCGGCCCCCCGGCCCACCGAGGCCACGAACACGCCCCCGGCTCCGCCGTCGAGCCGCTTCGAGACCACCAAGCGCGCGCCCGCCGCCGCGAACCCGCGCGACGTGAGCAGCACCTTCGAGGCGCTGTACCAGTCGGCGAAGGCGGGCACGCTGACGCTCCCGGCCGACGCCGACCAGTACGTCTACCTGATGGTGCCCGGCTTCGTGGCGCCCAAGTCAGCGCTGAAGCCGAACCAGGAAGCGCTGCTGGCACTGGGCCTCGACGCGCGCATGTCGACCGACCCGGAGCTCGAGCACCCGGTGAACGTGAAGGCCTCGGTGGGCGAGAACGCCGAGGCGCTGGCGGCGAGCATCGCCCAGCTCGCCCGCGAGACCGGCAAGCAGGTCATTCCCATCGTGCACAGCAGCGGCGCCCCCGAGCTGCACCAGGCGCTGATCGACCACCCCGAGCTGCGCGCGCAGGTGCACTGCGCGATCGCGCTCGACGGCACCTACGGCGGCACGCCGCTGGCCGAGCGCTACGAGAACCTGAAGCCCGTGGTCAAGCACGCGGTCGACGCGCTGGCGGCGAAGGCGGGCATCGACCCCCAGGGCATCACCGACGTGGTGGAAGGCAACCGCGAGGCCTACCTGCGCGCGCACCCCTTCCCCAGCGACGTGCTGGCCTTCAACGTCGCCGCGTCGTTCAACCACGGCTTCTCGTTCCTCAAGCCCCTGGTGGCGCTGCTGCGGAAGGACTCACCCGGCGGTGCCTCCGACGGCATGGTGCCGACCGCGAATCAGACCCTGCCCGGCCAGCCGGTCGCCTACCTCGGCCAGGCCGACCACTCCGATCTCATCACCCACCGCCCGTTCTCCAAGCAGAGCCCCGAGGCCATCACCCTGGCCGCGGTGTCCTTCGCGCTCACCGAAGCGGCCCGCTGACCAAAGGCGCCTCGCGCAGGCGCTGCGCGCCCCCCTCGAGCCACGCAAGCGCTGCGCGCCGTCGGCAGGCGGCTGCGGCGGAGCGCGTGCTGGCCGGGTTCTGGCAAAGCACGCCACGCATGCGCGCCCAGGCGAGCGACCCCCACGCGACCCCTCCCTACGTCCTGCCCCGCGAGATCCTGAGCCAGTTCGACACCTCGGGCCCCAGGTACACGAGCTACCCGACGGCGCCGGAGTGGACCGCGAACTTTCCCCGCGAGCAGGCGGTCGCGCTGATCGAAGCGAACCAGCGCGAGCGGGCGAAGGTGCCGCTGTCGCTCTACGTGCACATCCCGTTCTGTCACAAGCTCTGCTGGTACTGCGGCTGCAACATGCAGGTCACCCGCAACCCGGAGCTCGTCGAGCGCTACCTCGAGGCGCTGACGAAGGAGATCGGCCGCGTCGCGGCGCACGTCGACCTCAGGCGCGAGGTGGTGCAGATCCACTGGGGCGGAGGCACCCCGACCTTCCTCGACCCCGCGCAGCTCGAGCGCCTGTTCCGCGCGCTCACCGCGCCCTTCACCGTCGCCAGGGGCGCGGAGATCTCGATCGAGGTCCACCCGCCGGTCACCACCTTCGCGCAGCTGGAGACGCTCGCGGCCCTGGGGTTCAACCGGCTGAGCCTGGGCATCCAGGACTTCGACCCCGAGGTGCAGAAGGCGGTGAACCGTCTGCAGCCGTACGAGCAGACGCGTGACCTCATCACCGAGGCGCGGCGGCTCGGCTTCCGGAGCATCAACGCCGACCTGATGTACGGGCTGCCGAAGCAGACCCCCGAGCGCTTCGCGCGCACGCTGGACCTGGTCGACACCCTGCGGCCCGAGCGCCTCGCGCTCTTCAACTACGCCCACGTCCCGTGGATGAAGCCGCACCAGAAGCTCATCAAGGCCGAGGAGCTGCCGTCGGTGAACGAGAAGGTGTCCCTTCTCGAGCTCGCGGTGAACACGCTGGTCGCCCGCGGCTACCAGTACGTGGGCTTCGACCACTTCGCGCTGCCCGACAGCGAGCTCGCCGTGGCCCAGCGGGAACGCACGCTCCGGCGCAACTTCATGGGCTACACCACCTGCGCCGACAGCGACGTCTACGCCTTCGGGGTCTCCAGCATCAGCGACCTCAACGGGGCGTACCTGCAGAACGCGCGCACCCTGCCCGACTACCTCGAGCGCATGGAACACGACGGGCTGCCGGTGCAGCACGGCATGGCGCTGAGCGCCGACGACCAGCTGCGCCGCGACGTGATCAACGCCCTCGCCTGCCACGGCCACCTGGACACCGAGGCGCTCGGTCGCGCCCACGGCGTGGTGTTCGACGACTACTTCGCCGACGCCCTGCCGCGCCTGGAGCCGTTCCTGAAGCACGGCATCGTGGAGCGCACGCCCGGCGCCATCGACGTCACGCCGCGCGGGCGCATGCTGCTGAGGAACGTCTGCATGGTGTTCGACGCCTATCTCGGGAAGCCCGCGGGCGCAGCGCGCCGCTATTCTCGGACCCTGTGAGGGGCTCCCGATGAGCTACCTGTGGGTGAAGGCGGTCCACGTGATGGCCGTCATCTCGTGGATGGCGGGCATGCTCTACCTGTTCCGCCTCTACGTGTACCACGCGCAGGAAACGAACCCCGAGGTCATGGCGCGCTTCCAGGTGATGGAACGGCGACTGCTGCGCGCCATCACCACCCCGGCGATGATCGTGGCGCTGCTCACCGGCGGCACGATGCTCTGGTGGCAGAGCGAGCTGCTCGCCTTCACCTTCATGCGCGCCAAGCTGGTGCTGGTGCTGGGCATGGTGGTGATGCACGGGCTGGGCGCCCGCTGGCGCAAGCAGCTCCTCACCGCACCCCACGCCCGGCCGCACCAGTTCTACCGGGTGATGAACGAGATCCCGACCGTGCTGATGATCGGCATCGTCATCTTCATCATCGTCAGGCCCTTCACGTGACGAGACGCCGCACGCGACAAATCTGCGCCCGGGCGCGGCGCGGCTGAAACAACTGCGCCCCGCCACCGCCGCCCCCTGGGGAAAGGCGCTGGCGCAGGGCTTGCTTCACGGTGGTTCATCATGACCATCGTTTGCGCGACCCGCTTCACCGAAGAGTCCTCCAACGCGGTCAAGGTGGCGGCCGACCTCGCCCGCAAGCACCAGCAGCCGCTCTGGCTGGTGCACGTGCTGCCGTCCGGTGGCCTCAAGCCCTGGGCCGATCGGCTCGACGCGGCGGCGACCACCACCCTGGAGCACGAGGTGCAAGACCTCGGGCGGCGCGGGGTGACGGCGCAGTTCGCGATCCTCCACGGCAAGGTCGAGCAGGAGCTCGGCCGCTTCTGCGCCGAGAAGCAGGCGGCGCTGGTGGTGGTCGGCGACACCTCGAGGAGCCTCGGCCAGCTGCGAACCGGCGTGCTCGACCGCCTGTCGGCCACCGTCGCGGCCCCGTTGCTGGTGGTGCGCGACCCGCGGCCCTTGCAGGCCTGGGCCAACGGCGCCGCCCCGCTCAAGGTGATGCTGGCGATGGACCACGGCTCGGGCAGCGCGGTGGCCCGCGACTGGATCATCCGCCTCTCGGAGTACGGCCCCATCGACCTGGTCGCGACCCACGTGTGGTGGCCGCGCGAAGAGCTCGACCGGCGCAAACTTCCTGCCTCGACCGACGCCGAGGCGCTGAGCGCGCTGGGCAAGGTCATCCGCGCGGAGATGGCGGCAGAGCTCAACGGGCTGCCCGCCAAGGTGAAGCACCGGCTCCACGTCGAGCACGGCGAAGGGCGCATCGGCGACCAGCTGCTCGCGCTCGCGGGTGAGGAACAGGTCGACGTGCTGGTCCTCGGCACCCACCAGCGCCGCGGGCTCGGCCGGCTGCTGTCGGTTGCCCACCGCGTGCTGTCGGAGGCGCCGATGTCGGTGGCCTGCATTCCCGGCCGCTCGACGGCGAACGATCTCGCCGCGGTGCCGTCGTTCCACACCGCGCTAGCGGCGACCGACCTGTCCGACCAGGGCAACCGGGCGATCGCCTGGGCGCTGGGCGTCGTCGGCCACGGCACCGTGCACGTCGCACACGTATCGCCCGAGCCGTACTCGCCGGAGCGCGAGCGCACCATCCTCAAGAAGCTCGAGGCGCTGCTGCCGCCGGGCGCCGAGGCCGGCGGGGCCCGGGTGATGTTCCACGTCTTCCACGGCGACGTGGTGCCGAGCCTCCTCAAGGCCAACGACTCGCTGGCGGTCGACGTGATCTGCCTGGGCGTCAACCCGACCCAGCCGCTCAAGAGCCAGGTGGTCACCGAGATGATGATGCGCTCCGGGAGGCCCGTGCTCCTGCCTCCCGCAGTCCGGTCCTAGCCGGCGACGGCGCGGGACCAGGGCGCGCACTCCGGGCCTTCGGCCTCCCGGAGTGCGCGTCATCGTTTCTCGACGGCACCTGCTTCAGCGACAGTCCGGGGGGCCGTCGGCATGCTCGCCGAACTTGAGCGCGCGGAAGGCCACCACCGCGGCAGCCCCGAGCAGCATCACCCGGCGCCAGCGCTGGGCCCGCGCCCCGAGCATTCCCGCCGCGCCGCCCCACAGGCCCTGCATCGCCAGGAGCGCCGGCACCGCCCCGAGCGCGAACGCAGCCATCAGCGCCGCGCCCAGCAGCGCGCTGCCCATGCCCGCCGCGGAGATGGCGGCGCCGAGCACCAGTCCACAGGGCAGCAAGGGGGTCAGCGCACCGAATGCAGCCGCGCGGGTGGTGGGCGAAAATCTTGCGCTCACCCGGGTCACCGAACGGCGCACGGCCGCCAGCCCAGGCAAGTCCGGGAGACGGCGGGGAAACTCCAGCGCGCTCGCCGTGAGGCCGGCCACCACCAGCCAGGGGGCCGCCTGCAGGAGCTGCGGCGCGACGCCCAGCAGGGCGCTCCCGGCGGCCCCTGCCGCGGCGCCCACGGCCGCGTAGCCGCCCGCCCGCCCGAGCTGCCAGGCCACGGCAGCGGACAGGCGGCCCTGGCCCTTCGGCAGGGGAACGCACGCCAGGGGCCCGCACATGCCCGCACAATGCAGACTTCCACCGAGACCGCTGAGCGACGCAGCGGACAGCGCCGCGACGGTGAAGGCATCCATGACCGGGACTGATTCAACGCCCGTGCCGTGGGCACGCCGCTTGCGAAAGGCTCCCGTCACATGGATTCCCGCGCAATCGCCGACGCACGTTGTGCGCACTGCGGCAGCCCGATGCCCGCCGAGGTGGCGGACGCCCGGTATTGCTGCACCGGCTGCGCGGCGGTCGCGGAGCTGCTGCAGACGGAAGGGCTCGACCGCTACTACGAGCTCTCCCGCGGTGCGCGGGCGCCGTCGAGCCCGCCTCCGGAGCGCGGCCACGTGTGGCTCGAGGCCATGGTGCAAGCGGCGCTCGCGCAGTCGCCCACCCGCCCCTGCGTTCGGCTCGACGTGCAGGGCCTGCAGTGCGCCGCCTGCGTGTGGTTGATGGAAGAGCTGTACCGCCGGCACGGCGGCACGGCGGGCCTCGAGGTCAACCCCGCGCTCGGCACCGCCACCCTGCACTTCGACCCCGGCTTCCCGGTCGACGCCTGGGTGCGCCACGTGGAGCGCTTCGGCTACCAGTTCGGTCCGTCGCACGGGCGGAAGGCGGCCCGCACCGACGCGCTCGCGATGCGGCTCGGCATCTGCGCCGCGCTGACGGTCAACGTGATGCTGTTCTCGCTGTCCTTCTACCTGGGCCTGTCGGCGGCCGACGGCGACGTCTTCCCGCTCTTCGTCTGGCTGGGCCTGGGCCTCTCGACCGCCACCGCGCTCGTCGGCGGCTGGCCGTTCTTCTCCGCGGCGCTCAAGGGTCTGCGCACCGGGGTGCTGCACCTCGACCTGCCCATCGCCCTGGGCATCGCCCTGGTGTGGGGCGTGTCGGTGGCGCAGACGGTGAGCGGCCGCGGCCACCTCGCCTACCTCGACACGCTCAACGTCTTCATCACCCTGATGCTGCTGGGGCGCTGGCTGCAGGCGCGGCTGGTGGAGCGCAACCGCCGCATGCTGCTCGACGACGACGGCGCCGACGGGCTCTGGGTGCGCCGGCTCGAAGGCACCGGACTGCGGAGCGTGTGCGCGCCGCGCATCGGCACGGGCGACCAGCTGCTCATCGCGCCGGGCGACGTGGTTCCCGTCGACGGACTCAACCGGTCGCCCCGGGCGCGCGTGTCCACCGAATGGATCAGCGGCGAGATCGCCTCCACCTTCGTCGGCCACCTCGCGCCGGTCCGCGCGGGCAGCGTCAACGCCGGGACCGAGGCCTTCGTGCTCGAAGCCACCCAGGACTTCGCCCGCTCGCCGCTGGTGTCTCTGCTGCGCCAGCCGGTGCCGGGCGCCGGCAAGGGCGCGCACGCCACCTTCTGGGACGCGCTCGCCCGCCGCTGGGTGGCCACGGTGCTCGGCGTCTCGTCGGTCGGCTTCCTGCTGTGGCTGCCCTTCGGCCTCGGCCGCGCCGTCGACGTGGCCGCGGGCCTCCTGGTGGTCACCTGCCCGTGCGCCATCGGGCTCGCCATTCCGCTGGCCTTCGAGCTCACCCAGCAGCGGCTGCGCCTGGGCGGCTTCTTCGCGCGGCGCGAAGATCTGCTCGACCGCTTGCTGCGGGTCCGCACCCTGCTCTTCGACAAGACGGGCACGCTGACCTTGGGCCAGCTCGAGCTGTCGAACCCCGACGCGGTGTGGCTGCTGGAACCCAAGGTGCGCGACGTCGCCTTCAACCTGGTCGCGCGCAGCAACCACCCGGTGAGCCGCTGTCTCTTCGACGCGCTCGAGCGCAGCGGCGCGTGCTTCGACGCCACGTTCGGCGCCACCGAGCACCCGGGAGCCGGGCTGGAATGGAAGCAGAGCGACGGCCCGACGTGGCGGCTCGGCCGGCCTGGCTGGGCCCTGGCCACGCACTCGCGCGGCGACTCGCGCGCCACGGTGCTCAGCCGCGACGGCCAGGCGGTGGCGTCGTTCGAGGTCCGGGAGCTGCTGCGCCGGGGCGCGACCGAGGAGCTGGCCGCCCTCTCCCGCCAGGGCCTCACCGCCTGGCTCATCTCCGGCGATCGCCAGGAGCGCGTCAGCGCCCTCGCCGACCGGCTGGGACTCCCCCCCATCCACGCGCTGGGTGGCCTGAGCCCCGAGCGCAAGGCCGAGGTGGTGGCGCAGATCGACCAGCGCGACACGCTCTACCTGGGCGACGGGGTCAACGATGCGCTGGCCTTCGGCGCCGCCTACTGCGCCGGCACTCCCGCGGTCGACCGGCCGGTGCTCCCGGCCCGCAGCGACTTCTTCCTCCTCGGCGAAGGGCTGGGCGGCCTGCGGGTGGCCTTCGAAGGCGCCCGGAAGCTCCGCGCCACCGTGCAGCAGCTCCTGGGCATCGCGCTCGCCTACAACGTGGTGGCGGTCAGCGTGGGCCTGGCGGGCGGGCTGACCCCGCTCCGCGCCGCGGTGGCGATGCCGCTGAGCACCTTGTCCTTGCTCGCGTTCACGCTCTGGCGCCTGGGCGCCCAGCGCCGCGAGCGCATGCCGCGGCTCGCCCTGGCGGGAGCCCGGCCATGAGCGTGCTCCTGCTCCAGGTGTTCGTGAGCCTCATGCTGGTGGCGATCTCGGTGGCGTTCTTCGTCTGGAGCGTCCGCCGCCGGGAACCCGACCACGCCGACCGTCTCAGTCTCGCCCCCCTGGAAGACGAGCGCACCACGCTCGCCCCCTCAAACCGGAGAACGCCGTGATCTCGCCGACACCACAGCCCGCCAACGCACCGAGTCCCAACACCATCCGCGTCGAGTACGACGACACCACGGTCCGCCGCTTCATGTTCGCGTCCGTGCTGTTCGGCGTGGTGGGCATGCTGGTCGGCCTGCTCGCGGCGACCCAGCTCGCCTGGTGGCAGGCGAACTTCAACCTGCCGTACCTGACCTTCTCGCGCATCCGGCCGCTGCACACCAACGCGGTCATCTTCGCGTTCGTCGGCAACATGATGTTCGCCGGCGTCTACTACTCGACGCAGCGCCTGCTGAAGACCCGCATGGCGAGCGACGCGCTCTCCAGCATCCACTTCTGGGGCTGGCAGCTGATCATCGTCGCTGCCGCCGTCTCCCTGCCGCTCGGGTTCAGCACCGGCAAGGAATACGCCGAGCTCGAGTGGCCGATCGACATCGCCATCGCGCTCATCTGGGTGGTCTTCGCCATCAACTTCTTCTGGACCCTGGCGAAGCGGAACGAGCAGCAGCTCTACGTGGCCATCTGGTTCTACATCGCCACCATCATCACCGTGGCGGTGCTGCACATCGTCAACAGCCTCGCGCTGCCGCTGTCGCCGCTGAAGAGCTACTCCGCCTTCTCCGGCGTGCAGGATGCGCTGGTGCAGTGGTGGTACGGGCACAACGCGGTCGCCTTCTTCCTGACCACGCCGATCCTGGGGATCATGTACTACTTCCTCCCCAAGGCCGTCGGGCGACCGGTCTACTCGTACCGCCTCTCGGTGGTGCACTTCTGGTCGCTGGTCTTCATGTACATCTGGGCGGGCCCGCACCACCTGCTCTACACGTCGCTCCCCGACTGGGCGCAGTCCCTGGGCATGCTCTTCAGCCTGATGCTCTGGGCGCCGTCGTGGGGCGGCATGCTCAACGGCCTGCTCACGCTGCGCGGCGCGTGGAACAAGGTGCGCGAGGAGCCGGTGCTCAAGTTCTTCGCGGCCGGCGTGACCTTCTACGGCATGGCCACCTTCGAAGGGCCGCTGCTGTCGATCAAGTCGGTGTCGGCGCTGGCGCACTACACCGACTGGATCGTCGGCCACGCCCACGGCGGCGCGCTGGGGTGGAACGGGCTCATGGCGGCCGGCATGTTCTACTGGCTCACGCCGCGGCTCTTCGGCACCAAGCTGCACAGCAAGTCGGCGGCTGACGCCCACTTCTGGGTCGCCACCATCGGCATCATTCTCTACCTGGTCTCGATGTGGATCGCGGGCATCAACCAGGGCCTGATGCTGAAGGCGCTCAACCCCGACGGCAGCCTCCAGTACCCGAGCTTCGTCGAGACGCTGCTGGCGATCCGCCCGATGTACATCCTCCGCGCGGTGGGCGGGCTCCTCTACCTGGGCGGCTTCCTGCTCATGGCGTGGAACCTGATCATGACCGCCAGGAGCGGCAAGGCGGTCAACGGCGTGGCCGACGTGCTGCGCCGCGCCGACGCCGAGCCGAGCGCCACCGCCTTCGACGTGGTCAAGGGCCGGCCGATCTGGTTCTCGGTGCTCACCATCGCGGCGATGGTGGCCTTCGGCATGGCGTCGTCCACCGTGATGGCGGTGGTCATGATCGCGGTGCTGGCGGTCATCGGCGAAGGGGCCTACTTGCTCTCGCGCCGCGACAAGGCGGCGGGCAAGCCGTCGTGGTTCACCCTGGTGGAAGGCCGCCCGCTCGCCTTCGCGGTGCTGACGCTCCTCGCGGTGCTCGCGGGTGGCGTGGCCGAGCTGTTGCCCACCATCCTGGTGAAGCAGGCGGTGCCGGAGACCGGCGCGGCGCAGAAGCCGTACACCGCGCTCGAGCTCCAGGGCCGCGACATCTACGTGCGCGAGGGTTGCTACACCTGCCACTCGCAGATGGTGCGCCCGCTGATCGGCGACACCCAGCGCTACGGCGAGGTCTCCCGCGCCGAGGAGTTCATCTACGACCACCCGTTCCAGTGGGGCTCCAAGCGCACCGGGCCGGACCTGCACCGCGCCGGCGGCCGGTACCCGAACCTCTGGCACTACAGCCACATGGTCGACCCGCGCGCGGTGAGCCCGGGCTCGAACATGCCGTCGTTCGAGTACCTGGCGAGCATGCGGCTCGACACCGCCATCGCGCCCCGCAAGCTGGCGGCGATGCAGAAGCTCGGCGTGCCGTACACCAACGCCGACCTCGAGCACGCGCTGGAGACGCAGAAGGCCCAGGCCGAGGTGCTGACCGCGGACCTCAAGACCCAGGGCATCGAGCTGGCGTGGGACACCGATCTCACGGCCATCATCGCGTACCTCCAGCGGCTGGGCCGCGACACCGGCGTGCCGCTGACCGCGCCGCCGCCGCCGACCGCGGTGGTTCCGCCGCCTGCGCCCGCGCCCGATCCGGCGGCCCCGGTGGCTCCCGCCGTGCCGGCCGACCCAGCAGCGCCTCCCGCGCCGGCGCAGCCGGTGGGAGGTGCGCCGTGAAGCAGGAGTTCTATCTGGGCATGCCGTACGTGGACCTGGCGCTGGTGGCGTTCGCCATCTTCGTCGGCGTCTTCCTGGCGGCGCTGCTGTGGCTCTTCAGCCGCCGCCGCGCCGAGCTCGACACCCTCGCCTCACTGCCTTTCGAAGACCACTCACCTCGGGAGACCACACCATGAAGAGCGACCGCCCTGGAGTCCTGCACGTCTTCGACGACATCGAAGAAGCGGACAACCACCTGCCGCTGTGGTGGCTCGCCACCCTGTTCGGCGCCATCGTCTTCTCGGCCGGCTACTGGTTGATGTTCCACACCATGCACCAGGCGAAGAGCCCGATGGAGGAGTACCGGGAAGAGGCCGAGGCGCACCGGGCGCAGCTCAAGCAGTCGGGCCCGTCGAGTGACGGCGTGCTGCTCGCGCTGTCCAAGGACCCGCAGGTGCTGAGCGAGGGCGAGAAGGTCTTCAAGACCAGCTGCGTCGCCTGTCACGGGCAGAACGGCGAAGGCGTGGTGGGCCCGAACCTCACCGACCGCTTCTGGATTCACGGCGGCGGGCCGCTCGCGGTGCACGCCTCGATCTCCCACGGCTACCCGGACAAGGGCATGGCCGCGTGGGGGCCGGTGCTCGGCCAGGAGAAGGTGACCAACGTGTCCGCCTGGGTGCTCGCGCAGCGCAACAAGAACCTCCCCGGCAAGGCCCCCCAGGGCACCGAGGAACCGTGAGTGCCCCGGCGCCGCAGCCGGTGGGGGGGAAGTACGAGCTGTCGCTCGACGAGTTGATCACCCCGCCCGACGCGCAGCTGGCATCGATCAAGGCCGACGGCAGCCGGGTCCGCATCTTCCCTTCCGACGTGCGCGGCCGCTTCATCCGCGCGCGGCGGGTGGTCTTCGGCGTGCTGATGCTCATCTACGTGCTCGCGCCGGTGATTCACCTCGGCAAGCACGCCGCGGTGCACCTCGACGTCGAGCATCGGGCCTTCTACCTCCTGGGCAACAGCTTCAACGCCCAGGACTTGTGGATGCTGGTGCTCTTCGCGGTGTCGGGCGTCTTCTCGCTCCTGCTCATCACCACCTGGCGCGGCCGGGTGTGGTGCGGCTGGGCGTGCCCGCAGACGGTGTTCCTCGAAGGGCTGTACCGGCCCATCGAGCGGCTCATCGACGGCCCGCGCGAGCGGCGGCTCAAGGCGGTCGGCGCGAAGATGACCGCGGGCTCGGTGGCGCGCCGGGTGGCGAAGCACGCGCTCTACCTGCTGGTGTCGGCGGGCCTCTCGCACGTCGCGCTGGCGCTGTTCCTGTCCCGCGAGGAGCTGTGGGGCATGATGCTCGAAGGCCCCGCGGCCCACCCCACCGCGTTCACCTGGTCGGTGGTGGTGACGGGCCTCGCGTACTTCAACTTCGCCTGGTTCCGGGAGCAGTTCTGCGTGGTGCTCTGCCCGTACGGCCGGCTGCAGTCGGTGATGCACGACCGCGACTCGATCATCATCGGGTACGACGCGCGCCGCGGAGAGCCCCGCGGGCCGCTGCAGAAGAAGGCCACCGACGCCCCGCGCGGCGACTGCGTGGACTGCAAGCGCTGCGTCACCGCCTGCCCCACGGCCATCGACATTCGCCACGGGCTGCAGATGGAGTGCCTCGCCTGCGCCCAGTGCATCGACGCCTGCGACGAGGTGATGGACCGCATCGGCAAGCCCAAGGGGCTCATCCGCTACGCGAGCCTGGCCGAGCTCGACCACCAGCCGCGCCGGGTGGTGCGCCCGCGCCTGGTCCTCTACGGCGTGCTCACCACGGCGGCCACCATCGCGCTGGTGATCGGGCTGTGGGGCCGCACGCCGTTCGAGGCGAATCTCTTGCGACTGCCAGGCCTGCCGTACGTGCTGGAGAACGGCCAGGTGCGCAACGGCTTCGAGGTGCACCTGGTGAACAAGTCGCCCAGCACCGCCGACTACGAGGTCTCCGTGCATGCGCCCGACGGCGCGCAGGTCGAGCTCGCGCAGAACCACTTCCAGGTGGAGTCGATGCACAACCAGCGCATTCCTCTGCTGGTGCGGCTCGACCGCGCGCGCTTCATGCCGGGACTGGCCGTGACCGTCGAGGTCCGGGAAGTGGGCGGCGACCGGCAGCTCGAGCGGAGCGCGAAGATGCTGGGGCCGACCGCAGCGCAGTGAGCGGGGGGCGATGACTGCGCGGAGAGCACGCTCTCAGATCGTACCGAGCGCAAGGCACCCGACGATCAAGAGCGAACCTCTACGCTTCCCTGACTGCCGGTTCGGCCAATTCAGGAGCAAATTGTCAGTCCCCGCTTTCACTACAACGGCCCGGACACGCTGACACTGGAACCCCATCGGACGAGGCGCCGCCCTGCACAGACAACAAGGGAGCCTCCCGCGATCTCGACGAATACGGACCACCAAAACCAGCCCGGTGTTCCGCTTCTGAACCGGTACGTAAGGTAGCCCGTCAGCTCCAGCACTCCGAACAGCAGCGGCATGCTGCCGATGACCAGCACTGCCACACCACCGGCCTGCGCTGCCCTCTTCCGGACTGGAAGGAGCTCCACGAGGACTCCTCAACCGGTCAGGAGCCGGCCCAGTCCCATCGTCCCCCGGAAAAACAACGGCCCTGACTCCCGCTCGGTTTCCCGAGAAAAGTCAGGGCCATCGAAATGGTCGGGGCGACAGGATTTGAACCTGCGACCACTTGCACCCCAAGCAAGTGCGCTACCAGGCTGCGCTACGCCCCGAGAGCTACTGGGTTTTCGACGCGCCGCTTATGCCCGGCTGACACTCAAGCGTCAAGGCGAGTCGTTACCGTCGCCCTCGGCCGATTCCTCACCGTCGTCGGCGTCGCCGCCGTTGAGCGCGGCCTTGAGGACCTGGCTGGGCACGAACTTCACCACGCGGCGCGCGGTGATCTCGATCGGCTGACCGCTCTGCGGGTTGCGGCCCGGCCGAGCGCGCTTGTCGCGCGGCTGAAAGTTGCCGAATCCCGAGATCTTGACCTTGTCGCCACGCTCCAGCGTCTCTTTGAGCGTGTCGAAGACCAGCTCCACGATCTCGGCCGACTCCTTCTTGGAGAAGCCGACGCGGTCGTAGACCCCCTCGATGATGTCCGCCTTGGTCATGCCGCAATCGTCCCTTGCGGCAGAAGTGATGTCAACCTTCTGACTTCACTCGGCTTTTAGCCAACCCCCGGTAGTCGTTCGCAAAGGAGCCCCCGAACCCCAGCGCTCGGTGGGTTTCCTCAATGAAATCAAAGCTTCAGCTCCGCAGGCTGCCGCCCAGCCGGGAGTTCACCTGGGCCACGATCTTGGCGTGCGCGGCACCGACCTCCTCGTCGGTCAGCGTCCGCTCCGGCGAGCGGTAGCGCAGCGCGTACGCCACGTTCTTCTGCCCTTCCGGGATCGGAGCCCCCTGGTACACGTCGAAGACGCTCGCATCGACGACCAGCGGAGCCCCCACCTCGAGGATCACCGCGCGAATCGCCTCGTTCGCCAGCGACTGCGGCACCACCACCGCGAGGTCGCGGAACACCGTGGGGAACTTGCCCAGCGGCGCCGCCTTCGGCTCGAGCCGCGCCACCGAGACCACCTGCTCCACCTCGAGCTGGAAGAGGAACACCCCTGCCGGGGCCTCCAGCCGCCGCGCCGCCTTGGGGTGCAGCTCGCCCAGGGTGCCGAGCTTCGTGCTCCCCGAGTACACCGTCGCCGCCGCGCGCGGGTGGTACCAGGGCGACTCCAGCGCCTCGAAGCGCACCCCGGGCACCTGCACCGCCGCCAGCGCCGCCTCCACCGCCGCCTTGGCGTCGTAGAAGTCGCAGGCCGCGTCCTTCGCCGTCCAGGTGCGCTCGCCATCTCTCGCGCCCCAGAGCACACCCGCCAGCTCCAGCGTCTCCTGCGCCGCCGGGCGCCGCTCCAGGCCGCCCTTGGGGTCGGGCCGGTAGCTGCGCGCGAGCTCGTAGAAGCGCACCGCCTGCCCCTGGTGCCGCGCGTTGTGCACCACGTTCAGCACCAGGCTCGGCAGGAGCGTGGTGCGCATCACCGACTGCTCCGCGCTCAGCGGGTTGCCGATGGCGATCGCCCCCGCGTCCGCGGAGAACGCCTTCAGGTGCGCGGGCGCCACGAACGAGTAGTTCACCACCTCGCTCAGCCCCGCCCCGGCGAGCGCCTGGCGCAGCCGCTGTTCCACCCGCGTCGCCGCCGGCAGCGGCTCGAGCTTGCCCAGCCCCTGCGGCAGCGCGAGCGGCACGGTGTCGAAGCCGCGCGTGCGCGCGATCTCCTCCACCAGATCCTCTTCGATCGACACGTCGACCCGCGGGCCCGGCACCTGGTACCGGTCGGCGCCGCTGGCCTCGCCGAGGTGCACGAAGCCCAGGGCCTCGAGCCGCTGGCGCGACTCCGCCCGCGGCACCTCCACGCCCAGGAGCTCCCCCACCCGGCCCGGCCGCAAGACGACCTCGCGCCGCTGCGACGGCTTGGGCCACGCGTCGACCACGCCCTGCAGCACCACGCCGCCCGACAGCTCGGCGATCAGCGCCGCCGCCCGCTCCAGCACCGCGGGGATGCCGTGCACGTCGGTGCCGCGCTCGAAGCGGTGCGAGCTCTCGGAATGCAGCGCGTGCCGCTTGGCCGCCCGCCGCACCGTCGCCGGCTGGAAGCTCGCGCACTCGAGCAACAGCCGCGTCGTCTTGTCCGTCACCTCGCTCGACTGCCCGCCCATCACGCCCGCCAGCACCAGCGGCTTCTGCGCGTCGCAGATGAGCAGCTCGTCGGCCGTGAGCTCGCGCTTCTTCCCGTCGAGCGTCACCAGCGCCTCGCCCGCCTTGGCGGTGCGCACCACGATCTGCCCCTGGGCGATCTGATCGAGGTCGAAGGCGTGCAGCGGCTGCCCGGTCTCCAGCATCACGTAGTTGGTCACGTCGACCACCGCGTTGATGGCGCGCACCCCGCACGCTTCCAGCCGGCGCACCAGCCACTGCGGCGACGGGCCGACCTTCACGCCTTCCACGACGCGCGCCGCGTACCGGGGACACCGCTCCGCGTCCTCGATGCGGATCGCGATCTTCGACGACGCCGCGGTGCTGCTCTCGGCGAGCTTCGCCGAAGGCACCGTCACCTTGGTGCCGGTGAGCGCCGCCACGTCGCGCGCCACGCCGAGGTGGCAGAGTGCGTCGGCGCGGTTGGGCGTCACGTTCACCTCGAACACCACGTCGTCGAGCCCCAGCGCCTGGGCGATGGGCAGGCCAAGCGTGGTGTCCTTGGGAAGGATCAGGAGCCCCGAGGCTTCCGCCGACAGCCCCAGCTCCTTCGACGAGCAGAGCATGCCGAAGCTGTCCACCCCGCGCAGCTGCGCCGCCTTGATGGTCAGGCCCCCGGGGAGCGTGGTGCCCACCGTGGCCAGCGGCACCACGTCGCCCACTTGGTAGTTCTTCGCCCCGCAGACCACCTGCAGCGGCGTGCCGCTGCCCACGTCGATGCTGGTCACCGACAGCTTGTCGGCGTTGGGGTGCGGCTTCGAATCGGCGATGCGCGCCGTCACCACGCCCTTGAGCGCGGCGCCGGGCTGTTCGATGGCCTCCACCTCGAGGCCGCCCATGGTCAGGCGCCGGGCGAGTTCTTCCGGCGCGGGGATCGCGACGTACGTCTTCAGCCAGTCGAGCGAGATGCGCATGGTGTCTCCTCGTCAGAACTGCGCCAGGAAGCGCGCGTCGTTCTCGAACATCGTCCGCAGATCGTCGATCTGGTACCGCAGCATCGCCAGCCGCTCCACGCCCATGCCGAAGGCGAAGCCGGTCACCTCGCCGGGCGCGTACCCCGCGTGGCGGAACACGTTGGGGTGCACCATGCCGCTGCCCAGCACCTCGAGCCACCCGGTCTGCTTGCACACCCGGCAGCCCTTGCCCGCGCACATCACGCAGGACACGTCGACCTCGGCCGACGGCTCGGTGAAGGGGAAGAAGCTCGGCCGGAAGCGCGTCTTCACCCCCGCCCCGAAGAAGGCCCGCGCGAACGCGTCGAGCGTGCCCTTGAGCTCGGCGAAGGTGACCTTCTTGTCCACGTAGAGCCCTTCCACCTGGTGGAACATGGGCGTGTGGGTGACGTCGCTGTCCTTGCGGTACACCCGCCCCGGCATCACCGCGCGCACCGGCGGCGGCTGCTTCTGCATCAGGCGAATCTGCACCGGCGAGGTGTGGGTGCGCAGGAGCGCCGGCCCCGCGCCCTTCGGCAGCCAGCTGCCGTCCACGTAGAAGGTGTCCTGCATGTCGCGCGCGGGGTGGTCCGCCGGCACGTTGAGCGCCTCGAAGTTGTACCAGTCGACCTCGACCTCCGGGCCGTGCGCCACGTCGAAGCCCAGGCGCGCGAAGGTGGCCACGATGTCGTCGAGCGTCTGCGACACCGGGTGCCGCCGGCCCTGCGGCCGCCCGCGCCCCGGGAGCGTCACGTCGAGCTTCTGACCCTTGAGCTCCGCGTCCAGCGCCGCGTCCTGCGCGCGCGCGGTGGCGTCCGCCAGCAGCGCCTCGACCTCGCCCTTCACCCGGTTGGCGATCTCGCCCACCGCGCGGCGCTCCTCGGGCGGCAGCTTGCCCATGCCGCCCAGCACCGCCGACAGCTCGCCCTTCTTGCCCAGGTAGCGCACCCGCGCCGCCTCGACCTGGTCGGGGCCCTGGGCCCGCTCGAGCTCCGCCTTCGCCGCCGCCAGGAGTGCGTTGAGCTTCTGCTCCATGAGAGTCATGCCCTTTGTCTGAAAATGAAAAGGGGCCGCCTCGAGCTTCGAGGCGACCCCAGAACGTCGATGCTGCCGTCGAGCGCTAGGCCGCCTTGGCGATGTTCGCCACGGCGCCGAAGCCGGCGGGGTCCGCCAGCGCGAGGTCGGCGAGCACCTTGCGGTCGATCGCCACCTTCGCCTTCGCCAGACCGGCGATCAGCTTGGAGTACGACAGGCCGAGCGAGCGGGCCGCCGCGTTGATGCGGACGATCCACAGGCTGCGGAAGTCGCGCTTGCGGCGCGCGCGGTCACGGCTCGCGTAGTCGAGCGCGCGCTCGACCGCCTGGTTGGCCCGCTTGTAGCAATTCTTCCGGCGGCCGCGGAAACCCTTGGCCAGCTTCAGAATGCGGTTGCGGCGACGGCGCGCCTTGAAACCCTTCTTCACTCGCATGGTGCTCTCTCGCTTCCTTCGCGTGTTCCGGGGCGGTGCCTAGTTGGCGCCGTACGGGAACAGCTCCTTGATGACCTTCTTCGCGTCCATGTCACGCAGGTGACCGGTGCCGCGGTTGCCGCGCTTCTGGTCCTGGCTCTTGGAGAACGACATCAGGTGCTTGGCGTACGCCTTGCCATGCTTCACCTTGCCGCCCTTCTTCACCTGGAACCGCTTCTTCGCGCCGCTCTTCGTCTTCAACTTCGGCATGACGGAAAACTCCTGAAAATGCTGAAAGGGCGGCGCTCGTACCGTGGGGGCGCCGATCATGTCAACTGCGGTGCTGCAAACGGCCTGATTACTGCCCACCGCCCGTGGGGGCCGCGGGCGCCGGAGCCTTGGGGGCCGCCGGGACCTGCGCCGGGGCAGCCGACGCCGGAGCCCCACCCTGCTGCGCGGGCGCCCCGTCTTCCCCGTCTTCCTTGCGGTTGTGCCGCTGTTCCTTCTCGCGCTCCTGCTCGGCGAGCGCCTGGCGGTGCGCCTCGCGGGCCTTCTGGGCCACCTTGGCCAGCGGCGCGAGGATCATGAACATCTGCCGGCCTTCCATGCGGGGCGGCGACTCGATCTGCGCGATGTCCTTGGTGTCGCCCACCACGTCGTCGAGCAGCGCCTGCCCGAGCTCGCGGTGCGTGATCTCACGGCCGCGGAACATGATGGTGATCTTCGCCTTGTTGCCTTCCTCGATGAAGGTGCGGACGTTCCGCATCTTGAAGTCGTAGTCGTGCTCCTCGGTCTTCGGGCGGAGCTTGACTTCCTTCACCTTGACCACGACCTGCTTCTTCTTGGCGTCGTTGGTCTTCTTCTTCTCTTCGTACTTGAAGCGCCCGTAGTCCATCACCTTGCAGACCGGGGGCTTGGACATCGGGTTGATCTCGACGAGGTCGAGACCTTCCGCCTGCGCGCGCTCCAGCGCCTGCTCGATGCTCAGGACTCCGAGCTGCTCACCTTGCGACCCCACCACGCGAACCTCGCGAGCGCGGATTCGCTTGTTGGTCCTCAGATCACGGACAGGGGGTGCGATGGGTGAGCCTCCAGCAAGGGTTTGACGAGCCCGGGCGTGTCGCAGACTGCCGACCCCGAGTCAACACCGTCGGTCTTGCGCTCCGCCCCCCGACGTTGCTTTGGTGCGGCCAGAGCGGCCCGGGCGGTTCCGGGTGTGCTCGGGGGGCAGTGATGGACATCACCGACGTGAAGGTTTTCCCGGTCGCCGAGGACAAGCTGCGCGCGTACGTCACCATCACCCTCGATGGTTGCTTCGTGGTGCGCGACCTCAAGGTCATCCACGGCACGTCCGGGCTCTTCGTCGCCATGCCCGCCAAGAAGCGGAAAGACGGCACCTACAAGGACATCGCCCACCCGCTGAACGCCGAGATGCGCGAGAAGATGGAACGCATCGTGCTCGCCGAGTACGAGAAGTGCGCCCGCGCCAACCCCGCGCCCGCCCCCCGGCGCGCCGGTGAGGTCGAGACCTACCCCGACCCCGATTGAAGTTCGTTTGACCCGCGCGGTGCGAGTCCGTAGATCGCGTGCATGCCGGTCAGCCACGACTTCAAGGTGTTCGCAGGCAGCAGCAACCCGGCGCTCGCCAAGGCCATCTGCGAGTACCTGAAGCGGCCGCTGTCCAAGGCCGACGTCAACCGGTTCTCCGACGGCGAAATCCAGATCGAGATCGGCGAGAACGTCCGCGGGCTCGACGTGTTCATCGTGCAGTCGACCTGCCCGCCGGTGAACGACCACCTGCTCGAGCTGCTCATCATGGTCGACGCCTGCAAGCGCGCGTCGGCGGCGTCGATCAACGCGGTGATCCCGTACTACGGCTACGGCCGGCAGGACCGGAAGGTCGCGCCCCGCACGCCCATCACCGCCAAGCTCATCGCCGACCTCCTGGTCGCCGCGGGCGTCAGCCGCGTGGTGTCGATGGACATGCACGCCGGCCAGATCCAGGGGTTCTTCAACATCCCCACCGATCACCTCTACGCCTCGCCGGTGTTCCTGGAAGACATCCGCAAGCGCTTCCCGGTCGAGGACCTGGTCTTCGTCTCGCCCGACGCCGGCGGCGTGGAACGCGCCCGCGCCTACTCCAAGCGGCTCAACGTGCCGCTGGCGATCATCGACAAGCGCCGCCCGCGCCCCAACGCCTCCGAGGTGATGAACCTCATCGGCGACGTGAAGGGGAAAGACGCGATCATCGTCGACGACATCGTGGACACCGCGGGCACGCTCACCCAGGGCGCCTTCGCGCTCAAGGAGAAGGGCGCGCGGCGCGTGTTCGCGTACGCCGTGCACCCCATTCTTTCCGGGCCGGCGCTCACCCGCATCAGCGAGTCGGTGCTCGAGGAAGTCGTCTTCACCGACACCGTGCCGCTGACCAAGGCGGCCCTCGCCACCAGCAAGATCCGCTGCGTCACCACCGAGCGGCTCTTCGGCGAGGCGATCAACCGCATTCACCGCGCGGAGTCGCTTTCCAGCCTCTTCGTCTGATGCGCCGCCTCGCCCCGCTCGCGCTGGCGCTCGCCGCCTGCAGCGGCGCGGCACCGGTGAAGCCTCCGTTCCCCGCTGGCTTCGCCTGGGGCGCGGCGATCGCCGGCTTCCAGGTCGACATGGGCTGCCCGTCGGGGCCGTGCGACGACCCCAGGAGCGACTGGTACGACTTCGTCACCCGGCGCGGCGAGCTGAAGGACCTGCAGGACGCGATCTCCACCGACCTGCCGTCGGCCGGCCCGGGCTACTTCGAGCTCTACGCGCAGGACCACCGCCGCGCGAAGGAAGAGCTCGGCCTCAACGCGTTGCGCGTCTCGCTCGAGTGGAGCCGGCTGTTCCCGAACGCCACCGACGGCATCGTGGGGCAGGACGCGCTCCGCGCCGCCGCCGACCCCGAGGCGCTCGCCGCCTACCACGCGATGTTCGCGTCGCTGAAGGCGCAGGGCCTGAGGCCCATGGTCACGCTCAACCACTACACCCTGCCCCTGTGGCTGCACGACGGCGTGGCCTGCCACCTCGACTTCGACCACTGCACCCGGCGGGGCTGGCTCGACCGCGAGCGCATCGAGGCCGAGCTCGCCAGGTACGCCGGCTTCTGCGGCGCGGAGTTCGGCGGAGAAGTCGACTGGTGGGTCACCGAGAACGAGCCCATCAACGTCATCTTCCCCGCCTACCTGCTGCCGGGCGCCGAGCGGCTCAACCCGCCGGCGGTCACCTTCAAGTACGCCGCCGCCCGGTCCGTTCTCCTCACCATGGTCGAGGCGCACGCCCGCATGGTCGACGCCCTGCGCACGAGCGACACCGCCGACGCCGACGGCGACGGGAAGCCCACCTTCATCGGCCTGGTGTTCGCCACCGTGCCGGTGAAGGGCAAGACCTCGAGCGCGCTCGATGCCCGCGCCGCGAAGGACGTCGACGCGCTCTACAACACCGCCTTCCTCGACGCGGTGATCCTGGGCGACGTCGACGCCGACCTCGACGGGGTGCCCGAGGTGAAGGGCCGCAGCGACCTCGCCGGCCGCATGGATTTCCTGGGCCTCAACATCTACACGCGCATCACCGTCGAAGGCACCGACGCCCCGGTGCTCCCCGACCTGTCTCCGCGCACCCGCTTCAACCCCATCACGCTCCAGGCCTTCGAGGACTACCCCAGGGGCCTCTACGAGATGGCGATGCTCGCCAAGGACCGCTACCACCTGCCGTCGATCGTCACCGAGACCGGCGCCCAGGTGCAGACCGACGGCGCCGCCGGCGCGAGCTGGCTGGTCCGCTACGCCCAGTGGGCCAGGCGGGCGATCCGCGACGGGGCCGACCTGCGCGGCTTCTTCTACTGGTCGCTCATGGACAACTACGAGTGGAACCACGGCATGGACTACCGCTTCGGCCTCTACGCGGTGGACAAGGCGGACCCCCGGAAGGCCCGCACCGCCCGGCCCGCCGTCGACGTCTACCGGCAGATCACCCGGGCCAACGACGTGCCTTCTTCGCTGGCACAGCAATACCCGGCCCCGGAATGAGGTATCAGGGCTCGCCATGACGATCCTGCTCTCGCTGATGCTGGCCGCGGGCGCGCCCCCGCAGATCTACAAGTCGCTCGTGGTGCCGGCCCCCGCCCCCGAGGTGTGGAAGGCCTTCACCAGCAAGGAAGGGGTGCAGACCTTCTTCGCGCCCGACGCCAAGATCGAGCTGAAGAAGAACGGCGCCTACGAGCTGTACTTCGTGCCCGAGGCGCCCGCGGGCTCCAGGGGCAGCGAAGGCTGCCAGGTGCTCCAGTTCGAGGCGCCGCGGAAGTTCCAGTTCAGCTGGAACTTTCCGCCCACCATTCCCGCGGCGCGCGCCCGCGGCGACAAGACCAAGGTCACCCTCACCCTGATCCCCGAAGGCGAAGGCACCCGCCTGTCGCTGACGCACGACGGCTGGCAGGCCTCGCCGGAGCACGAGCAGGGCCGCGCCTACTTCGACAAGGCGTGGACCCTGGTGCTCATGCGGCTCAAGAAGCGCTTCGTGCACGGCCCGATGGACTGGAAGAAGCCGTGGGTGCTGCCGTCGCCCGACTCCCTGGCGTGGCTGGTGGGCACCTGGAACGCCGAGGGCGGCGCGCCGCAGAGCGAGAACTGGGTGCTCACCGGTGACGCGCTCGTCGGCACCTCGCGCGACGCCGTGCGCAAGCCGGCCTCGCACGCACTGTCGGTGATCGAGCTCGAAGGCGACGAGCTCGCCCTGCGGGTGCGCAACCTGCCGGGCTGGGCCGCCGCGCCCGAGCCCAAGCGCCTGGTGCTGGTCGAGCAGAAGGAAGGCTTCGCGAAGTTCGCCGAGGCCCAGGGGTCGATCATCACCTACGCGCTCGCCAACCCCACCACGCTCTCGATCACCGTCGACAAGCCGGGGGCCGTCGAGACCTTCAACTTCGTGAAGGCCGGCAGCGCCGCGCCCGCCGAGGCCCCCAAGCCCCCCGAGGTCCCCAAGCCCCCCGAGGTCCCCAAGGCGCCCGAAGCCCCCAAGCCCGCCAAGGGCGGCGCGAAGCCCGCGGCGAAGGACGCCGGCGCCTAGGCCGGTTCCGGTCCGTCGAGCAGCTTGAGATCGTCCTTGCCGAGCGTGAGCTTGGCGAAGAGGTCCGGCCGCCGCTCCCGCGTCAGCCGCAGCGCGTGCCAGCGGCGCCAGCGGGCGATCTTCGCGTGGTCGCCGTTCTGCAAGATGGCCGGCACCACCGCGCCGCGGAACTCCGGCGGCCGCGTGTAGTGCGGGTGCTCGAGCAAGCCCGCCTCGAAGCTCTCCTGCCCCGCCGAGTCCGCGTTGCCCAGCACCCCGGGCACCAGCCGCGCCACCGCGTCGATGACCGTCAGCGCCGCCAGCTCGCCCCCGGTGAGCACGAAGTCGCCCACCGACAGCTCCTCGTCGACGTAGGCGAGCGCGCGCTCGTCGATGCCCTCGTAGCGGCCACAGACCAGCACCAGCCCCGGCGCCTGCACCAGCTCCTGGGCCACCGCCTGGCGGAACACCCGGCCGCGGGGGCTCATGGCGATCACCTTGGCGCCCGCGAGCCGCGCGCGCGCCGCCTCGATGGCGCCCACCAGCGGCTCGACCTTCATCACCATGCCCGCGCCGCCGCCGTACGGGGTGTCGTCGGTCACGTGGTGCTTGCCCGCCGCGAAGTCGCGCACGTCGGTCACCTGCACCGACAGGAGCCCCTTCTGCTGCGCCTTGCCGAGGATGCTCTCGGCCAGGTACCCGCTCACCATCGCGGGGAAGAGCGTCAGCACCTCGCAGCGCAGCGTCACTCGAGCATCTCGGGCGCGATCACCGTGACCCGGCGCGCCTCCAGGTCGACCTTGGGCACGAATTCCTCGGCGAACGGCACCAGGATCTCCTTCTCGCCGTCGCGGATCACCAGGTTCGGCACCGGGCCGGTGTTCCACACCTGGAAGATCTCGCCCAGCCGCTCGCCGCTCGGGCTCACCGCGGTCAGCCCCACCAGGTCGCCCTGGAAGAACTCGCCTTCGGCCGGCTCCTCGAGATCTTCGCGGAAGACGCTCAACGTCGAGCCCACCAGCGCCTGCGCCTGAGCGCGGCCGTTGACGCCCACGAACTTCACCCGCAGGTCGCCGCCGGGGGCCATCGCCACGTCTTCGATGTCGATGACCCGTTCCTCGCCGTCGCGGGTCTTCGCGTGCACGCGCTCCACGTGGTCGAGCACGTCGCTCGCCGGGTCGTGGGTGCGGATCACCACCTCGCCTTCGAGGCCGTGAGCCCGCGAGACGTAACCGAACTCGAGGGTCGCGTTGGCCTCGCGCTTCATTGCGCGGGCGGGACCGCGGCGGCCTGCGCCTGCGCCAGCTGGGCGCGCCGGCGATCGTCGAAGATCTCCAGGCGCACCTTCTCGCCGGTCTTCTGGACCGCGGCGGCGAGCACCGTGCGCAGGGCGTTCACGGTGCGGCCGTCACGGCCGATCACCTTGCCCACGTCTTCGGGGGCCACCTTGAGCTCGTAGAGCGCGCCGTCTTCCGACGGCGTGATCACCAGCTCGACCGCTTCCGGGCGATCGACGAGCGCCCGGGCGATGTACTCGACCAACCCCTTCACGAAGACTTACGCCTTCGCGACGGGCTTGCTGCTCTTCTTCTTCAGGCCAGCGACGGTCTCCGACGGCTGCGCGCCGACCTTCACCCAGTGCGCCCACCGCTCCTCGTTCACCTCGAACTTCGGGGGCTCGAGGTTGGGGTCGTACGCGCCGATCGCCTCGATGAACTTGCCGTCGCGCGGGCTGCGCGAGTCGGCGGCGACGATGTGGAAGTACGGCATCTTCTTGGCGCCGGCGCGGGCGAGGCGGAGAACGACGGACATGGGCAGCTCCAATGCGAAAGCGTGAGTGAGGTCGCGGCGCTTAGTGCCGATGGCACAACAATGTCAATGGGTTGGGCCTTTTTGACCCCGGGTGGGAGTCAAGACCTGCCCTGCTTCCGCGATGTTGGCGAGCTGACCGCAGGCGGCGGCGATGTCCCGACCCCGGTTCTGGCGAATCAGCGCCAGCACGCCCGCCCGTTCCAGCCCCGCCTGGAAGCGCTGGGCCCGGGTGTCCTGCGTCGAGTGGAAGCCCAGGCCCGGGTTGTCGTTGTACTGGATCAGGTTCACCTTGGCGGGCACGCCCTGGAGCAGCGCCGCCAGCCGCGCCACGTCGGCGTCGGTGTCGTTGACCCCTTCCATCAGCACGTACTCGAAGGTGACCCGGCGCCCCTGTCGCGCGGGGAAGCGCTTCACCGCGTCCATCAGGTCGGCGATCTTCCACCGGCGGTTCACCGGCATGATCCGGTCGCGCGTCTCGTCGTCGCTGGCGTTGAGCGAGATGGCGAGCTTCACCTCGGCCTCCTGCGCGAACTTCTCGATCACCGGCACCAGCCCCACCGTCGAGACGGTGATGTGGCGGTGCGAGAAGTTGGGGCCGTCTTCGCTCTGCAGCAAGGCCAGCGCGGCCTTGAGGTTCTCGTAGTTGTGGAGCGGCTCGCCCATGCCCATGAACACCAGGTTGGTGATGGGCCGCAGCGTCTCGAGCCCGAAGCGCTCGCGCACGTCGCGGTTGGCCGCGTGGACCTGGCCGACGATCTCCGCGGGCGTCAGGTGCCGCTTGAGCCCCAGCGTCGCGGTGGCGCAGAACGAGCACGCCATCGCACAGCCCACCTGCGTCGACACGCAGAGCGTCTTGCGGTCGGCCGACGGCATGTAGACCGACTCGATCTTGAGCCCGTCGTGGGTGCGCCAGCGGTACTTGATGGTGCCGTCGGTGGAGACCTGCTCGAGGTCCTTGGTGACGCCCACCAGCCGGGCCTGGGCGGTCAGGCGCGCGCGCAGGTCCTTGGAGAGATCGGTCATCTCCTCGAACGAGCGCACGCCGCGCTGGTGAATCCACTTGAAGATCTGCCTCGTGCGGAACGGCTTCTCGCGAAGCCGCTCCACCACGAACGCCCCCAGGGCCTCGAGCGACAGCGACGCGAGGTCGACCTGGGGGGTGCTGTCCACGACGAGAGCCTAACGCGCGGAGCGCGCCGGAGCGCAGTGGCTCAGCGCTTCCACTCGTAGCCGTGCTGCTCGGTGGAACGGAAGAAGTACGCCACCTCGACCTTGGCGTTGTCCACGCTGTCCGAGCCGTGCACGGTGTTGCGCTCGATGCTCTGGGCGAACAGCTTGCGAATGGTGCCCGGCGCCGCGTTGGCGGGGTTGGTGGCGCCCATGATCTCGCGGTTCTTGGCGACCGCGTTGTCGCCTTCGAGCACCTGCACCACCACCGGGCCCGACGTCATGAACTTCACCAGGTCCTTGAAGAAGGGGCGCTCGCGGTGCACCGCGTAGAAGCCTTCGGCCTCGGCCTGGGACAGGTGGGTCAGCCGCATCGCGACCGGCTTGAGCCCCTTCTCCTCGAACACCGCGAGGACCTTGCCGATGAGACCGCGCTCGACGCAGTCGGGCTTGAGAATGGAAAGGGTGCGCTCGGTGGCCATGGTGCTGCTCCTTGAAGAATGTGGGTTGAGGGTGTGGCGCGCGCCCTTACGCGAAAGGGCGCGCGGTTGAAAACGTCTTTCAGCGCTTGGGGGCGCCGCGCTTGACCGCTTCCTGCAGCGTGGTGCCGAGTTCCGCCGGGGACGCCGCCATCACCACGCCGGCCGCCTGCATCGCCTTCACCTTCTCGGCCGCGGTGCCCTTGCCGCCGGAGATGATCGCGCCGGCGTGACCCATGCGCTTGCCCGGAGGCGCCGAGCTGCCGGCGATGAAGCCCGCCACGGGCTTCTTGAACTCCTTGGCGATGTACGCCGCCGCCTCTTCTTCCGCGCTCCCGCCGATCTCGCCGATCATGATGACCGCGTCGGTCTCGGCGTCGGCGTTGAACATCTTGAGCACGTCGAGGAAGTTGGTGCCGTTCACCGGGTCGCCGCCGATGCCCACCGCGGTCGACTGGCCCAGGCCCAGCTGGGTGAGCTGGAACACCGCCTCGTAGGTCAGCGTGCCGGAGCGCGAGACGACGCCGATGCGGCCGGGCTTGTGAATGTGCCCGGGCATGATGCCGATCTTGCACTTGCCGCCCGGGGTGATGACGCCGGGGCAGTTGGGGCCGATGAGCCGCGTGGTGCGCCCCTGCAGGAAGCGCTTGGCGCGGATCATGTCGTTCACCGGAATGCCTTCGGTGATGGTGATCGCCAGCGGCAGGTTGGCGTCGGCCGCTTCCATGATCGCGTCGGCCGCGAACGGCGGCGGCACGAAGATGACCGAGGCGTTGGCGCCGGTCGCCTTCACCGCCTGCTCCACGGTGTCGAAGAGCGGGACCTTGCCTTCGAACGTCTGGCCGCCCTTGCCCGGCGTGACGCCGGCCACCACCGCGGTGCCGTATTCCAGCATCTGCTTGGCGTGGAAGGAGCCGGCGGAGCCGGTGATGCCCTGAACGAGGACCTTGGTGTCTTTTCCGACGAGGATGCTCACGGGGTGGGCCTCACTTGATCGCCGCGACGGCCTTCTCGGCCGCCTGGCGAAGGTTGTCTGCAGGGGTGATCGCCAGGCCGCTGTTCTTGAGCAGCGCCTTGCCCTGCTCCACGTTGGTGCCTTCGAGCCGCACCACGAGGGGGATCTTGAGCTGCACTTCCTTGGCCGCCGCGATGATGCCTTCGGCGATCACGTCGCACTTCATGATGCCGCCGAAGATGTTCACCAGCACCGCCTTCACCGCCGGGTCGGCGAGGATCAGCTTGAAGGCCGCGGTGACCTTCTCCTTGGTCGCGCCGCCGCCCACGTCGAGGAAGTTGGCCGGCGCTCCGCCCACCAGCTTGATGGTGTCCATGGTGGCCATCGCCAGGCCGGCGCCGTTCACCATGCAGCCGATGTTGCCTTCGAGCGCGATGTACGCGAGGTCGAATTCCTTGGCCTTCGCCTCGCGCGGGTCTTCTTCGTTGATGTCCCGCATCGCCGCGAAGTCCGGGTGCCGGTAGAGCGCGTTCTCGTCGAAGCTCACCTTGGCGTCGAGCGCGATGACCCCGCCGTCCTTCAGCACCACCAGCGGGTTGATCTCCACCAGCGAGGCGTCGGCGTCCATGAACACCGCGTAGAGCGCCTTGCAGAACTTCACGAACTTGCCGACGGTGTCGCCCGAGAGGCCCAGGGCGAACGCCATCTGCCGGCCCTGGAAGTCGGAGAACCCGACCGCCGGGTCGACCGCCACGCGCAAGATCTTCTCAGGGGTGTGGGCGGCCACTTCCTCGATGTCCATGCCGCCTTCGGCGCTCGCCATGAAGGTGGCGCGCGAGGTGGCGCGGTCGAGCGTCAGGCCCAGGTAGAGCTCGCGGCCGATGTCGAGCCCTTCCTCGATGTACAGCGTGCGGACCTTGGTGCCCTCGGGCCCGGTCTGCGCCGTCTTGAGCATCATGCCCAGCATCTTGGAAGCCAGCTCCTTCGCCTCCGCCGGGCTCTTGGCGAGCTTCACGCCGCCGCCCTTGCCGCGGCCGCCGGCGTGGATCTGCGCCTTGACCACCGTGACCTTGGTGCCGAGCGTCTTCGCGGCAGCCTCGGCTTCCTCCGGAGTGCGCGCCACGATGCCCTTCGGCACCGGCACGCCGTACTTCCGGAAGATCTCCTTGCCCTGGTACTCGTGAATCTTCATGCGCCGCTCGATACCTGAAATCGGGCCGCTTGGACGGGGAAATCGGAACCACCCCGCCCATCAGCCCCGCTCACGCCTGGGTTCGCTTTCCCTGTCGAGGCCCCCAAACAAGTCGTGGAGCACTTTCGATCGCATGGGTATACGGCCTTGAACGAGCAGCGCCGCACTTCGCCTCGAGGAGAGCACACCGAATGTCTCAAGCGACTGACGCGCCCGCCCCCACCGGCGAGCCCCTGATCGGCAGCCTGCTGAGGTTCTTCAGCAGCTCCATCGGCTCCAAGGTGGTGATGGCCCTGACCGGTGCGGTGCTGTGGGGCTTCCTGCTCGCGCACCTGGGCGGCAACCTGATGGTCTACTTCGGGCCCGAGACCTACAACCACTACGCGCAGGCGCTGAAGGGCAACGCCGCGCTCCTGTGGGCGGTGCGCGGCGCGCTGATCGCCGCCATTCCCCTGCACTTCTGGGCCGCCGTGCAGAGCTCGGCGAAGAACTCCGCCGCGCGCCCGGTCGCCTACGCCTACGCCAACCGCTCGCCGGCGCGCACCGCCGCCAAGTCGATGCTGGTGACGGGCTTGGTGATCGCCGCCTTCTTCGTCTACCACCTGGCCCACTTCACCTGGCACGTCGCCCACCCCGAGCAGGTGAAGCTGCTGCCGTCGGGCGAGGTCGACGTCTACTCGATGCTGGTGAACGGCTTCAGCGTCTGGTGGATCTCCGCCATCTACGTGGTCGCCCAGCTGCTGCTCGCGCAGCACCTCTCGCACGGCATCTACAGCCTCTTCCAGCACCTCGGGCTCTACGGCGCCTCGTGGACTCCCTTCCTCAAGCGCGCCTCGCTGGCCATCGGCTACGGCCTCTGCGCGGCGTTCATCTCGATTCCGGTCGCCGTGCTCCTCGGCGTGGTGAAGCTCCCATGAAGCTCGACTCCAAGACGCCGTCTGGCCCCATCGAGCAGCGGTGGACCAAGCACAAGTTCGACCTCAAGCTCGTCAACCCCGCCAACAAGCGCAAGTACCGGGTGCTGGTGGTGGGCACCGGCCTCGCGGGCAGCTCCGCGGCCGCCTCGCTCGCCGAGCTCGGCTACCAGGTCGACGCCTTCTGCTTCCAGGACAGCCCGCGCCGCGCGCATTCCATCGCCGCGCAGGGTGGCATCAACGCCGCCAAGAACTACCGCAACGACGGCGACAGCGTCTTCCGGCTCTTCTACGACACGGTGAAGGGCGGCGAGTGGCGCGCCCGCGAGTCGAACGTCTACCGGCTCGCCGAAGTCAGCGTGAACATCATCGACCAGTGCGTCGCCCAGGGCGTGCCGTTCGCCCGCGAGTACGGCGGCCTGCTCGACAACCGCTCGTTCGGCGGCGCCCAGGTCTCGCGCACCTTCTACGCGCAGGGCCAGACCGGGCAGCAGCTGCTCATCGGCGCGTACCAGGCGCTCTCGCGGCAGGTCGGGCTGGGGGCGGTCAAGCTGCACGCCCGGCACGAGATGCTCGAGCTGGTGGTGATCGACGGCCGCGCGCGCGGCATCATCACCCGCGACCTGGTGACGGGGAAGATCGAGTCGCACGTCGCCGACGCGGTGGTGCTGGCGAGCGGCGGCTACGGCAACGTCTTCTACCTGTCGACCAACGCCAAGGGCTGCAACGTCACCGCGACCTACCGCGCGTACCGCAAGGGCGCCGGCTTCGGGAACCCCTGCTACACGCAGATTCACCCCACCTGCATTCCGGTGTCGGGCGACTACCAGTCGAAGCTCACGCTGATGAGCGAGAGCCTGCGCAACGACGGCCGGGTGTGGGTGCCCAAGGCCAAGGGCGACGCCCGGGCTCCCGCGCAGATCCCCGACGCCGAGCGCGACTACATCCTCGAGCGCAAGTACCCCAGCTACGGCAACCTCGCGCCCCGCGACGTCTCCAGCCGCGCGGCGAAGGAAGCGTGCGACGCGGGCAAGGGCGTGGGGCCGGGCGGCCGCGGCGTCTACCTGGACTTCGCCGACGCCATCAAGCGCCTGGGGCCGAACAAGATCGGCGAGCGCTACGGCAACCTGTTCTCGATGTACCAGACGATCACCGGCGACTCTCCGTACGAGAAGCCGATGCGCATCTACCCCGCGGTGCACTACACGATGGGTGGCCTCTGGGTGGACTACAACCTGGAGTCGACCATTCCCGGGCTGTTCGTGATCGGCGAGGCGAACTTCAGCGATCACGGCGCCAACCGCCTGGGCGCTTCCGCGCTCATGCAGGGCCTGGCCGACGGGTACTTCGTGCTCCCGTACACGCTGGGCAACTACCTGGCGACCGCCAAGGCGCCCAAGGTCGACGAGAGCCACCCGGAGTTCAAGAAGGCCGCCGACGAGTCGACCGCGAAGCTCAAGAAGCTGCTCGGCATCAAGGGCAAGCGCACGGTGGACAGCTTCCACCGCGAGCTCGGCCTGCTCATGTGGGAGAAGTGCGGCATGGCCCGCAACGCCAAGGGCCTGAACGAGCTCATCCAGCAGATCCCCGCGCTGCGCGAGGAATTCTGGAAGAACCTCAACGTGCCCGGCAGCGACGGCAACTTGAACCTGGCGCTAGAGAAGGCCGGGCGCGTCGCCGACTTCATGGAATTCGCCGAGCTGATGGCGCGCGACGCGCTCGACCGCGACGAGTCGTGCGGCGGTCACTTCCGCGAAGAGCACCAGGACGAAGAAGGCGAGTGCGTGCGCAACGACGACAAGTACATGAACGTCTCGGTGTGGGAATACGCCGGCGACGGTCAGGCGCCGAAGAAGAACGTCGAGCCGCTGTCCTTCGAATACGTGCACCCGGCGAAGCGGAGCTACAAGTGAGCGACAAGCCGATGAACCTGAAGCTCCACGTCTGGCGCCAGTCGGGCCCGAACGATGCCGGCGCGATGAAGGAATACGTCGCCAAGAACGTGAACCCGCACATGTCGTTCCTCGAGATGCTCGACGTGGTGAACGAGGAACTACAGAGCAAGGGCGAGGAAGCGATCGCCTTCGATCACGACTGCCGCGAAGGCATCTGCGGCATGTGCTCGATGGTGATCAACGGCCTGCCCCACGGCGGGCACCGCGGCGTCACCACCTGCCAGCTCCACATGCGGCACTTCAACGACGGCGACGAGATCTGGATCGAGCCGTGGCGGGCCAAGGCCTTCCCGGTGATCAAGGACCTGGTCGTCGATCGCTCCGCCTTCGACCGCATCATCCAGAAGGGCGGCTTCGTCTCGGTCAACACCGGCGGCGCCCCCGACGCCAACGCGCTGCCCATTCCCAAGAAGGAAGCCGACCAGGCCTTCGAGGCGGCGGCGTGCATCGGCTGCGGCGCCTGCGTGGCGGCCTGCAAGAACGGCTCGGCGATGCTCTTCGTCGGCGCCAAGGCCTCGCACCTCGGCCACACGCCGCAGGGCGACGTGGAGCGGTTCGATCGCGCCCGCGCGATGACCATGCAGATGGACGCGGAAGGCTTCGGCACCTGCTCCAACCTCTCGCAGTGCGAGGCGGTGTGCCCGAAGACCATCTCGGTGAAGGTGATCGCCGAGCTCAACCGCGACCTGCTCAAGGCCCAGTTCAAGGGCAAGTGATGCGGCCGACGATCGCAGGCCTGCTGGCTGCGATCGTGAGCGCCTGCAGCACCCCGGGCGCGTCGATGGACGCGGGTGCCCCGTGCACGGCCGGCACGACCACCGTGCTGGCCAGCGACGCCGGGCGGCTGACCGTCGACGGAGACCTGGGCTCGAGCGAGGGCATCTTCGACCCCGCGCTCGTCTTCGCGCTCGACGCCGGCGTGCTCGCGTATTCCTCGGTGAAGAGCCTGGGCGACATTCACACCCGGGTCGCGGTGTCGGCCGACCACGGGCGCACCTGGGCGCTCGCCGCCGACGTGAACCGTACGCAGGCCGCCACCCTCGCCTCGACCGACGCCAAGGAATGCCCCGGCGGCTCGTGCAGCGGCACGGTGATCCACGAGGTCAGCAGCGTGGTGTTCGACGGGGACGAGCCGGACGCCCAGCGACGGTGGAAGCTGGTGAGCCACCGCTACCTGGTGAAGGCCGACGGCACCCTGCTCTACCAGTACGGGAACCTCGCCCTGGCCACCGCGCCGGCGCCGCAGGGCCCCTGGAGCGAGGCGACCACGCTCATCGGGTGGCCTTCGCCCACCGCCTTCTCGTCGGCCGACGCGGGCACGCTCAGCACCAGCCTGGCCGGCCTCGAGGACTGTCTGGTGCTGACCGAGCCGGACCTGCTCTGGCGCCCCGACGCGGGCCTCGACCTCGCCGCGGGCTGCGTCACCAGCGGCGGTGGGGGCCCCCACATTCGCATCGAGCTGCTGCACTCCGACGATCACGCCGCGACCTTCCGCCGGGTGGGCACGCTGGTCCGCCCCGAGGACGTGGCGTGCTTCTTCGCGCCGGGCACGGCGGTGAACGTGAACGCGCCCGATCTCTTCGTCTGGGGCGGCGCCACCTACGTGAGCGCCACGCCCGACGTGGTGGGCCGGGGCTACCGCGGGTGCGTCGTCTTCCAGCTCGCCGGACCGGGGACCGCGGCGCTCCGACAGGACGGGGGGCAGGCCGCTCGGCTGCACCAGCTCACGGTCGACGACGGGCGCTTCTCGGGGGCCTGCACCGCGAGCGAGGGGCTCGGCGCCCTGGGAATCCTGCTCCCGCACGCCACCTTCGACACCGGCCGTCACTTCGCCATCGGCGTGACGCAGCGGCTTCCGCCGTAGATCTCGCCGGCGGTCAGGTCTCGTCGGCCAGTGCCGAGAGCCTGAACTGCGCTGCCTGCGCGACGGCCTCGGTGCTCCGCGGGAGGTCGGGGAAGTGGCCCAGGAGCGCGCGCGGGCCGCTCTTTCGCTGCGCGACGGCGTTGCGGTAGCAGCGCAGCGCCGCGGCCTTGTCGCCCAGCTGCTCCTCGGCCTGGCCCAGCAGGTAGTGCCCCAGCGCCAGCGTGGGCTCGAGGAAGAGCGCCCGCTTGAGCTCGGCGCGCGCTTCCTGGGCCGCGCCTTCCTGCAAGGCGGCCACCCCCAGGTACAGCCGGGCCTCGACGCACAGGGGCTCGCGGGCGAGCGCGGCGGTGAAGCTCTCGCGCGCGGCCTCCGGGCTCCCCATCAGCGCGTGGATGTTGCCCAGCGTGAGGAGCCCGCCGAGATCGTCCGGGTGATCGTGCACCAGCCGCTGCGCGGCCAGGAGCGCGTGGGGGAAGTCGCCCGCCTCCACCAGGGCGATCACCGCTTCCAGGCGCTCGACGGGGGGGCGGTGCACCTCCGGTACCGACGGCGCCGGAGGTGGCGGCGGCGGTAGCGGCGCGGAA
>JAIBBQ010000219.1 GCA_019694595.1 Myxococcaceae bacterium
GGCGCCAGCGCGGCGGCGGCAGCGGCGCGTGCCGGCGGCAGGAAGTCCTCGGTCTCGAAGTGGGAGAAGATCTCGAGGCTGCGCTCGAGGTCGGTGCTCCCGCTGGGCGCAGGCGTGACGGGCGCGCTCAGCACCACGTCTTCCACCGTGGTGGTGCCCCCCGGCTGCGGAATGTAGATGCGCGGCGCCGCTGGGGGCGGCAGCTCCGGCCCCTTCGGCTTGGGGCGCAGCCCCGGGGGCGCGGCTCCTTCGCCCGAGCGGACGATCTCCTCGTCGGTCTGGGTCGCCAGCGGGCTGACCACCACCGTGGGGCTCTCGGTGATCACCTGCAGCTCGGGCCGGTGCGGCGGCAACGGCGGCGGCTGGGGCGGGTTCTCCTCGAAGGTGATCTCCGGGCCCGACGGGCGCGGCGGCGCGGGCTCTTCGATCAGCTGCGCGTCCTGGGTCAGGTCGGGCACCGAAGGCCGCGGCACAGGCACCGCGGCCTGGGGCGGCAACGACGGCGGCGGCGGAGGAGGAGGAACCGCGGCCACGGCCGGGTCGGAGATCGGCTCGGCCTCGACGATCTCGGGCATCGACGGCGGCGGCGGCGGTACCGCGGCCACCACCGGGTGGGAGATCGGCTCCGCTTCGACGATCTCCGGCATCGAGGGCGGAGGAGGAGGCGGCGGCACCGCGGCCACGGCCGGGTCGGAGATCGGTTCCCCTTCCAGGATCACGTCGGGCACCGACGGCCTCGGCGCCGGCGGTGGCACCGCCCGGAGATCGACGGAGATCGGGAGATCGGGGCCGGAGGGGTTGGGCGGAGGAATCGCCGCCACCACCGGCTCGGAGATCGGCTCGGGGTCGATGATGATCGGCACGTCGGGCCCCGACGGCTGGGGCGTCATCGGGTCGCCGGCGAACTGCGGCGTCGCCGCGTCTCCGAGGAACTGCGGCGGAGGCGGCGGTGCGGGCGGGTCGAGCGACACCTCCACGCCGACGATGGGGAGCTGGGAGTCCTCGCCCGCGCTGGTCTCCACCTCGATGGCGATGCCCGCCGGCTCGACGGGCTCGGCCGGCGCCGCGGGGGTCGCGCCCGCCGCGGTGGGGGGCACGCGCACGCCGAGGTCGATGGTGGTGTTCTCCAGCGCCGCCGGGCCGGTCGGCCCCGCGGGGCCTTCGTCGAACTCGATGGCCCGCGCGTTGCGCTGCGGCGACGGCCCCTTGGCGGCCACCGGCACCGCCGAGGAGCCGGCGGACACCGTCTCCATGGGGATCTCGTATTCCGGCAGCTCGATGGCGTCGGCCCGGTTCATCGGGCTCGGAGCGTCACCCGGCTTCGGCGCGGCGGGCTTCGGCTTGGCCGCGGGCGCCGGCGGTGCGTCGAGCGCGATGGCGTCCTTGCGGTTGGCGAACGCCGCGTCGGTGGTCGAGCCCGGCACCTTCTGCTCGACGCCGGTGGCGGTCGCGCCCGCGGGCTTGGAGGCCGGCATCGCGGGCCCCGACTTCCGCGCGTAGAGCCCGGCGAGCATCTTCTGCACGCCGGAGTGCGACGGGTCGAGCTCGAGGATGAGCTTGCTGGCGGCGATCGCGCGCGGGAGGAAGCCGTCCTTGGCGAAGCCCTCGGCGGCCTTGGTGTACGCGCCGATGGCCTTGTCCTTCTTGCCCGCCTTGGCCCAGGCGTCGCCCATGCGCAGCCGCGCCTGGTGGTCCTTGGGGTCGGCGGCGCAGTACTCCTCGTAGGCCTCGGCCGCCTTGGCGAACTTGCCCTTGGTGAAGGCCTCGGTCGCCTTGTCCTTGAGCTTGCGCAGGTCCATCTAGTGGGGGGCCCCGGCCAGCTTGGTCTGGGTGGCGGTCGCCGCTTCGCGCACGCGGCGATAGTAGTCGCCCTTCAGGGCGTCGAGGGCATCGGCGTGGCTGCCAGCCCCCAGCGCCGACAGCGCCTCGGCCGCCGCCGCACGCACGTCGGCGCTGTCGCTGTACAGCTCCTTGCCCACCGCGTCGGCCGCCTTGGCGACGCCCAGCTTGCCCAGCGCGACCAGCACCTCGCGCCGCGCGATGGAGGTGGGCTCACCCAGGTAGTCGAGCAAGGGGTCGACGGCCTGGGCGTACCCCAGCTCGCCCAGCATCAGCGCAGCGGTGCCGGCCTCGGCGCCGCCTTCCTTCACCAGCGTCACCAGCGAGGGCGCCGCCTCAACCGACAGCGGCGTCGCCCGCAGCGCCTCGAGGAAGCGCACCCGGTCGCCCGACTGCACGGCGATGGCTTCCAGCACCATGGCCTGGCCCTTGGGCCCGGCGAGCGCGAGCGCGCGCGCGGCCCGGGCCTGCACGTCGCGATCCTGGTCCTGGAGCGCGCCCTTGAGATCGGCCAGCCGGGCCTCGCCCAGCGCCGCCAGCCCTTCGATGGCGGCAGCGCGCAGCGATGGGCTCGACTCGGTGAGCAGCTTGGTGAGCGCGGCCTCGGCGGGCTCGAGCTTGAGCACGCCGAGCGCCCGCACCAGCGCCGCCAGCACCTTGAGCTGATCTTCCGTCGCGTCGTCGACCACCTCGCGCGGGGGCGCGGGCTCGCGCACCACCTTGCCGGCGGCCCGGGCCTTGGCGTCGGCGAGGGCGTTGACGCGCTTGAAGAGGTCGCTCTGCTTGCCGCGGGCAGCGGCGACCGGATCGGAAGGGTCGACCGGCGCCTGGGGGTCGAACCCCGGGGCGTACTCCTGGGGCAGCGGGGCCGAGATCCAGTCGGCGCGCAGCGCGTCGAGCGCCTTCACCTCGGCCTCGTACGCCTTGAGCAGCGCGGGCGCCGCGGCGTCGTCGCCGAGCTCGACCAGCGCCTCGACGGTGGCGCGGCGGATGTTGGCGTCGGGGCTCGTGAGCAGCGGGACCAGCTTGGGCGACAGCTCCTTGGCCTTGGGCCCGAGCCCGGCGAGGCCGGCGAGCAGCGACGGCACGTTGGCCGGGGTGCGCAGCTTGTCGGCGAGCGGCTCCACCGGGCACCCGTCGCGGCGGCGCAGCTCCTTGCCGGCGACCGCGGCCTCGGCCGCACCGCCGAGGGCGATGACGTCGCAGAGCGCCTTGTCCACCTCGGGGCTGCGGGGCAGCGCCACCATGGCCTGCGCCGCCAGGCGCGACAGCGGGCTGTGCTCCACCGCCACCTCGCGCAGCGCAGGCAGCGCCGACGCATCGTCGAGCTGGGCGAGCGCCTCGCAGGCCGCCTCGCGCAGGTCGGGGTAGCTTTCCTTGAGCAGCGCGGCGATGGGCTGCACCGCGCGCTTGTCGTTGGCGTTGCCGAGGCCGCGCACCGCGGCGGCGGCGAGCAACACCTGGGAGTCCTTGAGCAGCGGGACCAGGCGGGTGATGGCCTCGGGGCGGCCGCTCTTGCCCAGCTCCTCGGCGGCGCCGACGCGCTCGGGCAGCGTGCCTTCCTGGAGCGTCTTCAGGGTGCGCTCCCACTGGGCGCTGGCCTCGGCGGCCACCGCGCCCGCCATCGCCCCGGGGACGTTGGCGGCCTTGAGCGCCTTGACGATGAGCTCCCGCGTGGCCCGCCCGCGTCGGCCGAACTGCACCATGAGGTAGGCGCGGGCCTTGTCGGTCTTCATGTTCGCCAGCGCGGTGGCGGCGCTCTGCTGCACGAGCTCGTTGCCGTCGGCGAGGCCTTCGCCCAGCAGGTCGACGACCCGGGCGTCCTTGCTGGTGCCCAGGGCGGTCATCGCTTCCGCGCGGACGATGGACACCGGGTCCTTCGCGGCCTGGCTGAAGAGCGTGAGGTCCTCTTCCTTGCCCTGCTCCGCGAGGCGCTTGACGGCCAGCGCGCGCTCCTCGGGCCGGGTGGACTGCAGCTCGGCGATCAGCTTGTCGCGGCCACCCGAGCACGCACCCGACAGCAGCGCGAGGGTCACCAGCACGGCGGGCCTGAGGGCAGACATCAGGCCGACGCTTATATCAGCGGCTCTCCCGCGGGGGTCGGCCGCGTGCGCCGTCGTCGTCGTCGCTCGCCGGGCCTTCCTTGCGGTGGCGGCGGCCGGGCAAGGTCCTCGGGCTCACCGGGGCGGGCTCACCGCCGGCGATGCGGCGGATGCGGTCGACTTCCTCGTCGGTCAGGGGGCGCAGCTCTCCGGGCTCGAGGGACTCCACGGTGATGCCGCCGTGCTGCGGGCGGAAGAGCCGCACCACCGGGTGCCCGATGGCCGCCAGCAGCCGCTTGACGATGTGGGGCCGCCCCTCGCCCACCGACAGCTCGAGCCAGGTGTTCTTCTCGGTCTGGTCGAAGGCCTCGACGCTCAGCGCCTTCGCCATGCCGTCCTCGAGGCGCACGCCTTCGAGCAGCTTCTCGAGCGACGCCTTCGACGGCACGCCCTTCACCTTGGCGAGGTAGGTGCGCCGCACGCCGAAGCTGGGGTGGAGCAGCTGGTGCGCGAGCTCGCCGTCGTCGGTGAGCAGGAGCGCGCCTTCGGCGTCGTAGTCGAGCCGGCCGACCGGGTAGACCCGGCCCTCGAGCTTCTGCTGCTTGATGAGCTCGCCCACCGACGCGCGGCCGCGCGGGTCGCTCAGCGTGGTGACCATGCCTTCGGGCTTGTAGAGGATGAACCAGCGCTTCACCGACTGCACGGCGAGCGGCTTGCCGTCGACGGCGATGCGATCGACCTGCGGGTCGACCTTGGTGCCCAGCGCGGTCACCACCTGGCCGTTCACCGACACCCGGCCGGCGGTGATCACCTGCTCGGCGTGCCGCCGCGACGCGACGCCCGCGTGGGCGAGCACCTTCTGCAGCCGCTCCGCCGCCACGTCAGGCCTGGGCGCCGCCCGGTGGAGGCTCACCCGGCGCGCCCGGAGGCGGCTTGGGGTCGAGCACCGCCTGGGCCGCCTTGGTCACGGTGTCGGCGCCGGAGATGGCGTCCTCGAGCTCGCCGAGCGCGGCCTCGCTCGCGGCGTGCTGCTCGGCGAGCCGGGCCTCGAACTGCGCGTCGCCCAGCGCCTCGATGGTGCCGGCGGCGCCCGGCTTGGGCGGCGCTTCCTTCTCCACGATGTCCTGGTGCTCTTCCGACAGCTCGTGGAACTCGCGCAGCGTGGGCAGCGACGACAGATCGCGCAGCGCGAAGAACTCGAGGAACTCCTTGGTGGTCCCGTAGAGGATCGGGCGGCCCACCTCTTCCTTCTTGCCCAGGATCTTGATCATGCGGCGCTCGAGGAGCGCCTTGATGACGGCGCCCGAGTCGACGCCGCGGATGCCTTCGATCTCGGGGCGGGTAACCGGCTGGCGGTAGGCGATCATCGCCAGCGTTTCCACCGCCGCGCGGGTGAGCCGCTGCGGCTTCACCTTGAGGAACCGGCGCACGTAGTCGCCGCTGTCGGGGTCGGTGCGCAGCTGCCAGCCGCCGGCGACTTCCTGCAGCACGATGCCGCTGACGCCTTCGCGCCGCTCGCCCTGGAGCTTCTCGAGCGCCTGGGTGATCTTCTCCGGCGCCACGCCGGTCGCCTGGTGCAGCTGCTCGAGCGTCAGCGGGCGGTCGGCGACGAACAGCAGCGCCTCGAGGATCGTCTTCGCGCGATCGACCGACATGCGCTTGCCGCCCGACACCAGCTTCTCGAACGGGGTCTCCGGCTCGGCGGCGTCGGCGTCGATCTGCGCGGCCGCGAGCTCGTCCAGCTCGGGGTCGCCCTGCGGGCCTTCCGCAGCGGCCGCGACTTCCTCGGGAGTGAAGGGCTTATTGGTACTCACGATCGATCTCCTCGGCGGGGGCGTTCCCGAAGCCCTGGAGGGCCTCGGCGCGGCTCTGCACCAGGATGTCTTCCCCGCCCTCGGGCTGGGTGACGCGGACCAGGCGCAGCTTCGCCATCTCGAGAATGGCGAGGAAGGTGATCACCAGCGCGGACCGGGTGCGCACGCCTTCGAAGAGCGTGAAGAACGACACCGGCTCGCCGCTCGACAGCTTGGCCGCCACGCGGTGAATGGCGTCGGACAGCGAGAGGCGATCGCGCACCACCTCGTGCTGGAACTTGGGCTCGAGCGCCTTGAGCACGCGATCGAGCGCCTCGATGAGCTTGAAGACCGACAGCTCCTTGAGGCCGATCTCCCCGTCGTCGAGCGGCACCCGCGACAGCGACACCCGGCGCGGGAACACGTCGCGATCGAGCAGATCGTTGCCGGCGAGCTGCTCGGCCGCGTCCTTGTACTTCTGGTACTCGAGGAGCCGGCGCACCAGCTCGGCGCGCGGGTCGGCCTGCTCCTGGGCCTCGGTGGCGTCCTCGGGCCGCTGGTCCTGCGGCAGCAGCATGCGCGACTTGAGGTGCAGCAGGGTCGACGCCATCACCAGGAACTCGCCGGCGATGTCGAGGTCGATCTCCCGCATCGCCTCCAGGTGCGCGAGGTACTTCTCGGTGATCAGCGCGATCGGAATGTCGAAGAGGTCGAGCTGGTGCTCGCGGATCAGGTGCAGCAGCAGATCGAGCGGCCCTTCGAAGGAAGGGAGCGCGATGCGGAAGGTGTCCTTCGGCGCGCTCAGCTCTTCGGGGGTGTCGACCGGGGCCTTCAAGAGGCGAAAGGCTCTAGCAGGCTTCGCGGCGCAGGCGCTACAGGCCGACGGCGGTGCGTACCCGGGCGAGCACCGGGGCCGCGTACTCCCGGGCCTTGGCCGCCCCGGCCTTGAGGATCCGCTCGACCTCGGCGGGGTCGGCCTGCAGCTCCTCGTACCGCTTGCGGGGCCCGTCGAAGGTCACGTGGAAGCACTCCACCAGCTTCTTCTTGTAGTACCCGTACCCCTGCCCGCCCTGGCGCCACGAGGCGTCGAGCGCCGCCCACTCCGACGCGGGGGCCATCACCTTGAGCAGCTGGTAGAGCGCACTGCCTTCGACCGGCTTGGGCGACTCCACCGCGGTGGAATCGGTCTTGATGCCCATCATCTTCTTCTCGGTGGCCTTGATCTCGGCGAAGAGCTCGATGGTGTTGCCGTAGGTCTTGGACATCTTCTGTCCGTCGACCCCTGGAATCAGCGCGGTCTCTTCCTGCACCAGGGCGCGCGGCGGCTTGAGCAGCCCCTTGGGCCCCTTCTTCCCTTCCGGGTCGGCGGGGTCGTACTTGGGCACGTAGGTGACGTTGAACTTGGTGGCCCAGTCGCGGGCGAACTCGAGGTGCTGGACCTGGTCCTTGCCCACCGGCACCACGTCGGAGTCGTAGAGCATGATGTCCACGGCCATCAGCACCGGGTAGGCGAAGAGCCCGAAGTCGGGCGACTGGCCCTTGTCGATCTTGTCCTTGTAGCTGTGAGCGCGCTCCAGGTTGCTCACCGGCACCACCGTGCCGAGGATCCAGTACAGCTCGGGGACCTCGGGGATGTCGCTCTGCCGGAAGAGCACCGCGCGGCTCGGGTCGAGCCCCAGCGCGAGGAAAGCGACCGCGGTGTCGAAGGTGAGCTTCTTGGCCTGCACCGGGTCGCGCACCGAGTTGAGCGCGTGCAGGTTGGCGATGAAGTACAGCGCCTCGCCTTCGTTCTGCATGGCGACGAACTGCCGCAGGGCGCCGTAGTAGTTGCCCAGGTGGAGCTGCCCCGAGGACTGCACCCCGCTCAGAATGCGCATTGCGGGGTTTTTAACCCGGCTTCCGGCCCCGCGGGTGGGCGGCGGCATGGACCTGCTGCAGCCGCGCCCGTGCGACGTGGGTGTAGATCTGGGTGGTGCGCAGGTCGGCGTGGCCCAGCATCGCCTGCACCGCGCGCAGGTCGGCGCCCCGTTCCAGCAGGTGGGTGGCGAAGGAATGGCGCAGCTTGTGGGGCGACAGCGGCCGGGTGATGCCGGCCTTCCGGGCGTGCCGGCGCAGCAGCTTCCAGAACCCCATGCGGGAAAAGCCGCGCCCCAGGGGGGTGACGAAGAGCGCATGCGTCGAGCGGGTCTTCAGGATCGCGCCCCGGGGGCCTTCGAGGTAGCGCTGCACCGCCGCCAGCGCCTTGCGGCCGAGCGGCACCACCCGTTCCTTGCGGCCCTTGCCCAGGGTGAGCACGTAGCCTTCGCGCAGGTTGAGATCCGCCTGGCGCAGCTTGATGAGCTCGCTGACCCGCAGGCCGGTGGCGTAGAGCACTTCCAGCATCGCTGCGTCGCGCGCGCCGGTCGCGGTGCCGGCATCGGGCGCGGCGAGGAGCGCCTCGACCTCGGACAGCGAGAGGTACACCGGGAGCTTCTGCCCGTGCTTGGGGGTCTCCGACAGCTCGGTGGGGTCGGCGGCGGCGAGCTTCTCGTCGACCAGGAAGCGGTGGAACCCGCGCACCGCCGCCAGGTGGCGCGCCCGGCTGCGCGGCGAGAGCCCGGCGCGGGTGAGCGCGGCGAGGTGGGCCTCGACGTCGTCGTGGGTGACGGCTTCGGCCTTCACCCCGGCCTGGTCGAGGAACTTCAGGTAGTCGCGCAGGTCGAGCCCGTAGGCATCGACGGTCTTGGGCGCCAGGTTCCGCTCCGCGCGGAGGAACTGCAGGTAGAGGTCGAGGAGCCCGTCCTGGCTCACACGATGAGGCCCTTGCCCTGGCGCAGGACCTCGATCTCGTCGCCGATCAGCGACACCACCGTCGACGGCTCGAGCGGCTGCACGCCGCCGTCGAGGATGAGATCGATGCGGCTGCCGAGCTCGTCCTTGATCGCCCGGGCGTCGATGAGCGGCGCGCCGTCGCGGTCGGTGGCCGAGGTGGTCACGATGGGGTGGCCCAGGCGGGCGGCGATGGCGAGCATCAGCGGGGCCTGGGGCACCCGCAGGCCGACCTGCCGCTGCTTGGTCTGCATCATCTGCGGCACCACCTGGGTCGCCTCGAGCACGAAGGTGAACGGGCCCGGGGTGAGCTGCTTCATCGTGCGGTACGCGAAGTTGCTCACCTTGGCGTAGCGCGAGACGTCGGACAGGTCGTGGCAGAGGAACGACAGCGGCTTCTTCCGGTCGCGATCCTTCATCGCATACAGCCGGTCGATGGCCTTCTTGGAGAAGAGGTCGCAGCCGATGCCGTAATAGGTGTCGGTCGGGTACGCGATGAGGCCCCCGTCGGACAGCACCTCGGCGGCGCGCTCCACGATGCGCGGCTGGGGCGTGACGGCGTCGACCTCGACGATGGGGGCGGCGGCGGCCATGGGGTGGCGGGGCTTAGACCAAAGGGGTCACGGTGTGCAGCCCTTGACGACCCTCGGGCTGGGGGTGAAGCGCTGGGTGGCCTTGTCGAAGGTGAAGTCCAGGGCCTGACAGCCGTCGCCTTCCACCGTCACCGAGAGCGCCTGGGCGTAGTCGGCCTGGTAGCGCAGGCGCGCCTTGCCCTTGGCGTCGAAGAGCACCACGGACACCTGCGGGAGGCAGACGTCGCGCGCACCCTGCCCGGCGTCGCCGACCCGGACCACCGCCGTCGGAGCGGCGCCGTCGAGCAGCCAGTGCTCGCCGTCGGCCTGGCCTTCGCAGAGCTTGGGCGCCTTGGCGACGGCGAGCGGGAACGGGCCCAGCGCCTCGCAGGCCTTGCCGGGGGCGAGCGCCGACTTCTCCACCCGCGCGACGAGCTCGAAGAGGTGCCCCTTGCCGAACAAGCGCCGCTCCTGCTTGGGCGAGGTGCGCAGCCAGGCGTCGAGCGTGCGCACCGCGTCCATCACTCCGCTGACGTAGCGCAGCGGGTAGACGGCCTGGTCGTGATCGCAGCCGGCGAGGCGGCGCGCGAACCAGGGGTTGTCGAGCGGGTGCCCGCCTTCGGGGACCGGGGTGAGCGCCTCGCTGATGTTGCCGAGGGGCGCCGAGATGGGCGGCGGCGCGGCAGCCGCCTTGGCGGGCGCAGCGGCGAGGAGCACGGCGGTGAGCAGCAGCATGGCGGCGCTACTTACCGGGCAAACGAGCGAGCAACCACTCCACCGTGCGCGCCCGGGCCGCCTTCTCGTGCCGGCCGAAGGCGTGGGCCGCGCCGGGGAGCACCTCGAGGGTGACCTGCCGGTTCCGCGCCGCCAGCGGCGAGAGCACCTCGAGCGGTCCCAGCGGATCCCGGCTGCCCTGGAGCACCAGGGTCGGCTGCCGCGCCGTGCGCAGGAGCGTCTCGTCGAGCGGGCGAGGCCGGGCGGGTGGCCGCACCGGGAAGCCGAGCAGCACCACCGCGGCCACCGGGGCCTCGGCGGCGGCCCGCAGCGCGACCCGGCCCCCGAAGGAGCGGCCGACGATGGCGGTGGGCCCTTTCCCCAGGAGCGACAGGAGCCACTCGGTCTGGGGCCTGAGCTCGGGCGTCGGCCTCGCCCGTGGAGGCACGGCGATCTCCGGCGCGAGCCCGGCCGCGCGCAGCTCGCGGGCCAGGGCGACCAGCAGCGGCTGGCGGGCGGTCCCGCCGAAGCCGGGCAGGAGCAGCACCCTCACCTCCGCGGCTCGAGCATCTGGGCCAGGAGCCCCACCCCGCCGCCGTCGAACGAGAAGAGCAGCTGCTCGCGGAAGCGGCGCAGCTCGGGGTAGCCGAGCTCGATGAAGCGCCCGTGGGCGACCGGGTCGCGCAGGGTCTCCTTGCTCCAGCGCACGAAGGCCGCGACCTGATCGTACCGGGCGTCCTCGAGGGCGTAGCTGGAAGCGAGGAAGTCGCGCAGCGGGGCGAGGTAGGCCTCGGCGCGCCGCTCGAGGACGCGCCCCACCTCGCCGAGCGACGGCGCGCGGCCCGCGTGGGCGCTGTCGAAGGCCTCCACGAAGTGGTCGAAGTATTCCACCCGCTGGCCGCGGCGTTCCCGCACCGCGCCGTCGAGGAACTCCTGGCGGCGGCCGGTGCGCCCGAGCCAGGCGTCGAAGCGCTTCACGTAGAGGATGAAGAGCGCGCGCTCGAGCGCCCCGGAGAACAGGAGCGCGACCGAACCGGCAGGCAGGTCGGTGAGCAGCGCCCGCTGGAACGTCTGCTCCGCCACCAGGAGCGCGGTGAGGAGCTCCTGCGGGCAGTGGGCGTGCGCGGCGCCCAGCGCGCGGTCGAGGTTCTCCTTCGCCGCCGCGTCGGCGTCCTGCTCCCGGCTGGCGATGGCCTCGCGCACCCGCTCGCCTGCGCCGGCGT
>JAIBBQ010000220.1 GCA_019694595.1 Myxococcaceae bacterium
GGCTCCTGCGCCGGTCCTTGCGGCACCGCGGCCGCGTCGACCTCGAGCCCGTCGAACACCGCCGTCAGCGGCCCATGGTCGCTGGAGCCGAAGAGCCGGTCCGCGCCGCACGCGGTCACCTTGGGCGCCAGCGCCGCGCTCGCCAGCACGTAGTCGATGCGCCAGCCCATGTTCTGCTCGCGCTGCTGCCGCCACGGCGCCCACCAGGTGAAGCGCTGGTCGTCGTCGGGGTGGAGCCGCCGCTCGAGGTCGACCAGCCCTTCGCCCAGGACGCCCGAGAGCAGCGCGCGCTCCTGCACCGTCTGGCCGAGCTGGGTCGCCTTGGCGAGCTTGGGGTGCACGTCGCGCTCGGTGAGCGCCACGTTGAGGTCGCCGCAGACGATGAGCTGCTTGCCGTCGCGCAGGCGCTGGGCGACGTCCGCCCGCAGCGCCTCGAGGAAGCGGATCTTCGCCGGCAGGTCCTTGCCGCCGTTGGGCACGTAGAGCGCGGTGATGTCCAAGGGCCCCAGCTCGAGGGTGATGGCCCGGCTCTCGTGGTCGTAGGAGGGGTGGCGGAACACCGGCCGCTGCGGCACCAGCGCGCGGCGCACCAGCACCGCCACCCCCGAGTAGCCCCCGGGGCCGCCGTGCCAGGCGCAGTGGTAGCCGTCGAGCGCCCACAGGTGCGGCGGCACCTGCTCGCGCGACGCCTTGATTTCCTGCAGGCAGAGCACGTCGGGCTGCTCGCGCTGGAGCCACTCCACCACCTGCCCTTCGCGGGCGCGCAGACCGTTGACGTTCCAGGTGGTGAGCTTCATCGCGCGAGAGGGCGCACGAAGCACGGTCGGCTGCCCGGTGGGAACGAAAAAAGCAGAGTAGCGTCCCGCGCCATGGTCCTCGCGCTCCAGCTCGCCTCGCTGCTCCTCGCCGCCGATCCGCAGCTCAAGATCTCGGTGGTCAAGGTGACCGCCAAGGAGTCCAAGCCCGCGGTCACCAGGACGCTCAAGGAGCAGCTCGAGCCGATGAAGGGCTGCTACGACCTCGCGCTCAAGGACAACCCCGCCCTCGAAGGCGACGTGAAGGCCGCCTTCGACGTCATCGCCGGCACCGAGAGCGTGGGCGAGGTGAGCGCGCTGCCCGGCGGCGTCGAGGACCCGACCCTGGGCTCCTGCGTCCGCGCCCGCCTCACCTCGACCACCTGGCCGAAGACCAAGAAGGGCAACCACGTCGAGGTGGTGCTCCACTTCGCCACCGCGAAGTGAGCGCCCGACATCACGGGCAGGGGTGCGCCTTCTCCCAGCCCGCGGGGTCGGTCCAGAACGAGCCGTCGCTGTAGACGTACACGTCGGGGCAGTCGCCGCCCGCGGACCACTGCATCTCCTCGTCCTTCTGGCCGCAGTGCACGAAGAGCGCGGCGCTCGCCGCCCGGTACACGCACGCGGTGCTGCAGCCTTCAGCGCTCAGCGCCGCCGCCTGGGTCGGGTACCAGCTGGTGCCGACGGTGAAGCCGTCCCGGCAGGCCTCCGACGCGGGCTCCGCCTTCCACTGCCAGATGTAGCGCCAGCGGCCGCTGCAGAGCGAGAGCTTCACGTCGACGTCGGTGCGGTGGCAGTCGAGCGCCAGCGCGCCGTCGGACACCGGGGAGACGAGGGTGGTGGGCGCGAGCACCCGCGGCGGAGGCGGCGGCAGCCAGCTGGCGGTTTTCGGCATCGGCGGCGCGGCCAGGGCGGGGACGTCGACCACGCTGCCCAGCTCGGGCCCACCACACCCAGGCCCCAGAATACTGAGAGCCACCACCAGCCAACCCCGCATCGCCACGGCACTCCCCGGTCTCATGCCGGGCAGCTGAGCAACCGCCGCGCCAACGCCCCGTCAGCCGCCGCTGGCGTGCGCGGACTTCTCGTGCGCCTTGCCGAACCCGTCGTAGTGGCGCACCGCTTCCTCGCCCACCCGCTGGATGTGCTGGTTGTTGAGGTAGGCGGACACCGGCGCCGCCACCAGCGGCATCGCCCGACCCAGCGTGTGCAGGCCGCCCCGCTGCAGCACCACTGACGCCAGCTTGCCCAGCACCTTGGGGCTCGCGCGCTGCACCGGCCCGACGCCGTTGGCGTACCCGAAGAGCTCGAGCAGCTCGCTGCGCGAGCGGTCGCTCTTCAGGTTCACCTTGTAGAGGGTGGCGATCTCCACCAGCAGCGACAGCTGCAGGTACACCATCACCAGCAGGTCGGCCGGCACCGTCACCACGCCGAAGACGCCGCTCACCCCGCCCACCATCGACGCGAAGCTCTTCTTGGAATCGATGAGCCGCTGCGCCACCTCGCGCGGGCCCGCGGTGGGGTAGCGCTTGTGGAGCTCGTCGAGCCGCTTGCGCGCGCGCACCGCTTCCTGCGCCACCACCTCGGTGAGCCGCGCGTCGCCCAGCGCCTTGAGCCCCTTGGGGGTCAGGACCCTGAGGAAGGTGAGGCGCGAGGTGAGCGGGCTGTGCCAGGCCATGGAGAGAGTGTTTCGCCTTCGGGCGCGGCAGGACAAGCCCACCAACGCTTCTTCACGAAACTCGACGCCTAGTAGCCGTGCTCTTGCAGGTACAGGTCCACCAGGGCGCCTTCCTCGAACCAGAACTGGTTCGACTCCCGGTGGAACCAGCGCGAGTCGGGCTTCGCCTCGCGCACCTCGAGCAGCACCATGCCCGTCGCCACGTCGGCCACCGAGGCGCGCGCCAGGCAGGCGCCGCCGGGCGCTTCGCCGAAGCCGCCGTCGAGGCAGACCCCGTCGCCGGTGGACAGCCGCCGCACGTAGAGGTCGGCCAGGTACTTCGCCTCGTCGCAGCGCGACTGCGCGCCGCCGCCCTTGAGCTTGGCGCAGCGGTCCACCTTGGGCGCCGGGTAGACGGGCGTGTTCTCGATGAGCCCCGCGGCGCCGCGTTCCCGCGCGGCACGGGTGTCGGCGCACGACGCGGCCAGCGCGAGCAGCGGCAGGAGCAGTCTCATGTCATGTGCGCCTGGACGAAGGCGAGCAAGCGGGTGAGGTCGTCCTGGCTCAGGTCCTGGAAGCGCACGCCCATGCCGTACGTCTTGGCGTTGGGCACGTTCACCACCTCGCCGTCGCAGCGGATGGGGTCGACGTCGCCGGGCAACGTGAAGGTGAGGCTCACCTTGGCGCCCACCGGGTGGGGAATGGCGCGGTCGAAGAAGACGCCGCCGGCCGACAGGTCCTTCGACGAGTGCAGCGAGAAGCCCCGCGCGTCGCGCACCTCGACGGTGATGGCCACCGGCACCCGCAGCGCCCGGCGCCGCTCGAAGGTGGTCTCCTCGGTCTTCACCTCGCTCATTTGGCGGCCTTCACCCCGAGCAGGTACTTGTGGAGCCGCCGCACCACCTCGATGGACGGCTGGAGGAACTTCACCCGCATGCCGCCCTTGGCGTCGTAGCTGCCCAGCACCTCGGCCTCGAGCTCGAGCGCGCTCATCGGCTCGTCGGGCAGGAAGAGCGCCAGGGTCAGCTTGGTGCCCACCCGGGGCGTGGGCCCTTCGCGCACCGACAGCCCGAAGGTGGACAGGTCGCTGGTGAGGCGCACGAAGCGCGCGTCGCCCTGCCGCTGCTCGACTTCCAGGTCCACCGCGACGCGAGGCGTGGCGCGGCGCTCGCGGAAGCTGCGGCGCTCGGGCAGGCCGCCCTTGATGCGCTGGTAGAGGCCCTGGAGCGTGTCGCTGCTGCGCGCGCCGCGCCGGTCCTTGCGGCGCTCTCCGGGCGACGGCGTGATGAGCGGCAGGAGCGGTGGCCTGGGGGGAGACATCGGCCGCCATTATGGGCCGAAAACGTGGTGAGAGGGCGCCTTCCATGGGCTCCCCCACTCCCCACGCGCTCGAGGTGTCTTCCGCGGTCCGCACCCGCGTCACCTTCAGCGAGACCGACGCGGTGGGCGCGGTGCACCACCGGTGCGCGGTGGTGTGGTTCGAGCGGGCCCGCGAGGCGTACTTCCGCGAGCGCGGCGTGGGCGTCGCCAGCTACGCCGCCCGGGGCCTGTACCTCGCGGTGCGCGAGCTCACCGTGCGCTACGACAGCTTCGTCAGCTACGACGACGAGCTCGAGATTCGCGTCGCGCTCACCCACCTCGGCCGGGTGGCGCTCGAGCTGAGCTACCGCGTCGACGACCTCACCACCGGCGCCCTCGCCCTGCGCGGCACCACCACCATGGTGGCCGTGGAGGCCCGGCCGCCCAGCCCGGTGCCGGTGCTGGGGCGGATCCGCTTCGACCGCCAGCCCTTCGTGCCCCTCGTCATCCCCAGGGCCGCGCTCTGGGGCGAGGACTGAGACCCCTTCGGTTTTTTGAGGCGGCCGGTCTTCCAAGTTCCCGGAACCACGGCCCTTCCGGAAGGCACGGGGCGTGCTCACTGCGGCGCTCATGAGATTCCTCTGCGCTGCCGTCCTGCTGTCCGCCGCCCTCGTGGGCTGCGCCAAGGGCCCGTCGGGCTCGAGCGGAGGCGGCTCCGGCCAGAGCGGCGGCGGGTTCTCGGCCAGCGGCGGCGGTGACGCGGCCACCGGGGGCGGCACCGCGGGCGGCGGCTCGGGTGGCTCCGGCGGCGGCGGCGGCAGCCGGGTGGGCTGCATCAGCGACGTGCAGTGCCCGGGCGGCATGGTGTGCGAAGGCTGTACCGACGGCCGCTTCTCGTGCGTGCCCGGCTGTCACGACAAGAGCCAGTGCCGCACCGATGAGATCTGCGGCGGCGGCGTGGTCTGCAAGACCTGCCCCTGCCCGTCGGGCTGGTGCCAGCGCGACCCCTGCCTCGACAAGGACGGCGACGGCTACGTCGAGGGCGCGGCGAACAACGGCATCACCTGCCCCGGCAAGCTCTACGGCGACTGCAACGACTTCGCCTTCTTCGTGAACCCCGGCCGCAAGGAAATCTGCGGCAACGGCGAGGACGACGACTGCGACGGCCGGTACGACTGGAGCGACTCCGACTGCAAGGCGTGCACGACCGGTCAGGGCACCTGCGGCAACTCCTTCGCATGCGGCAACGTGGGCGCCACCTTCTGCACCCCGGCCAACTGCTGCAGCGCCTGCCCCGCGCTCTCTGCGCCGACGTGCGCGTCGGGCAAGGTGGTGGTGTCCAACGGCATCGACCCCGCGACGGGCTGCCCGGCCGCCGCCCAGTGCGCCGACCCGGTCGACTGCAGCACCGCGCCGGGGGGCCAGGTCTGCGGCCTCAACGGGCAGACCTTCGACAACGCGTGCCGCGCGGCCCAGGCCAACGCGGTGGTGGTGCACTCCGGCGCCTGCATCCGCGGCGAAGGCATGACCTGCGACCCCGGCACCGTCGGCCAGAAGTTCGGCTGCGGCTACACCGGCCAGCTCTACTGCCGCGACGCCTGCCCCCAGTGCGACCAGCAGCTGTTCCGCTGCACCAAGGTGGGCGCGTGTCAGTTCAACGCCGACTGCCCCGCGGGCCTCAACCCTTCGCCCTGCGCCGACGGCGGCATGCCCGCCATGCAGTGCGTGAACCAGCAGTGCGTCATCCAGGCCTGCTGATCCGCCCCCAGCGAAGCGCTTGCCGGTTGGGTTGAGCCTCTTTACATTGGGTTGAATGCGTTTCAACCCGCGCAGCGAAACCCGGGAACAACCCGGGCGCCCAGGCGTTGTGGCGGGCCCGGCAGGCCGCCGGGTCGCCATGGGCCGCGCGCTCGCCTGCTTGCTCGCCACCGCTGCACCCGCGGCCCTCGCCCAGGGTCAGGTCGAGCTCTCGCTGGAAGCGGCGCGGGGCCTCGCCGAGCAGCACGCCCCCGACGTGCTGGCGGCCCGCGGGCGGGTGGAAGAGGCCGAAGGTGGCCGCGCCGGGGCCGGGCTGTGGCTGCCTTCGAACCCCGTGCTGCAGCTCGACGGCCGGACCTCGGGCAGCCTCGGGCTGGGCGCCGCCGCCAACCTCACCGTGGCGCTGGAGCCCTTCGGGGCCCCGGCGTCGCGCGCGCGCGAGGCCGAGCGCCGGCTCGACACCTCGAAGGCCGACGAGGCGCTGGCGCGGCTCGAGGCCCGCCTCGCGGTGACCGCCGCCTACGTGGGCACCGGCCTGGCGCGGCTGGAGGCGAAGGCGGTGGAACAGAGCATCGCGCTCGCCGAGCGGCTGCTCGCCGCGGCGCGCGAGCGGGAGAAGGCCGGCGCCGGCAGCGCGGTCGACGTCACCAGCGCCCAGGCCGAGCTCGCCACCCGCCAGGCGGAGCTGCTCGCAGCCCGCGCCGCCGAGGCGCTCGACGAGCTCACCCTGCGCGAGCTCACCGGCCTGCCGCCCGGAGGCACCCTCACCCTGAGCACCTCCATCGAGGCGCCCGGCCCGGCGCCGCGGGCCCAGCTCGACCGCTCGCTCGACTTGCAGGCGAGCGACGCGCGGCTGGAGCAGCTCGCGGCCACCCAGGAGCGGCTGGAGCGCGAGGTCCGCCCGCGCGTGGGCCTGGTCGGCCAGGTCGACGCGGCGCCGGCGTCTCCCGTCTTCGGGGCGGTCGGCCTCGCGGTGGAGCTGCCGGTGGCGCAGCGCAACCAGGGGCCGCGGGCGGTCAACGCCGCGTCCCAGCGGGCCGAGCGCACGCGCCGCGCCGTGGTGGAACGTCACCTCGCGCTCGCGCAGGTGCACCGCACCGCCGCCCACGACGCCGCGCTGAGCCAGCTGGAGGTGCTCACGCGCCAGGGCATCCCCGTGGCCACCGAGCGGCTGCGCCTGGTGGAAGAAGGCTTCCGCGCGGGGCGCTTCGACGTCTTCAAGGTGACCGCGGCGGCGAGCGACCTGGTGCAGCTCGAGTCGCGCCGCCTCGACGCACTCCGCCGGCTGTGGACCGAACGGCTCGCACTCGAACGCCTGCAGGGAGGCCTCTGACATGACGACCACCACCCCGCTCCCCGAGCTCAAGCCCCAGCCGCCGGCACCCAGGCTCCCTCCCCTCCTCCCCTGGGGCCGGGTGCTGGCGGCTGCGGGTGCAGTCGCCGTGGGCCTGGTGCTCTTCGAAGGCCTCGGCTCCCAGGCCGACGAGGTCGCCGCGCCCGGCAACGACGCGCCGGTGGTGGAAGGCGACGTCATCCGCTTCTCGCCGGAGTTCGCCAAGCGCGCCGGCATCACCACCGCGCCGGTGACGGTGGAGCGCCTCGAGCCGCTGGTGACGGCGCACGGGGCGGTGACCTTCGACCCCCGCCGCTTCGCCGCGGTGGGCGCGCGCATCACCGGCCGGGTGCGCCAGCTCGACGCGGTGGTGGGTGACCAGGTGAAGGCGGGCCAGGTGCTCGCCGAGCTCGAGAGCGCGGAGCTCGGCCGCGCGGAGGCCGGGGTGCTGTCGGCGCGGGCCCGGGAGAAGGCCGCCGAGGCCGACTTCAAGCGCGAGCGGCGCCTGGCCGACGCGCACATCAGCCCCGAGCGCGACGCGGAGGCCGCCGCCGCGACCTACGCCGCCGCCCGCGCTGACCGGGTGGCCGCGGAGAAGACGGTGGAGGCGCTGGGCGGCGACTTCGACGCCCGCCTGGGCGTGCTGGTGCTGAGGAGCCCCATCGACGGCCGGGTGGTCGCCTCGCGCGCCTCGCGCGGGCAGACGCTGGAGCCGAGCCACACCGTGCTCGAGGTGGCCGACCTGCGCGTGGTGTGGGTGAACCTCCAGGTGTACGAGCGCGACCTCGGCGCCATCCGCGTCGGCGACGCGGTGGAGCTCACCGCCCAGAGCGGCGGCGGCGCGCGGCTCGAAGGCCGGGTGGACCACGTGGGCGACCTCATCGACCCCGAGACGCACACCGCGCCGGTGCGGGTGGTGGTGCCCAACGAGCCCATCGCGCTGCGGCCGGGCCAGTCGGTGACGGCGCGCATCCACACCTCGGGGCCGGCGGCGCACGCGCTCAGCGTGCCGTCGAGCGCCGTCACCCGCGTCGACGGCAAGCCCACCGTCTTCCTCGCGCGGGGCGAAGGCACCGTGGAGCCGCGCCCCATCGTCACCCACGCGGAAGACGGCGTGCGGGTGGGCGTGAGCGAGGGCCTCAAGGAAGGCGACCGCGTGGTGCTGGGCGGGCTCTTCGCGCTGAAGTCGGAGATCTACCGCTAGTGCTCCAGCGTCTGGTGGTGGCCTCGGTGGAGATGCGCGGCGCGATGGCCGCGCTGCTGGTGGTGCTGCTCGGCGCTGGTGTCTGGGCGGCGGCCACGCTGCCGGTCGACGCCATGCCCGACGTCAGCACGGTGCAGGTCTCGGTGCTGACCAAGGCCGGCGGGCTGTCGGCGGTGGAGACCGAGAACACCGTCAGCGTGCCCATCGAGAACGCGCTCAACGGCGTGCCCGGCGCGGTGGAGCTGCGCAGCATGGCCGACAGCGGCGTGGCCTCGGTGACGGTGGTCTTCGACGACGCCACCGACCCCTGGTTCGCCCGCACGCTGGTGCTGGAGCGGCTGCGCGGCATCGAGGGGCTCCTGCCGCCCAACGCGGGCACGCCGGAGCTGGCGCCCATCTCCTCGGGGCTGGGAGAGATCTACACCTTCGTGGTGCGCTCCAAGCACCACACCGCGATGCAGCTGCGCACCCTGCTCGACTGGGACATCGTGCCCAAGCTCCGCGGCGTGAAGGGCGTGGTGGAAGTGAACACCATGGGCGGCGAGCTCAAGCAATACGTGGTGGCGGTCGACCGCGCGCGACTCAACGCCCAGGGCATGTCGCTGTCCGACGTGGTGAACGGCGTGCGCGCCGCCAACCAGAACGCGGGCGGCGGGTACCTCGACCGCGGCAGCGAGTCGTACGTGGTGCGCGGCGAAGGCCTGCTCAAGGACGAGGCGGACATCGGCGCGGTGGTGCTGCGCGCCGAGCAGGGCCAGGCGCCGGTGCTGGTGCGCCACGTGGCCGAGGTGAAGGTCGCGCCCGCGCTGCGCTACGGCGTCATCACCCACGGCGGCGAAGGCGAGGCGGTGTCCGGCACGGTGATGATGCTGCTCGGCTCCAACTCCCGCGACGTGGTGCAGGCGGTGGGCGAGAAGGTGGAAGCGATTCGCCGCGAGCTGCCGCCGGGCGTGGCCATCGACACCATCTACGACCGCTCCGACTTCGTGGGCCGCACCATCCGCACCGTGGCCCAGAACCTCCTCGAAGGCATCCTCATCGTCACCGTGGTGCTGGCGCTCTTCCTGGGCACGGTGCGCGGCGCGCTCGCGGTGGTGCTGGGCATTCCCGCGTCGATGTCCGTGGCGCTCCTCGGCATGCACCTGTTCGGCGTGCCGGGCGACCTGATGTCGCTGGGCGCCATCGACTTCGGCTTCCTGGTCGACGGCCCCATCGTGGTGCTGGAAGCGGTGGTGGTCGCCACCACCGGCCGCGCGCTGGTGGGCGCCGCCAAGGCGAAGGCCTTCGCCGAGGTGGCCGCGCTCGCCGCGCGCCCGGTGGGCTTCGCGGTGGCCATCATCATGCTGGTGTACCTGCCGCTGCTCACCCTGGAAGGCGTCGAAGGGAAGATGTTCCGCCCGATGGCGCTCACCATGGCGCTCGCGCTGCTGGGCGCGCTCACCTACGCGCTGGTCTTCTTCCCCGCGATGCTGGTGCTGCTGGTGCCCGCGCGCGAGCACCACGGCCCCAAGTGGATGGACGCGGTGGTCGCCGCCTGCGCGAAGCTGGTGCAGTTCGGCCTCGCCCACCGCGGGGCGGTGCTGCTCACCGCGGTGGCCGCGCTCGCGCTCACCGCGTGGCGCTTCGGCGCGCTGGGGGCCGAGTTCGTCCCCCGCATCTTCGAAGGCGACGCGGTGGTGACCATTCGCCGCGCCCCGAGCATCTCCATCGCCCAGGCGCGGGAGCTCGACCTCGCGGCGGAGAAGGTGCTCCACCGCTTCCCCGAGGTGCTCACCACCCTGGCGATGACCGGCCGCGCGGAGGTGGCCATCGACATCGTGGGCGCGGACAACACCGACATGCTGGTGCGGCTCAAGCCCATCGAGCAGTGGACGACCGCGCACACCTTCGACGGCCTGTCGGAGCACCTGAAGGACGCCATCGAGCGCGAGGTGCCCGGCACCTACGTCTCGGTGTCGCAGCCCATCGAGGACAAGACCAACGAGCTCATCTCCGGCTCGCGCGCCGACGTGTCGATCCAGATCTACGGCGCCACGCTGGAAGAGCTCTCGCGCCTGGCCGCGGAGATGAAGGAGCTGGTGCGCGGCATCGACGGCACCGGCGACGTGCGGGTGGAGCGCATCCTCGGGCAGCCGGTCATCAACGCGGTGGCCAACCGCGAGCGCATGGCGACCTACGGGGTGAAGGTGGAAGACGCCTTCGCCGCGCTGGCGTCCACCCGCGAAGGCGTGCCGGCGGGCCAGGTCTACGAAGGCGCGCGCCGCTTCGACGTGCGCGTCATCCAGGCGCCGGAAAGCCCCACCGCCGAGGCGCTGGCGCGGCTGCCGGTGGAGACCATGGCCGGCGAGACGGTGCGGCTGGGCGACGTGGTCGACGTCACCGAGAGCGACGGCGCAGCAGCGGTTCGCCGGGTCAACCGCGCGCGCGCGGTGCGCGTCGACGTCAACCTGCGCGGGCGCGACCTGCTCTCGTGGGTGAACGAGGCCCAGGCCACGGTGAAGCAGAAGCTTTCGCTGCCGTCGGGCTACCGCGTCGAGTGGGGCGGTCAGTTCGAGAACTTCGACCGCGCCCAGGCGCGCCTGCGCGTGGTGGTGCCGGTGGTGCTGGCCATCATCTTCAGCATGCTCCTGCTCATGTTCCGCGACGTGCGGCTCACCGCGGCGGTGTTCGCCACCGTGCCGCTCTCGCTCACCGGCGGCATGCTGGGCCTGTGGCTGCGCGGCATGCCCTTCAGCCTCTCGGCGGCGGTGGGCTTCATCGCGCTCGCCGGCATCACCGTGCTCAACGGCGTGGTCATCGGCCAGCAGGTGCAGCGGCTGCTCGCCGAAGGCAAGTCGCTCGCCGAGGCGGTGCGCGACGGCACGGTGGGCGTGGTGCGCGCGGTGCTCACCACCGCGGCGGTGGCGGCGCTGGGCTTCCTGCCCATGGCGCTCGC
>JAIBBQ010000025.1 GCA_019694595.1 Myxococcaceae bacterium
TTCGGGCGGCGGCTCTTCGGGCGGCGGCTCTGCGGGCGGTGGCTCCGCGGGCGGAGGCTCGGGCGGCGGCTCCGCGGACGCCGGGCGCCCCGACTCCGGGATCGCTGACGCGGGCGTCGACCCCACGACGCTCAAGAACAAGCTCCTCTTCGGGTACCAGGGGTGGTTCGCCTGCCCGGGCGACGGCTCGGCGGTGAACCGCTGGGTGCACTGGAAGCGCGGCGACGGCACGCCGACGGTGGACCTCTGGCCCGACGTGCGCGAGCTCCCCCCGGGCGAGCGCTGCGCGACCGGGTGGACGCAGCCCGACGGCGGAGCGAGCGAGGTCTACTCGGCTTCCCGCAGCGCCACGGTGGACCGCCACTTCGCGTGGATGCAGCAGTACGGCATCGACGGCGTGGTGTTGCAGCGCTTCTCGTCCGAGCTCAAGGACCCCGCCTTCCTCGCCTTCCGCAACCAGGTGCTCCAGCACGTGCGCGCCTCTGCCGAGGCGCACGGCCGCGTGTTCGCGGTCATGTACGACATCTCCGGCGCCAGCAGCACCACGCTGGTCCAGGACCTGGAGAGCGACTGGGCGACCCTGGTGAACACGCTCCAGGTGACGCAGAGCCCGAACTACCTGCGCCACCGGGGCAAGCCGCTGCTCGCCATCTGGGGCCTGGGCTTCTCGGACCGGCCCGCGACGACGGCCCAGGCGCAGGCGCTCATCGCGTGGTTCAAGTCGCAGGCGCCGGTCGCCGAGCGCGCCACGCTCCTGGGCGGCGTCCCGCGCACCTGGCGCACCGACGCCACCTGGGCGCCCACGCTGCGCACCCTCGACGTCATCAGCCCCTGGACCGTGGGCGCCTTCGTCGACGACCCCGGCGCCGACAACTACAAGCCGACCATGGTGGCCGACCTGGCGAACGCGGCCGACGCCGGGGCCGAGTACATGCCGGTCGTCTTCCCCGGCTTCTCCTGGAAGAACCTCAACAACGGCCCGCTGAACCAGATCCCCCGGCGGGGCGGCAAGTTCTGGTGGCGGCAGCTCTACAACGCGAAGAGCGCCGGGGCTCCGTTCGTCTACGGCGCGATGTTCGACGAGGTCGACGAAGGCACCGCGATGTTCAAGCTGGTGCCCACCGCGGCGGGCCTGCCCACGCAGTACCCGTTCCTGCCGCTCGACGCCGACGGCGAGGCGCTGCCCAGCGACTGGTACCTGCGGCTCGCGGGCGAAGGCGCGCGCATGCTGCGCGGCGAGATCCCGCTCTCGCCGACCCGGCCCATCACCCCCTGAAATGCCAGAGGCCGGCGCCCCGAGCGGGGAACCGGCCTCCGGTCACTGCACGACGGTGCGCCTTACTTGCCCGCGGGCAGCGCGGGGATGAGCGCCTTGATGTTCTCGGGCAGCTCGGGCTTGTTGGTCGCCCCCGCGAGGAACGGCTGGAACTCCCCGTTGCGCAGCGCGGTCAGCGCCTTGAGGCGGTCCACGTTGCTCGGGTGGTTGGGGAAGCCCTGGCGGCTCTGCTCGACGATCTGCAGGAAGCTGTCGAACTCGGTGGGCTCGTACCCGGTCGAGATCATCAGCTCGAGCGCCGCCTTGTCCGCCGCGAACTCCGCTTCCTTGCCGGAGCCGAACTTCTGCTTGAAGTCGATGACCCCGTCGGTGAGCGTGTTGATGAGCTTGCTCAGCCCGCTGTCCGGGTTCGCGGTGCCGTCGACCGGCTTGTCGAACTCGCCGCTGAGGTCGGCGTACTTGCGGACCTCCGCGGGAGCGCTGTCGCCGATGCCGGCCTTGATGAACGCCGCGCCCTTCATCGCCACCACGCAGATGTTGTGCTTCACGCTGGCGTAGGTCTTCACCGTGTCGCGGTTCACCACGTGGCCGATCTCATGGCCGAGGATGCCCGCGAGCTGCGCCTCGTTCTTCACCCGCGCGAGCAGGCCGGTGGTGACCACCACGTAGCCGCCCGGAGCGCTGAACGCGTTCACGTCCGGGTGCTCGAGCACCGCGAACACCCAGGGGAGCTCGGGCCGCGCCGACGCGCTGGCGAGCGACTTGCCCAGCTTCGCCACGTAGGCGGTGAGGTCGTTCTTGCCGCCCATCTTGACCTGCACCTCGCTCGGCTTGGTCGAGATGTCGGGGAGGTCGGGGTTGCCTTCCACGAAGTACGGGGCCTTCACGGTCTGGGTGAGGCCGACGACCACCGAGCCGCCGATCTCCTTCTCTTCCTGGATGGGGATGATGCCGTCTTCCTTGGGGCACTTCTTGGCGTCTTCATCGCCCTGCTTGTTGGCCGCCGCGATGGCCGCCGCCATCTTCTGCGCGTTGGCCGCAGCGCCCTTGAGGTCGCCTCCGGCCGCCGACTTCAGCGTGGCACAGCCCGACATCAACGCGACCACCACCATCAGTACGGAGCGGTTCATTTGCCACCCTTCTTCTTCTTGCCAGCCGCGGCCGGCTCGGAGTCCTTGTTCGCCTGGAAGTTGATGCCTTCGACCAGCACGACCTGCTGGCCGGCCACCTTGGCCTCAGGGCCCTTGCTGTTCGCGTAGTTCTGACCCGACCGAGACAGCGCACGGGTCGCGGCGCCCGACGAGGCGACCGCGTGACCGAGAATCGGCTTGCCGTCGCTCGCCACCTCGTCCTGCGGCTTCTTCATCGAGAGGTTGGCCATCATCACGAAGCCTTCCTTGGCTCCGCTCTTGACCTTGTGGAACTTGGGGTCGCTCTTGTCGACGCCCTGCCACTGCACTTCCGTGCCCGGCTGCAGCGTGACCACCGCGGTGCCGGTGGCGGTCGCGGTCTTGAGGACCTTGGTGTCCTTCGACTTGATGTACAGCGGGTCACCCGGATTGATGGCGAATGCCGTGCTGGCGCCGAACAGCGCGAGCCCGGTCACTGCCCCCTTCAGTGTCTGCTTCATCGTGTGCTGCCTCCTTGAGGTCACTTCTCCAGCGACGAAACGCCATCCCAGCCTTCCGACGGTGGCTGGGTCAGATACTGCGTGCACTTCTGTGCGAGCGCCTTCGACGGACCGTCGGCTTGGTCCAATGCCAGGGCGGCGTCAAGGCGAACGAGCGCTTCCTGGAACTTGCGCTGCCGGTAGAGCAGCAGCCCCTGGCCGTAGAGCTCCGCCACCTGCAGGCGTTCCTGGCTCACCTGGCCCTTGAGCCCCATCAGCTCGTAGATGGCGGTGGCCTCGTGCTTGCCGGCGACGCGGACGAGGTCGATCTCCCGCGCTTCCACGTCGTGCTTCACGGCCTCGTAGGTGAGCGGGCCCATCAGGATGCCCGTGCCGTAGAACTTGTTGGCCGCCTCGAGCCGCGCCGCGAGGTTCATGCCGTCGCCCAGCGCGGTGTAGTCCATCAGCTGCGCGCTGCCGATGTTGCCCACGAACATCAGGTCGGTGTTGAGCCCGATGCGCGTGTACACGTCGGGCAGGCCTTCGTCGTGGAACACCTGCCGGAGGCTGGTGATGGCCGCCTGGGCCGCGAGCGCGCCGCGGCACGCCCGCAGGGCGTGGTCGTGGTGCGAGACCGGCGCGCCGAAGAGCGCCACCACCGCGTCGCCGATGTACTTGTCGATGCACGCGCCTTCCTTGGTGAGCACCGGCGTCACCGTGGACAGGTAGCGGTTGAGCAGCTTCATCAGCCCGCGCGGGTTGCCGTGGTACTTCTCGGCGAAGGTCGAGAAGCCACGGATGTCCGAGAAGAACGCGGTGATGACGATGCTCTGGCCTTCGAGCGACGGGAGCTGCTTCTGCTCGATCATCGCCTCGACGAGGTCCTTCTCCATGTAGTTCTGGAACATCTCCTTCATCCGCTCGCGCTCCTTGCGCGCGAACAGCCGTTCCCACGTGGTGGCGAGAATGGACCCCACGGTGCCGGCGAGCCCGGGCATCGCCGACAGCACGTGGATCTTGGTGGCCACCAGGAAGCTGCCGGTGACCACGAAGAAGCCCACGTACAGGAGCACCGGCCAGCCGATGTCGATGAAGGTGTTGCGGATCACCAGCACCAGCGCGACCGAGAAGAAGGCCACCGCGAACCCGAAGAGGATCGACACCCACTCCGGCGCGTTCAAGATGAAGCGGCCGTCGAGCAGGTTCTGCAGCATCGCGGCGTGCTTCACCACCGCGGGCACGGTGTTCTCGAGCGCGGTGGCCTTGATGTCGCCGGTGCCCACCGCGAAGCCAGCCACGAAGACGTACTTGCCCTTGAACTTCTCCTCGCCGCCCGGCGTGCCGCCCCGGTAGCGCAGCACGTCGGCCAGGCTCGCGGTCTCGAAGCGGTCGTAGAACGCGCCGCCGTAGTCGATCTCCGCGGTGCCGTCGGGGTTGATGGGAATGTGGTGCGTGCCGATGGTCAGCTCGCCGGGCGAGATGGTGACCCGCTCGGCCTTCCAGACGTCGGCCATCACCGCCACCGGGAGCAGCAGGTAGCTGTTCACCCCGTCGGTCACCGCGAAGCGTGTGCGCCGCATCTTCCCGTCGGGGTCGGGCTCGTGGTCCACCGCGCCGAAGCCGGTGGTCACCTCGAGCACCTGCTCGATGGCGGGGATGGGGTACTGCTTGCCCAGCTTGTCGCGCTCGTCCTCGGTGATGCCCGGGGGCGGCGACGGCGCGGGCACCTCGAGCCCGCCCAGCGTCTCGACCTGGAACGCATAGGCCTCGGCGGCGAGCTGGCGGCGCTTCACCAGCGCGGCCTCGGCGGCCTTCTTCTGGTCTTCCGGCGAGGGCTCGTCGAAGTTGAAGTTCTGCTCTTCCGGCGGGGGCTCGACCTTCTTGGGCGGCGCCTTGGCCACCTTCTTGAGCACCTTCTTGCCGGCCTTCTTGGCGCCCTTCTGCGGGGGCGGGGCAGGGGGCTCTTCGGGGGCAGGCTCCGGCGCCGGCTCGGGCGGGGGCGGCGGAGGCGGCGGCTGCACGTAGCGGTTCTTCGGCTCGTCGACCTTGGGCAGCGCGGGGACGCCCGCGGTCATCGCGAAGCCCAGGTAGAACGGGATGCCGTCCTTCTTGATGGTCTCGCCGAGCGCGAGGTCGCCGGTGGGGTCCGGCTTGGGCACGTCCATCACCGCGTCGAAGACGATGGCCTTGGCGCCCACCTGGTTCAGGTAGGAGAAGACGTCGGCCCAGAGCACGCGGTCGTACGGGAACGAGCCGTAGCGCTGGCGCCAGGGCTCGTGATCGTTGATGGCGGCGAAGGTGTCGTCGTCGATGCCGACGACCACGATGTCCTTGCTCTTGGTCACCGCGCTCCCGGGCACCAGCCGCCAGGGCAGCGCCGTCGCCCCGGTGAACTGGGTGAGCCCGTTGTCGTACGCGCCGCGCTCGTCGTCGGTGATGCCCAGCACGTCGAACTTCCACCACAGGGTCGCGAAGGTGGTGGCGATGAGGGAGATCGCCACCATCACGAGCCAGCTCCGCCGGAAGCGGAGCAGCATCAGGGAAAGTGCGTGTCTCACCGGGGGCGGACCATACCGGGGGGGCCGTTCGGGGCCAGGACGAAAATGGTGGCGCCCGCCCACCCGACCGTCGCCCGTGACAGCGGCGGGCGGACGTGCTTTCCGCCCCCGCATGCTCCGGTGGACCTGGCCCTTGCTCCTGTGCGCGTGCGCGTCGATTCCCTTGCCGCCGGCGGGAGGCGTGCGACCCCCTCCGAAGGCCGCCCGGGAAGTCGAGGTCTGCGCGGTGGTGGGCGGCGAGGACCACCGCCGGCGCTGGCTGGGCGTCGCCGAGCTGAGCTTCTCGGAATGGGTCACCACCACCATCTCCATCGTGGTGCGGCACCCGAGCGGCGTGCTGGTCATCGACCCCGCGTTCGGCCGCGCGCTGCCGGTCGACCTCCGGGCGGCGCCGCTGTGGTCGAAGCCGATCCTCGGCGACCTCTCGAGCAAGCGGCCCATCGGCGACCTGCTGCGCGAGGTGGGCATCGCCCCGGCGGAGGTGAAGTTCGCGGCGCTGAGCCACGCCCACTGGGACCACGCCACCGGCCTCGCCGACCTGCCGCTGTCGGTGGCCTGGCTGTCGCGGACCGAGGCCGAGTGGTGGCCGACGCTCGAAGGGCAATTCGTTCACGGCGTGATGCCCGCCCACCTGCGCCGCGCGGCCTCGCGGCTCACCCCGTTCGACTTCGACGGCCCGCCGGTGCTGGGCTTCGCCGCGTCGCACGACTTCTTCGGCGACGGCTCGGTGGTGGCGGTGCCGCTGCCCGGCCACACGCCCGGGAGCACCGGCTACCTGCTGGCAGGGCAGGGCGGGAAGCGCTGGCTGTACATCGGCGACACCACCTGGACCTTCCGCGGCGTCGAGAAGCCGGCGCACAAGAACCCGCTGCTCGGCGCCACCGTGGACCTGGACCCGGAGCAGCTCGGCGTCACCATCGGGCTGCTGCACGCGCTCTTGCTCGAGCACCCCGAGGTGCAGATCGTCCCCGGGCACGACCTCCAGGACTTCATGCCCCGCTGTGAGAAGGTGTTCGCGTCGGGTCCTGCGGCGGCGCCGTGACGGTCGACTGCGCGACCTGACCGTCGCGCAGGATCTTCGCCAGCGCGGGGAAGCCTTCGTCGAACGCGGTGATGGCCCCTTCGCCGAGCACGGCCGCGCCGTCGATGGGCCGGGTGACGCCGTCGAGCTCGGTGCGCGCCCACGCGAGCAGCACGTCGCGCAGCGCCGCGGCGCGCGGGTTGTCGGTCACCTGGAGCGGCTCGAGCGCCTGCACCACCACCGGCCACTTCCTGGCGCGGGCGGCGTGCGCGGCGCGCGCCAGCCGCGGCTCCTGCCCTTCGACGAGGTGTCCCGATGCGTAGGCGAGGCGGGGGGCCCACAGCGCGTGCACCAGGGCGACGAGCGGCTCCGCGGTGTCTCGGAAGCGGGCGGGGTCCAGGTGGAGCGCGTGCTGGAGGTCCTCCAGCGCGTCGGGCAGCCGCCACAGCCACAGCTTCGCCCGGCCGGTGAGCACCAGCCGGTCCTGGCAGAGCGTGAAGGCCTCCAGCGCGTCGACGATGCGCCCTTCGGAGAGGGCCATGAAGCCCCTGGCCCGGGCGCGCTGGCCGCGGCCCGCGACCCAGTTCACGGCGACGATCACCACCACCACCGGCAGCACGAGCTCCAGCAGCGCGAGCACCGAGGTGACCAGGGTCGACTCCATCGCGCAGACGCTAGCCCGGCGACTGAAGGCGCGCGGAAGCGCCCCCGCCCGGGTGAAACCTTCAGAGCCCGTACGCCGTCTTCACCGCGCTCACCACCTGGGCCGGCGTGCAGGCCCCCGGCGGGCAGCGCGAGGCGACCGACTGGTTGGCGACGAAGGCCTTGGCGCGGAAGTGCGCGTTGACGTCGGAGTTCCAGGAGCGCACGTGGTTGCCCAGGCACTCCGCGCCCCACGCCGCGGTGAGGCCGCTCGAGCCCACCTGGTTCAGGCACTGGGTCTTGGTCTGCGCGCCGATGCCGGCCTGGTAGGTGCACCACTCGGTGCGGTGGAGCGAGTTGATGCGGCAGTAGCAGCCGCTGCTGCAGCCCTGGGTGATGCCCTTCTCGAAGGGGTAGTTCACGTAGCCGCTCCCCATGTTCTCGATGATGCCGCCGGTGAGCGGGAAGATGCGGGAGCTCTGGTACAGCATCGCCAGGCCGATGGCCTTGAGGCCCGCCTCGTAGTCGCTCTGCGCGGTGCCCTTGAGCTTCTGCAGCGCGGGGATCAGCGTCGCGGAGTCGACCACCCACCGCGCGACGCGGTCGGGCGTGGGGTCGGCCACGGTGACCGAGGTGGTGATGCCCCCCGAGGTGTACGTGCAGCGCTTCGCGGGGTACGGCCAGCCCGGGTACGTCGCGGCCACGCACGAGACCTCGACGTAGGGCTTGGGCGACAGCAGGGTCACCAGCGAGGCGGGCACCACCAGCGTTCCCGGACATTGATCCGGCACGCCCGCCGGCATCGCCTGACACGGCCCGGGGGCGCAGACCTCCTTCGGCACCAGTTGACCGCTCTTGCAGACGTAGAGCGTCGACGGGCTGCCGGCGATGCCGTTGCCACCGCAGAACAGTCCTCCTTCCTTGGGGCAGGGGCCCACGCTCGAAGGGCCCGCGTCGGCGAGCCCGGCATCGTGAGCACCGGCATCCGCGGGAACACCGCCGCCGTCATGCCCGCCCGTCGCCGGGCCGGCGTCCGGCAGGTGCCCGGGCTCGCCCGGACCGGCATCGGGCCCGGCGTCGAGCGCTTCGTCCGGGCCGGCGTCCGTGCCCGGTGGCTCCTCGCCTGCGTCGCCAGCCGGGTCTGCCGGCCGGTACGGCATCCATGGCTCGTCGGGCACCGCATCGATGGCGCCGCCGCAGGCAGCGAGCCACGCCACGATGAGCCCCGCCAACGGTCGACGCATGGTCATTTGTCGGAATGGACGAGCCAGGCGCCCCGGAGGCGCCTTGTAAGTCCGCTTGACCTCCCGGGCCTGGTCCTCGCGTCACCCAGCGACGAGCGCGACTTGGAGGCGCTGCCTTGGGCCCGGTGGGTTAGATACACCCCGCCGATGGACCCCACGCTGATGCAGTGGCTCGACGTCTTCCTGCGCTGGGTCCACGTCGTCGCGGGAGTGCTCTGGGTCGGCCAGCTGTACTTCTTCAACTTCGTCAACGCGCACGCCGCGAAGACCTTCGACGACGAGACGCGCAAGAAGGTCATGCCGCAGCTGATGACCCGCGCGCTCTACGTGTTTCGCACCGGCGCCTTCTTCACCTGGCTCACCGGCGTGCTCCTCGTCGGGCTGGTGTTCCACCTCGGGGGGCTCCTGGTGCCCTTCGACGCCACCCCCGCGCAGAAGGGGCTGGCCGCGGGCGTGGGCTTCGGCCTCATCTTCTTCGGCTTCTTCGTCTACGACCTCTTCGCTCGCACGCCGCTGGTTCGCCGTGGCCCGGCGTTCATGGTCGCATCCCTCGCCCTCATCGGCGCCATGGCCTTCGGTCTCGCGCGGGTGATGAGCGGGCGTGCGATGTTCCTGCACGTGGGGGCGGTGCTGGGCAGCGTGATGATGATGAACGTGTGGATGCGCATCTGGCCGGCCCAGCGCGCGGTGCTGCGCGGCCTGGTGGGCAAGGCCCCCGCGCCCGACGCCGCGGTGCCGGCGCTCGCGGCCCTGCGCTCGAAGCACAACGCCTACCTCTCGGTGCCGGTGCTCCTCTTCATGGTCTCCGGCCACACCTTTCCCCTGGCCTACGGCGACGACCTCAACTGGGCGTTCGCGGTGGGCGTGGTGGCGCTCGGCTACGCGCTGGCCTGGCACCTCTTCGTCATCTTCGGGCGCGAGAAACGGGCGGAGGTTCCCTGAAATGACCAGCATCTACACGAAGACGGGCGACGGCGGAGACACCGGGCTCTTCGGCGGCGGCCGCGTGGGCAAGGAAGACCTGCGCGTCGACGCGTACGGCCAGGTCGACGAGCTCAACGCGGCGATCGGCGTGGCGCGCGCGCACGGCCTGGGCGCCATGGACGCGCTCACCCAGGACCTGCAGTCGCAGCTCTTCACCCTGGGCGCGGTGCTGGCGACCCCCGCGGGCTCCAAGGCCGAGGCGGCCATTCCCAAGCTCAAGGGCGAGTGGACCACCGCGATGGAGAAGGCCATCGACGGCTTCGACCAGGAGCTGCCCGCGCTCACCAGCTTCATTCTCCCCGGCGGGACCCCGGCCGCAGCGGCGCTCCACTTCGCGCGCACCGTGTGCCGCCGCGCCGAGCGCCGCGTGGTGCCGCTGATGCGCGCCGGCAAGGTGGGGCCGGAAGCCATCGTCTTCCTGAACCGCCTGTCCGACCTGCTCTTCACCATGGCGCGGGTGGCCAACCACCGCGCGGGCGTGAAGGACGTGCCGTGGGTGCCGTCGAAGGGGTGAGCGTGCTCTCGAGCGCGCAGCTCGCCGGCTGGGCCACCGCCGCGGGCTTCGACCTGGTGGGCTTCGCGCGCGCCGAGCCCATTCCCCCGGCGGCGCTCACCGACTGGCTGGCGCAGGGGCACCACGCCGACCTCGACTGGATGCAGGAGCGCCTCGAGGAGCGGCTCGACCCGCGGCGCCTGTTGCCCGGCGCGAGGACCGCGGTGGCGCTCGCGAGCAACTACTGGCGCGACGACGCCGCCTCGCCGGTGGCACGCTACGCCCGCGGCCGCGACTACCACGCCACCCACCGCGACCGGCTGCGCGCGCTGCGCCGCCAGCTGCGCGCCGGGGCGCCGTCGGTGCACGACTACGGCAGCGTCGACGCCAACCCGGTGATGGAGAAGGTGTGGGCGGTGCGCGCGGGGCTGGGCGTGGTGGCGAAGAACGGCTGCCTGGTGACGCCGCGCTTCGGCTCCTGGGTGGTGCTCGCGGTGTGGTTCCTCGACGCCGAGGTCGACGCCTACGCCGCGCCCGCCGCCGAGGACCGCTGCGGCAAGTGCCGGCTGTGCATCGACGCCTGCCCGACGTCGGCCATCGTGCAGGACCGGGTGGTCGACGCCCGCGCGTGCCTCTCGTACCAGACCATCGAGAACGAGGCCGCGGTGCCCGGGCCGCTGCGCGAGGCGATGGAAGAGATCGTCTTCGGCTGCGACGTCTGCCAGCAGGTCTGCCCGCTGAACGACGCCCCGCTGCGCGCCCACGAGCGCTTCGCCCCGCGCGCGCTCGCCACCAAGGGCACCGCCGAGCTCGCCGCGCTCACCCGCGCCGAGTACGACGCGCTGGTGCCGGGAACGCCGCTGGCCCGCGCGGGGTACGACGGGCTGCGCCGCAACGCCGCGTACGCCCTGGGCGCCGCGCGCGACGTGCGCGCCCGGGCGGTGCTCGAGCTGCTGTGTGGGGACGACAGCCCCAAGGTGCGAGAAGCAGCCGCCTGGGCGCTGTCCCGGTTTTTAGGTCCCTGAGCGAGCGCTGGTAGACTGACGTGGTCTTGCCCGTTCGCCCTCGCCGAACCCGGAAGCTGGAGAAGAGCGCCAGCGTGGCCGACGCGCCGAACATCGGCGTGACGCTGGGCCGCCGGCTGCAGCGGGTGGGCATCGACACCGTGGGGCAACTGGAAGCGGTGGGCGACGAGGGCGCGTTCGCCCGGGTGACCGAGATCTTCCCCGACGAGGCGAACGTGCAGACCCGCCTCGCGCTGGCCGGCGCGGTGCGCGGCGTGCGGTGGACCAAGCTGTCGAAGACGCTGCGCTCGCGGCTGACCGCCAAGGTCACCGGCAAGGGCAAGTCGCGCGCCGCCAAGGGCCTGAGCTTCGAGCAGGTCGCCGCGCTGGGCCTCAAGCTCAAGGGCGTGGAGACCTCGCCGTCGTACGGTACGCCCGCGCTCAAGCTGCGCGGCCGGCTGCTCGCGCGCCTGCGCGAGGACCGCAAGACGGTGGTGGTGAAGACCTCGTTCGACGAGCGCGAGGTGCTGCTCGGCCTGGACCCGCGCACCTTCTTCGTGACCGACCACTACCTGAAGTACCCGTGGGTGGTGGTGCGGCTGGCCACGGTGAAGGAGTCCGCCATGCGCGAGCTCCTCGAGCGCGCGCACCGCGCGGTGTCCGCCGAGCTGCCGGAGCGCACGGTGGCCGACGAGCCGGTGGCGTCCGCACCGGTCGCCCCGCGCCGCGGCCCCCTGATGTCCTGAGCCTTCAACGCTTGCCGGCGTCGGGCCGGGCTTCCCAGCCGTCTGCGGGGAGCACTTCCTTGAGCCGGCGGGGCTCCTCCACCACCGGCAGCACGCGCGCGGTGACGCCGGCATCCGCCTGGGCCACCTTCTCGATGGGGGTGCGGCCTTCCCGCGGCCGCGCGGGCTCGTCGTCGAACGGGCGCACCACCAGCGGCGCTTCACGGCCGGCGTCGGGCACCTCGCGCGCCGCCTTCCGGGCCTGGTCGGCCTTCTCCGCCTTCTCGGCGGTGGCCTGGTCCGCGTAGACGCGCTCGCGGCAGGCGGCGTCCTTCCCGTCGCAGCGCTGCCGACATTTGAGCAGCCGCTCGCGCGCCTTGAGGTCGGTCACTCCGCCGAAGTCGACGGTGCAGGTCTCCTTGCACTCCGCGAGCTCGTCGTCGCAGGCGGTGAGGTCCACCTTGGGGGCCACGGCGAGGAGGGTGAGCAGGAGCCAGCGCATCGTTGCGCTCGAGCCTACCAAGCTCCGCGCGCGCTACCCCCCGTGAAGGGCCCGTGGTACCTGCCGGCGCACGATGCCTGAGCTTCCCGAAGTGGAGATCGCGCGCCGCTGCCTGGTGCGCTGGTTCGACGGCCGCTCGCTGGTGCGCGCGGTGGGCACGCCGTCGCGCGTCTTCCGCGGCGCCGAGCGCGCGCGCTTCGAGGCGCTCGCAGGGCCGCTCACCAGCGCCGAGCGCAAGGGCAAGTACCTGATGCTGGGCTTCGGCGAGCAGGGCCTGGTGATGCACCTGGGCATGACCGGCAAGCTGGTGAAGCGGCCACAGGGCCAGGCCGAGCCGTACAGCCGCGCGCGCTTCGAACTCGACAGCGGCGAGGTGGTGCACTTTCGCGACCCGCGCATGTTCGGCCACATCGAGCCGGCGCCCACCAAGACGCTCCCGACCCTGAAGGCGGTGGCCAAGCTGGGGCGAGACCCGCTCGTCGAAGGCCTCGACGCCAGGGCGCTCGCCGAGCTCGTGGGCCCGTCGCGGCAGGCGCTCAAGGTCGCGCTGATGGACCAGGAGCGCATCGCCGGCCTGGGGAACATTCACGCCGCCGAGGCGCTCTTCCGCGCCGGGCTGCACCCCGCGCGGGCGCCGGGGAGCCTCTCCAGCGCGGAGTGGAAGCGCCTCGCCCAGGGCATCCGCGCGGCGCTCGACTTCGCGCTGGTGGAGCAGGACTCCGACGAGATCCGCTACGTGGAAGAGCCCGGCTCGGACAACCCGTTCCTGGTCTACGGCCGCGCCGGCACGCCGTGCCGCAAGTGCAAGACGACGGTGAAGTCGATGACCCAGGGTGGCCGCACCACCCACTACTGCCCGAAGTGCCAGCCGAAGGGAGCCAAGCGATGAAGGCCAAGGGACTCGACCACGTGGCGATCGCGGTGAAGGACCTCGATCAGGTGATGGCCTTCTACAAGGACGCCTTCGGCCTGGTGCCCGACGAGCAGGAAGAGGTGAAGGACCAGCAGGTGAAGGCCGCCATCTACGGCCACGGCCTCGGCCGCATCGAGCTCATCTGCCCCACGGTGAGCGACTCCAGCGTCGCCAAGTTCCTCGAGAAGCGCGGCGAAGGGCTCCACCACATCTGCATCGAGGTGGAAGACATCGACGCGGCGCTCGCCAAGCTCAAGGCCCAGGGCGCTCAGCTCATCGACCAGGTGCCGCGCATCGGCGCCGGCGGGGCGCGCATCGCCTTCGTGCACCCCAAGGGTGCGCACGGGGTGCTGACCGAGCTGCGCCAGGGCCCCAAGGCGCCCTGACGACCCGGGCGGCTCACCCGCGCTGCAGCCCCTGCAGCGAGAGGTCGAGCCGGCTGCCCACCAGGCCGAGCAGGCTGTCGAGCGAGCTGCCGTCGAGGCCCAGCCGCTCGTGGAGCTGCACCTTCACCGCCGCGAGCCACCGCTGCCGGGCCTGCTCCAGCCAGTGCGCGACGGTGCTGCGCGGCGCGCCGAGGCGCTTGCCCAGCTCGCCGTGCGGCACGCCTTCGAGGTGATGTGCGCGCAGGAGGTCGCGGTCCTTCTCGCTCATCGCCGCCAGGGTGTCGGTGAGCGCGCGCTCCAGCGCGGCGCGGGCGTTGGCCTTCACCGCCGACAGCTCGGGGTCGCTGGTCACCAGGTCCCAGAGCGCCTGGGCGCCCACCTCGCCGCCGACCTCGCGGTTCGACGGCGCGCGCTTGAGGTCGGCCAGCTCCCGCTTGGCGACCAGCGCGAGCCAGCGCTTGAGCGGCGCCCGGCCGGCGAACTCCAGCAACCGGGGGCGCGCGCCCACCAGGAGCTTCTCGCGCAGCCGCTGCGCGAGCTCGTCGTCGCCCTTGCCGACCTGCCGGACCACCGGCCCGAGCACCTCGGCGTCGAACCGCCGCAGGGCGCCGCGGTCCTGCTCGAGGCAGCCCAGCGCGAGGGCCACGTCGCCCGCGTGGAAGGACGAAGGGTCTTCCAGCGCGGCGGTGGTGAGCAGCTGTCCGAGGCGCTCGGTCAGTTGCTTGGCGTCGCCGTCGGGCCAGCCGGCGCGGGCCTCGGCGAGCCAGCCGTCGACGAGCGCGCCGGCGTCGCGATGCGCCTTCAGGGCGGTGCGCACCGCGGGCGCGGTGTGCGGCAACAGCAGGGCGAGGCGGTCGGCCACGCGCCCAGGCTGACACGCGGGCGGGGGCGTGGGCTACCGTTTGGAAGCGCAGACGCTCGATGACGTGTCCTTCGGAGAACTCGCTGCTCGACTACCTGGAAGGCCGGCTGGCCTCGCAGGAAGACGCGCGCCTGGGCGAGCACCTGGAAGGCTGCGAGCGCTGCCGCGAGGTGGCCTCGCTGGCGTCGCAGATTCACGAGACGATGGTGGGCGACTCGACGCTGTCCACCTCGCCGACGGCGATTCGCCAGGCGTACCAGGCCCGCGCCCAGGCCGCGGCCGAGCTCATCGGTCAGAGGATCGGCGAGTACGAGGTGGAAGCGCTCATCGGCTGCGGCGGCATGGGCCTGGTGTACCGGGCGGTGCACCCCGTCATCCAGAAGCCGGTGGCCATCAAGGTGCTGCGGCCGGAGCTGGCCGCCGACCCCACCCACATGCGCCGCATGGTGAGCGAGGCGCGCGCGGTCACTTCCATCGGCCACCGCGGCGTGGTGGACATCTTCTCCTTCGGCGAGCTGGCCGACGGCCGCCAGTACCTGGTGATGGAGTTCCTCGTCGGCCGCGCGCTCGACCGCATCGTGCGCGAGCAGGCGCCGCTGCCGCTGGGGCCCTTGCTGGTGCTGCTCGACGGCATCCTGGAGGCGCTCGGCGCCGCGCACGCCGCGGGCGTGGTGCACCGCGACCTCAAGCCGTCGAACCTCTTCGTCGTCGAGCCGCCCCACGGCAGTCCGTACGTGAAGCTGCTCGACTTCGGGCTGGCCCGGCGCGAGCGCACCAACACCGGGCACACCCGCATCGGCCTCGACGTCATCGGGACCCCTGCGTACATGGCGCCCGAGCAGGTGAAGGCGCAGCCGGTGACCACCCGCGCCGACCTCTACGCGCTGGGCGTGGTGGCCTTCGAGCTCGCCGCCGGCAAGCGCCCCTTCGACGGCCCGACCGTGCAGGCGCTGCTCCAGGCGCACGTGAACGAGCAGCCGCCGAGGCTCTCGAGCCTGGTGGCGGGCGTGCCGCCGGCGCTCGACGGGCTCATCGCCCGGCTGCTGGAAAAGGACCCCGCGGCCCGGCCCGCGTCGGTGACCGAGGTGCAGGAAGAGCTGCGCCGCATCTCGCAGATCGACGAGGTCACCGCGCGGCGGCCCCCGGACGAGCCGGCGCGCCGGACCTGGACCTGGGTGCTGCTCGGCGTGGGCCTGGTGAGCGCGCTGCTCCTGGGCGCCGCGGTGCAGCGCTTCGCCACCGCCGACGAGCTCCAGGTGACGCCCCCGCGGCGCCCGTCGCTGGTGCCGGTCGTCGTGCCCGACGAGGTGGTGGTCGACGCGGGTGAAGAGCCGACGCGAGGCGAAGAGGACGCGGGGCTCGAGCCTGCGCGGGTGCCCCAGCCACTCAAGGTCCAGGTGCGGCGGCACCTGCAGCAGTTGCAGGCGCGGCTCAAGCAGCGCACCCCCGCGGGCGAGCCCCCCAACGCGCTGGTCACCGCCGTGCTGCGGGAGACCGAAGGCAAGCTCGCGTCGGCGCGCACCGACGCCCAGCTGCGCGCCATCGACGCCTCGCTGTCGGATCTCGAGCGCAAGTACCTGCCGCGCCGCTGAAGCGGGGCGTCCCCGGTTGACTTCGCCGCCAGGCGCGAAACGATGGGGCCGTGCTCGCCTTCGCGCTCGGCGTCCAGCTGCTCGCCCTGGGGGCGACCCGCCCGGTCGACGTGGTCGTCTCGCGCGCGGTCGACGTGAGCCCCCAGGAGCAGACCGCCATCGCCGAGCGGCTGGTGCTCGCGCTGCGCGCCCAGGGAATGACCGCGGCGATGCCGGGCGACGTGGCGACCCGGCTCAAGGCGCTCGGTGCGTCGCGGCCCGAGTCGTGTGCCGCGGAGCGCAGCTGCGTCGCCCGCCTGGGCGCGCTCCTGCAGTCGTACTTCGTGGTCTCTGTCGACCTCGGCCGGGTGGCGGGCCAGCTCGCGGTGGCGGTGGAGGCCATCTCTCCCGCCGATGCGAAGGTGGTGGGCCACCGCGCGGGCACCGCCGGCACCAGCGACGCCGTGGCCCCGCTCCTCGAGAGCTTCGCCGCGCAGCTGCGCCCCAAGGTGCCCGACGTGCCCGAGCCCGAGGTCTCGCCCACGCCAAAGCTCGTGCCGGTGGCGGCGCCCGAGACTCCGGCCGTTCCTGCGCAGGCGGTGGAGGTGGCCGCCGCCCCGAGCCACCTGCCGGCCAAGGTGACCCTGGGCATCGCCGGCGCGCTCGCGGCCGGCAGCCTGGCGAGCCTGACCGCGGGGCTGGTCTTCAAGAGCCGCTTCGACGCCTCGCGCTCCCAGGTGGGCGGGCTGGAGGCCTCCCGCCTGCCGCAGGCCGATGCCCAGGCCCTCGCTGGCTCGGCGAACGCGGCCTTCAGCGTCGCGCTGGTGGGGGCGCTGCTGTCGGCGGCCACGCTCGGCGTGAGCGGGTTCCTCTGGCTCGGTCCCGGCGAAAGCTGAGCCGGGCCGGGCGCTTCAACGCCCTTTACAGCGCCCCACGTTGGAAGCCGCGCGGGGGCCGTCGTCTTGCCTGGCGAGAGCGCAACTCGCCGCCAGGAGCCCGCCATGTCGTCTCCCACCATCCGTCGCAAGAGCCCCATCGCCTTCGAGCCGCCCATCGCGCCCAGCCTGGCGCGCACCGAGCGCACGGCCGCGCTCCAGAAGGCCGCCGACGCCTTCGTCGCCACCAGCGCGAAGAAGGCGGTGGTGGCGAGCCCGTACACGCTGAGCGCCAAGGAACTCTCTCGCGGCGACAGCGGCGATGCGGTGCGGCTGCTGCAAGACGACCTGGTGGCGCTCGGGTACATGACCCAGGCGGGCATGAACACCGGCCCCGGCATCTTCGGGCCGCGCACCCAGGCGGGCGTGAAGGACTTCCAGCGCGAGCACGGCCTGCCGCAGACCGGCATCACCGACCACGCGACCCGCGCGGCGATGCGCAAGGCGCTCGACGAGCTGGCCCAGTTCGACGCCCACACCATCAAGCGCGGCATGAAGAACGCGTCGGTGCGCGCCTGGCAGGCCAAGCTGGTCGAGGCCGGGTACCTCTCGCAGGCCGCGGTCGACGCGCACCCCGGTGTGTTCGGCGGCAAGACCGAGGCGGCGACCAAGCAGTTCCAGGAAGACCACGGGCTCCACGTGAGCGGCGCGTGCGGGAGCGCCACCCGGGCCAAGATGAAGAAGGTGCTGGCGGGCGAGGTGGCCAATGCCCCGGGGAAGGACGGCCAGGTCCGGCCGGTCCCGTACATCAACCAGCTCACCAGCGACGGTGGCGCCGACGACTGGAACGCGCAGTCGAACTGTGGGCCGACGTCGGTGGCGATGATCGCCAAGGCCTTCGGCAAGTTCGCCGGCTGGCGCGACGGCGACACGGTGGAAGAGGTGCGGCGGCTCGGCGGCGTGGGTGCCGACGGGGCAGGGGCCGACACCGTGGCGGCGATGGGGCGAGCCGCCGGCCTCACGTCCTACGGTCCGGTGTGGGGTGCCCAGCTCGACTGGATCCGCAGCCAGCTCGCGCAGGGCCACCTGGTGGCCGCCAACGGCAACCGCGGCGTCACGCTGGAGAACGCGAGCTTCAACGACGGTGTCACCGGCGGGCACTGGATCGTCGTCACCGGCATCGACAAGAACGGCAACTTCCTGGTGAACGACCCGTCGACCGACTGCCATTCACTCACCCCGGAGCAGCTCCAGCGGTACTTCAACTCGCACGAGTACGGCGGGGCGGCGGTGGCCTTCTCCAGCTGAAGGTCGTTCGCCCGCGCGCGTCGTACGCCGGCAGGTGCTTCAATGTCGGCATGAGGTGGTTCGCGGCGCTGCCGCTCGTGCTCACGGGGTGCCAGTGCGTCGCCACCGACGGCCTCACCTTCGGTTGCGAGGCCGACGGCGGGTGTCCGGCGGGCCGCCGGTGCGATGCGCCGAGCCAGCTCTGTCTGCCGGCGGATGCGGGGCAGGCGGCCGACGGCGGCCCCGAGGTGGACGCCGGAGTCGATGCTGGCGCCGACGCGGGGGGCGTCGACGCCGGGAAGGACGCGGGAGTGGATGCGGGCGCCGATGCGGGACTCGATGCGGGGCCGATGCCGAGCGGGGAGACCTGCGACGAGCCGTTTCCGCTCGACCTCGCGCACGGCGAGGCGGTGGTGACGGGAACGCTCGTCGGTGCGAAGGACGACGTGCTCGCGGCGTGCGCTCCGAGCCAGGCGCCGGACCTCGTGTACGCCTTCGACGGAGGTGGAGTGTTCACGGCCTCCGTCGACCGGCTGCCCGACAGCGGCATTCACCCGCAGCTCATGGTGCGCAGCACCTGCGCCGGCACCAGCGCCGAGCTCTGCGTGCAGTGTTCCTGTGACGTGGGTGGCCGGGTGTTGCTCGCCCCGGGCCGCTGGTTCGTGGTCGTCGACAGCCGCTCCGGGCTCACCGGGCCGTACGCGCTCCACGCTGCCCTGGTGCCTGCGGTCAGCGGAGAGTCGTGCGACTTCGCCGCCAGCCTCGCGCTCCTCGACGGCGGCTTCTCGGGCACCATCAGCCTCGCGGGCACCATCGACGAGCGCCAGCGGCCGCCGAGCTGCTCTCCCGGCGATGCCGGTCACGACCTGGTGGTGAAGTTCGTCACGCCGCGCGCGGGGAACCTCGGCGTCACCGCCAGCGCGCCGTTCACCCACGCGCTGGCGCTCACCCGCGGAACGGCCTGCGCCACCGCGACCGAGGTCCTCGCCGCGTGCGACGCCGCCGACGCCGGGCCCGCGGCGGTGGCGGTCACTGCCGCTCCCGCGGGCACCTACTGGCTGTGGCTGTCGAGTCCCGAGCCCGCCCAGCAGGGCGCGCTGTCCGTCACCATCACCCTCGACTAGCCCCCGCGAGCCCCGCGCACCTGGCCCCCGCTTGAGCCACAATGCCTCCATGAAGTGGCTCGCCCTGGCCGCCCTGGCCACCACCGCCGGTTGCACCTGCGTCCGCACCGACGGGCTGGTCTTCGAGTGCGGGCCCGATGGCAGCTGCCCCACGGGCCTCACCTGCGACGAGGGACTGCAGCTCTGCCTGGCGGGCGACGGCGGCGGTTTCCTCGATGCCGGCGCAGACGCAGGCAGCGACGCCGGGCGCGATGGCGGCGTCGATGCGGGCGCCGATGCCGGGCGCGACGGTGGCCTCGATGGCGGCAGTGACGGCGGGGCCGACGCGGGGCGCGACGGCGGACTCGATGGGGGGAGCGATGGGGGCCGCGACGGCGGGCTCGACGCGGGTGTCGACGCCGGGCCTTCGGGCGAGACGTGCAGCGACCCGTTCCCGCTCGACCTCTCGACCGGAAACGCCCTGGTCACCGGGACGCTGACCGGCACGCGCGACGACGTGGCCACCACCTGCATGGGCTTCGGGTCCGTCTCTCCGGGGCCCGACCTCGTCTACGCCTTCGACGGCGGCGGGGTGCTCGACGTCGACCTGCACCGGACCTCGGGCTCCTCGATGTGGCCCGAGCTCATGGTGCGCACCTCCTGCAGCGCGCCCACGTCCACCTTCTGTGGGCTGAGCAAGAGCGACACGCCCGTGGTGGCGCACCTGCTCCTGCCGCAGGGGCGCTGGTACCTGGTGGTCGACTGCGAGACGCAGAAGGGCCCGTACGAGATGGCGGTGAGCCTCAAGGCGCCGGTGGCTGGCGAGTGGTGCGAGAACCCGCTGCCGCTCACGCTGAGTGGCGCGCCGCTCACCGCGAGCACCATGGTGAGCCTGGCGGGCACCGAGGCCACCCGGCAGCGCCCTCCCAGCTGCTCCGACGCCGGGGTGGGCCACGACGTGGTGCTCAAGGTCACCACGCCCACCACGGGCAACCTCTCGGTGGTGGGCGTCGCCAACTTCGGCTTCGCGCTGGCGGTGACCGAGGGGCCCTCGTGCCCCAGCGCCAGCGAGCCCGCGGGGGCTTGCGGGGCCGACGGCGACGGCGGCCAGCTCTCGCTCAACGTGCCGGGAGCGCTCGCCGGCACCTACTGGGTCTGGGTCTCGTCCACCTCGGCCGCCGGCCAGGGCACGGTCGACCTCACCGTGACCCTGCAGTAGGCGCCGGGCGGGCCGGGAAGCCCCCAAGAAACACTGACGTTTTCGCTTGGCCCCTTCCTGGCACGGTGCTTTGAGGCCCCGTCGCTCGTCCTCGACGAAGGAGTCAGGTCCCCATGTGCCGCCTCGCTGCGCTGATCGCCATCGCGCTTCTGCCCTTTGCCGCCCAGGCGCAGGACGGAGGCGTGCCCGCCGCGGCGCTCAGTGACACCGAAGCGCTGCGCGCCGAGCTGCAGGCCGCCCGCAAGGAGCTCGCCGCGCTGCGCGACGAGGTCCACGCCAACGCCGCCAACCAGTCGGTGGCCCAGGGCTGGAGCGAGGAATTCGTCGACGAGAAGCGCAAGCTCGAGACCTTCGTTCCGGACGGGTACTTCCGCATCCGGCCCGAGCTGTTCCACCGCTTCGACCTCGGCCGCCAGGCGGACCCGTCGGGCTACACGGTGTTCCCGCGCTCGCCCATCAGCCAGCGCGACCGCACCAACGCGGGCGTGAACATGCGCTTCCGCTTCGAGCCGACCTTCAACATCTCGTCGGAAGTGCGCATCCGCGCGCAGGTCGACGCGCTCGACAACGTGCTCTTCGGTTCCACGCCCGACTACGCGTTCAGCCGCAACGTGCTCAACAACTACGGCTGGGACCGCGACGCCTTCAGCATCTTCTCGGAGTCGCAGAGCGCGCCGAAGTCGGGCATCAACGCGCTGGCCGACTCCATCGCCTTCAAGCGGGTGTGGGGCGAGGTCTCGACCCCCGTCGGTATCCTGCGGTTCGGCCGCATGGGCAGCCACTGGGGCCTCGGCATGCTGCACAACGACGGCAGCTGCGAGAACTGCGACTTCGGCGACACCGTCGACCGCATCATGTTCGTCGCGGAGCCGTTCCAGGGCTGGTTCATCAGCCCGATGGTGGACTTCAACGCCGAGGGCGCGTCGGCGCGCATCGCCGGCGGGGCGCCCTTCGACCTCTCGCAGAGCGACGACAGCCACAGCTTCATCCTCGCCATCGCGCGCCGCGACACCGAGAGCCAGGCCAAGGCCATTCTCGAGGCGAACCGCACGGTGCTGAACTACGGCATCCACTTCACCTACCGGGTGCAGAAGAACGACCCGGCCGACTTCTACGGCCAGGCCTTCATCGACGAAGGCACCGTGGCGCCGAACGCGGGCGCCTACGTGCCGCGCAACGGCTCGCTGTTCATGCCCGACCTGTGGCTCAAGCTCGAGCGGAAGAACTTCCGCATCGAGGCGGAGTTCGCCGGCGTGCTGGGCAACATCAACAACCGCGCCGAGACCGGCGCCGACGCCTTCCTCCCCGGCAAGAACCAGGCGCTGGGCGTCATCCAGTTCGGTGGCGTGCTCCAGGGCGAGTACCGCTTCCTCGACGGCGCGCTCCGCGTCGGCGGGGAGATCGGCTTCGCGTCGGGCGACCCCGCGCCCGGGTTCGGCAACTACCCGCGCCGCAAGGTCTCGGGCGCCGACAACAACACCCAGTACGGCGACATCGACGGCCCGCAGTACGCCTGCCAGTCGACCGGCGGCTGCACCGACAGCACCATCAAGAACTTCCGCTTCAACCGCGACTACCGGGTGGACATGATCCTCTTCCGGGAGATCCTGGGCGGCGTCACCGACGCCGTCTACTTCAAGCCCACCATCGACTACCGCATCACCGAAGGCTTCCACGTCTTCGGCGCCGGCATCTACTCGCGCGCGGTCTTCGCCGAGTCGACCCCGTCGGCGCAGGTGCTGACCAACGGCACGGTGCAGGCCGATGCCAACCTGGGCCTCGAGCTCAACGTGGGCGCGCGCTACCAGACGGAAGACGGGTTCTTCGGCGAGCTGCGCTGGGGCATCCTCTTCCCGCTCGGTGGCTTCGCCGACCCGCGCCCCAACGCGCCCACCACGCTCGACTCCGCGCAGGCGCTGCGCGCGGTGGTCGGCATTCACTTCTGAGCCGGGCGGTGCTGCTGCGCGCGCTCGCGCTGCTGGGGCTCCTCGCGGCCTGCGGCATCAAGGGCCCGCCGCGTCCGCCCACCCAGGCGGCGCCGGAGCCCGCCGACGCCGGCTGCTGCGGAGCCGCGCGGTGAACCACTTCGAGTCCCGCCGGGGCGCGCTGTGGTGCGAAGGCGTGCCGCTCTCGCGCATCGCGCAGGCCGTGGGCACGCCCGCGTACGTGTACTCGTCGGCCACGCTGGAGCGGCACTACGCGGTGCTGTCCCAGGCTTTCCACGGCATCGACCACCACCTCTGCTACTCGGTGAAGGCCTGCAGCACGCTGGCGGTGCTGAAGCTCTTCGCCCGCCAGGGCGCCTGGTTCGACATCGTGTCCGGGGGCGAGCTCGAACGGGTGAGCCGCGCGGGCGCCGACCCGGCGCGGGTGGTGTTCGCGGGCGTGGGCAAGACGCGCGACGAGATGGCGCTCGCGCTCCGGCGCGGCATCGCGCTCTTCAACGTCGAGAGCGCGGAAGAGCTCCAGGCGCTCGACGAGGTGGCGCGCCGGCTCAAGCGCAAGGCGCCGTTCGCGCTGCGGGTGAACCCCGAGGTCGACGCGCGCACCCACCGGTACATCGCGACCGGGCTCAAGACGTCGAAGTTCGGAGTGCCGCTGAAGGAAGCGCGCTCTCTCTACGCCCACAGCCGCACGCTGCGCGGGCTCACCGCGGTGGGCATCGACTCGCACATCGGCTCGCAGCTCACCGACGAGCGGCCGATGCGCGAAGCGGTGACCGCGGTGGCGGCGATGTACCGCGACCTGCGCGCCGCCGGGTTCCCGCTGCGCTACCTCGACGTGGGCGGCGGGCTGGGCATCACCTACCGCGCCGAGCGCCCGCCGTCGGTGGAGCGCTACGCCCAGGTGGTGAGCGCGCCCCTGCGCGGGCTGGGGGCGACGCTCCTGGTCGAGCCGGGCCGCATGCTGGTGGGCAACGCCGCGGTGCTGCTCACCCGGGTGCTGTACCGCAAGCGCACTCCGGCGAAGCGCTTCGTGGTGGTCGACGCGGCGATGAACGACCTCATGCGCCCGGCGCTCTACGAGGCGTACCACGGCATCGAGGCGGTCGCGCCGCGGGCCGGCGCCCGGCAGAAGGTCGACGTCGCGGGCCCGGTCTGCGAGTCGGCCGACGTGCTGGGCAAGGACCGGCTGCTGCCGCCGCTCGAGCAGGGCGACCTGGTGGTGGTGCGCACCGCCGGGGCCTATGCGATGAGCATGGCGAGCAACTACAACTCCCGGCCGCGCGCCCCCGAGGTGCTGGTGCGCGGCTCGAAGTTTCGCGTGGTGCGCCAGCGCGAGACGGTGAACGACCTGATGCGCGGAGAGACGACATGACGCTCAAGCTCGAAGGCTCGATGACGGCGCTCGCCACGCCGTTCAAGAACGGTGCGCTCGACGAAGACGCCTACCGCAAGCACATCGACTTCCAGCTCGCGAGCGGCACCCAGCTGCTCATTCCCATGGGGACCACGGGCGAGCCGGCGACCATGACCCCGGCGGAGCGGCGCCGCGCCATCGAGGTCTGCGTGCAGCACACCAAGGGGCGGGCCCCGGTGTTCGGCGGTGCGGGGTCGAACTCCACCGCGGAGACCATCGAAGGGGTGAAGGTCGCCCGCGAGCTCGGCTGCGACGGCGCCCTGGTGGTGACGCCGTACTACAACAAGCCCACGCAGGCCGGCGTGGTGCTCCACTACCAGCTGGTGGCCAAGGCGCACCCCGGCTTCCCGCTGATGGCCTACAACGTGCCGGGCCGCACCGGTTTCGACCTGCTGCCCGACAGCGTGCTGCGGCTGTGCGACGTGCCGGAAGTGGTGGCGCTCAAGGAAGCCACCGGGCTGGCCTCGCGCACCATCGACCTGGTGGAGCTGGTGGGCGAGCGCCTCGCGCTCCTGTCGGGCGACGACTTCACCGTGCTCCCCTTCATCGCCTGCGGCGGCAAGGGCGTGGTGTCGGTGAGCTCCAACGTGGTGCCACGGCAGATGGCGGACCTGGTCGCGGCGGCCCGCGGCGGGCAGATCGACAAGGCCCGGGCGCTCCAGGTGCTGCTCAACCCGCTCCACCGCCTGCTCTTCGTGGAATCGAACCCCATTCCGGTGAAGAAGGCGCTCGAGCTCATGGGCCGCTTCGGCCCCGACATTCGCCCTCCGCTCACCCCGATGACCGAGCCGAACGCGCAGAAGCTCCGCGCCGAGCTGCAGCGGCTCAAGGTGATCTGAACACCCAGACAGGTTGCGGGTTGGGCCCGGGGTGCGCTACCTCCCCGGGCAGACGTTCCAGGGGGAGTCCTTCTCGCCATGCCAGTCTTCACCACCGACGACGGGGTCCGTCTCGCGTACCGCGAGCAGGGGCAGGGCGCGCGCGCGGTGCTCTTCGTGCACGGGTGGTCCACCGACGGCGCGGTGTGGGACCAGCTCTTCGCCGCGCTGAAGGACGAGCCGCTGCGCCTGGTGGCCGTCGACCTCCGGGGCACCGGCGGTTCCGACCGGGTCGCCACCGGCGCTGCGCTCGAGCGGCACGTGCAGGACGTGCGCGCCCTGGCCAGGCACCTCGGCCTGCGCCGCTACGCCGTGGTGGGGCACTCGATGGGCGGCCAGGTGGCGCAGCTGCTGGCGGCGCGCGCGCCCGGCGAGCTCGACGGCGCGGTGCTGGTGTGCGCGGTGCCGGCGCGGGGCCTGCCGCTGCCGCCGCCGGTGCGCGCGCTCTTCCGCGGCGCCACGGGCGACGCCCAGGCCTTCGAGACCATCTACCGGCAGGCGACCCGGCAGCTGCCCGCCGGCGCGCTCGCGGCCCTGGTTGCGATGTCGCTCGCGCAGCAGGCGCCGGCCATCGAAGGGGGCTACGACGCCTTCACCGGGGCGAGCTTCGAGCCCGAGCTCGAGCAGATCCGCTGCCCGGTGCTGGTGCTGGCGACCGACGACCCGTTCCTCTCGCCGGCGGTGTTGCGCGAGCTGCAGGTGAAGAAGATTCCCGGTGCGGCGCTGGCGTACCTGCCGGGCCCGGGCCACTACCCGCAGGTGGAAGCGCCCGCCCAGACGGCCGCGGTGGTGGCGGCGTTCCTCGCCGGGCTGCCGCGCGTCTGACCTTTGACGGCGGCGCGGCGGCGGCGATAGTCGTTTCACCGTTCGTCGCGAGGAGTCACCGCACATGGCAGAGCTGGGCGTGGTCATCACCGGAGTCACCGGCCGCATGGGCAGCGCGCTGGTCAAGGGCGTGCGGGACACCAAGGGCCTCGTGCTCGCCGGGGCGACCGAGCGGCCGGGCAGCACCGCGGTGGGGCTCGACGCCGGCCTGGCCGCCCACCTCGGCATGCTCGAGGTGTCGGTGGAAGACTCGCTCCAGGCGGCGCTCACCCCCAGGGCGAACGTGGTGATCGACTTCACCAGCCCGGAGGCGAGCCTGCGCCACGCGGCGGCCTGCGCGGCGGCCCGGGTGCCGCTGGTGGTGGGGTCGACCGGCTTCACCGAGGCGCACAAGGCCGAGCTGCTGGTCCACGCGAAGTCGGTGGCCATCGTGATGTCGCCCAACATGTCGGTGGGCGTGAACCTGATGATCGCCGCCGCGGCCCAGCTGGCGGCCCGGCTCGGCGAGGCCTTCGAAGTGGAGATCGTCGAAGCGCACCACCGCAACAAGAAGGACGCGCCGTCGGGCACCGCGCTGCGGCTGGCGGAGGAGATCGCCAAGGCCCGCGGGCTGCCCCGCAGCGTCATCCGCACCGCGAGGGAAGGGCAGGTCGGCGAGCGCTCGCGCCAGGAGATCGGCGTCGCCACCGTGCGCGGCGGCGACGTGGTGGGCGAGCACACCGTCTTCTACCTGGGCGACGGAGAGCGGCTGGAGCTGAGCCACCGCGCCTCGAGCCGCGAGCAGTTCGTGCGCGGGGCGCTGCGCGCCGCCGCCTGGGCGGTGGGCAAGCCGCCCGGCCTCTACGGCATGACCGACGTGCTCGCGTGAGCCGCTACACCCGGGTGCAGACGCTCGCCGGCCCGCGCTGGGCGGAAGTCGAAGGCGACGCGCTCCACTTCCTCGACGGCGCGCCGTGGTGGGCGGGCGCGCGCCGCACCGACGTGAGCGCGCCGCTGGCCGGGGCCACGCTGCTCGCGTGCAGCGACGCGTCGAAGGTGGTGGCGGTGGGCCAGAACTACCGCCAGCACGCGGCGGAGATGGGGAAGCCCGTGCCCGCGGAGCCGCTGATCTTCCTGAAGCCGTCCACCGCGCTCAACGGCCACGGTGCGCCCATCGTGCTGCCGCCCGAGAGCCAGGAAGTGCACCACGAGTCCGAGCTGGGCCTGGTCATCGGCGAGCGGCTCCACCGCGCGAGCGAGGCCGAGGCGGCGCGGGGCATCTTCGCGCTCACCTGCTTCAACGACGTCACGGCCCGCGACATCCAGAAGCGGGAAGTGCAGCACACCCGCGGCAAGGGCTACGACACCTTCGCCTGCGCCGGCCCGTGGATGGTGCGCGGCCTCGACCCGGCCGACCTGCGCGTGCGCTGCCGGGTCAACGGCGTGGTGAAGCAAGACGGCCGCACCTCGGACATGGTCTTCAGCCCCGCGCGGCTGGTGGCCTTCATGTCGAGCGTGATGACGCTGCTGCCGGGAGACCTCATCGCCACCGGCACTCCGTCGGGCGTGGGGCCGATCCGCGACGGCGACGTGGTCGAAGTGGAGATCGACGGCATCGGCGTGCTGCGCAACCCGGTCCAGAAGGCGTGAGCCGGGTCTTCGTCGGCCTGGGCTCCAACCTGGGCGATCGCGCGGCGCACCTCGCGGCCGCCCGCGCCGCGCTCGCCCGCCGCTTCACGCTGGTGCGTGCCTCGGGCGTGGTGGAGACCCCCGCGCTGCGCCCCGACGGCGACCCGACGCCGCGTCCGGACTTTCTCAACCAGGTGGTCGAGCTCTTCACGCTCGAGTCTCCCGAGGCGGTGCACCAGGCACTCAAGGCGATGGAGGTCGAGCTCGGCCGCACGCCGGCGCCGCGCTGGGAGAGCCGCACCATCGACCTCGACCTGTTGCTGCACGGCGAGCGGGTGGTGCGCACCGAGACGCTCGTGGTTCCACACCCGGGACTGTCGGCGCGTCGCTTCGTGCTCGCGCCGCTCGCCGAGCTCGCGCCCGGTCTGCTTCATCCCGCGAACGGTCGCACCATCGCGGCGCTGCTCGCCGCGCTCTGAAGAGGCGCTGCTTCCGCGCGCGCACGCGCCACGCGACATCAGGCGCGCATGCATTGAAATGTCGCGCGTCCGAAGCGGCGACACGGCGACGGTGTGGGTTGATCGATCGCCGGACAGCGGCGCGCGCGCGCAACTGCGGAGAACGACGGCGCGACGTCGCGGCGCGCAAAACGTGCTGACAAACGGTGGCTCACGGGTGCCGCGCGTGGGCGCGGGTGCGACGCGAGCGCCTTCGCGCTGAATCCAGCGAGTTGCGCGGTTGGCCGGCGAGTTGCTCTGGGCCGCGTCGTCTCCTGCCGCTGCACCGCGAACAACAACACCGGGCGCCCGCCCGGAAGGGACTCGTCATGCCTCGCGTCGCCGCCGTCGCCTCCGTCGTGCTGCTCGCCGCCTGTGGTGGGCAAGAAGCGCTCATCTCCTCCGATGGGAACTCGAGTGCACAGTCGAGCGCGCTCACCTGGAGCGAGTTCCTCTCGCGGGTGTACCAGGCGCCCGAGCAGGACCTCTTCCTCGTCGACGGCGACACCACCGTGGTGGGGTGGAAGAACCTGCGCGCGTTCTACGAGGCGGTGGTGGCGGGCGAGCACTCGCTCGTCATCGACAGCCACGGCGGGGTGGACACCCGATGGGCCGACGGCCAGAAGCGCAGCCTCACGTACTGCGTGTCGGACGCCTTCGGGGCGCGCAAGGCGCAGGTGGTGCAGGCGCTCGCCGACGCCACCGCCGCGTGGATGACGGTGGCCGACGTCGGCTACCAGTACGTGCCCTCGCAGGACGGGAGCTGCACCACCCGGAACACCGCGGTGGTCTTCGACGTGCGGCCGGTGAACGTCAACGGCCAGTTCGTCGCCCGCTCGTTCTTCCCCAACGACCCCCGCTCGGCGCGCAGCGTGGAGATCGACGCTTCCGCCTTCTTCTCCAGCGGCAACCCCACGCTGGTGGGCGTGCTGCGGCACGAGCTCGGCCACACCCTGGGCTTCCGCCACGAGCACACCCGGCCGGAAGCCGGCGCCTGCTTCGAGGACCGCAACTGGCGCGCCCTCACCACCTACGACTCCGCCTCGGTGATGCACTACCCGCAGTGCAACGGCACCGGCGACTGGACGCTGAACCTCACCAGCAAGGACATCGCCGGCGTGCGCGCGGTCTACGGCGCCGCGCAGGTCTCGGGCCCCGGTCCGGTCACCCCCCCGCCGGCCACCGGCAGCCCGAGCACCAAGGGCTTCGACGGCTCGCTGGCCAAGGGGCAGAGCGCGCTCCTGCCCACCTTCGCGGTGAAGCCGGGCTCCACGTTCTCGGTGGTGCTGTCGGGCACCGGCGACGCCGACCTCTACGTGCGCTTCGGCAGCGCGCCCACCAGCACCGCCTTCAGCTGCCGTCCGTACCTCGATGGCTCGAGCGAGCAGTGCGAACTCACCGTGCCCGCCAACGTGTCGCAGGCCTTCGTCGCCGTCGCCGGCTACACCGCGGCGAGCTACCACGCCGAGGTCCGCTGGACCGCGCCCTGAGTCGACGCGAGTCGCTCCACTCGCGGAAGCACCATGGGCGTGCCGCACGCCGCGCGCGTGCGGCCCGTCGCCCGCTCGACGTGTCGTCCGTTTCCAGCTGGTGCATCCGCGCGCAGGTCCTGTCGCGCGCGGCGTGACGCTTCGATGGGTGTGCATGTGCGCGGGGGTGAGCGCGTTCTGCCGACGCCTCCGCGCCTCATGTGGCCCGGGGCACGCGAGCGAACGATTTCCACGAATCGCGTTTGCAAGAACACCCCGAGCGGGCGAATCCCCTTTCTCGAATATTGAGAGGCGCGACTGACCGCGCAGCAGCAAGGGGAGCGACGACATGAAGCGAGTCTTGATGGTGGTGATGCTGGGCCTCTCGGCGTGCGACCTGTCGGTGTCCGGGACTCCGGGGGAAGACGCGCTGCCGGCGGAGGCCCTGTCGGAGCTGCGCGCGTGCCTGGGCCCGTCGCGCCTGAGCGGCATCGACGTGTCGGTGTACCAGGGGCGCGTCGACTGGCCGACGGTGAAGGCCGCCGGCAACGCCTTCGCGTACACCCGCATCGGCGACGGCACCACCCGCGACACGCGCTTCGCCGAGAACTGGGCGGGCATGCAGAACGCGGGGCTGATTCGCGGCGCGTACCACTTCTTCCGCGTCAACGTGGACCCCGACGTGCAGGCCTCGAACGCGGTGAGCGCGGTCGGCCGCCTCGGCCCCGGCGACCTGCCGGTGATGGCGGACCTCGAGGACCTGAGCACGCCCCGCTACACCAAGGCGCAGATCGCCCAGCGGCTGCAGCGCTACCTGGACCTCATCGAGCAGGGCACCGGGAAGCGGCCCACCATCTACACCGCGCAGTGGTGGTGGGACCCGCACGTGGGCAGCGCCGCCTTCGGTCGCTACCCGCTGGTGGTGGCGTACTACGGCTCGGGCTGCCCGCCGATGCCGCTCGGCTGGTCCACCATGGCCTTCTGGCAGTACCGCGGCGACCAGGGCCGCATGGCGGGCGTCGCCGGCCCGGTGGACCTCGACTTCTTCAACGGCGACCTCGACGCGCTGAAGACGCTGGCGGGCCTGTCGACCGCCGCGGTACCGGCAGGGGGCATCGCCGGCAGCTTCACGGCGCTGGGCGCGCCGCAGTACTTCACCCCCATCGCCCCGACGCGGGTGCTCGATTCTCGCGACTCCACGAAGGTGACGGGTGGCTCGACCCGGGCGCTCGACCTGACCGGAGTGGCGCCGGCCGGCACCACCGCCGTCTCCCTTCAGCTCACCGCCGTCAACGCGGTCGGCAACGGCTATCTGGCGCTCCTCGCGCCCGGCCGCGGCGTCGAGACCTCGAGCCTCAACTTCGGCGCGGCCACGCCCATCTCGAGTGGCGCGGTGGCGCCGGTGCAGGCCGGCTTCGGCACGGTGTTCGCTTCCACCACCACCGACGTGGTGGCCGACGTCACCGGGACCTTCAGCCCCTCGGGCTCCGGCTTCGTCGCGGCCCAGGCACGCCTGTTCGACAGCCGGGAAAGCGGGCGCCTGCAGCCGGGCGAGGTCCGCATGGTGACGGTGAACGCGCCCGCGGGGGCCACCGCGGCCGCGCTGGGTGTGGTGGCGGTCGGCCCCAGCCAGGCGGGCTTCGTGACCGTGTTCCCTTGTGCATCGCCGAGCGGCGCGCCGGGCACCTCGACGGTGAACTTCGTGGCCGGCGACGTCATCGCCAGCGCCACCAGCGTCGGCCTGGGCCCCAACGTGTGCGTGAGCTCCAAGGTGGCGGTCGACGTGGTTCTCGACCTCCAGGGCTGGTTCCTCGCCGGCGGCGGGGCGCCGTTCATCGCCGCCGCTCCGACGCGGCTGCTCGACACCCGGTCCGGGGCGGGGGAATGGAAGGGCACGCTCGCGGCCGGCCAGGAAGTGAGCCTGTCGCTCGCGGCGCTCCCCGGGCTGCCGGCGGGCACCCAGGCGGTGACCCTGAACGTCACCGCGGTCAACCCACAGGCCGCGGGCTACCTCACCGTCTCGCCCTGCGGGCAGCGCGGCACCACCTCCAACGGCAACCTGCGGCCCGGGCGCATCTCGGCGACGCTGGTGCAGGTCGCTCCGTCCGCCGGCGGCCAGGTCTGCGTCTTCAGCACCGTGGCGACCGACCTGGTGGTCGACCTCTTCGGCGCCTTCGCGCGGTGAGCGCTCCCGGGCACGTCAGATGTGCTAGCGACGGGGCATGGTCTTTCCGCTCCTCGTCGTCCTGAGCCAGGCCCCGCTCGCCCCCAACGCCGAGCTGCCGCCCAACCACCCGCCGATGGCGGGCGCAGCCCCGGCGGCCGGGGGAGCGGTGCTGCCGCCCGGGCACCCGACGACGGGCGCTGGCCCCACCGCCACGCCCCCCGGGGAGGCCCCCAGCGCCGACGAGCTCATCAAGCGCCTCGACGCCTCGGGCGACCTCAAGGACAAGGCGAAGAGCTTCGAGCTCGCGGCATCGCTGGGGAAGCTGTACCTCTCGCACGGCCGCGCGAAGGACGCGGAGGTCTTCCTGCAGCAGGCGCTCACCCAGGCCAAGCCGATGCGGGAGTTCTACCTGCAGAAGCGCAAGGCGCTGGGCAGCAAGCCGATGCCGCCGTCGGGCAGCGTCGGCTGCCTCGCCGGGCCCGAGGTGACCTTCGACCAGCTGTCCGCCAAGGCCAAGGCGCAGACCGACGTCGCCGCTGCCGCGGCGTGCGCCCGGGCCGCGCTGCTGCCGCTCATCGAGCTCGAGAACCTGCTCGCGCACGCGCTGTTCCTGCTCGGCAACGCCGAAGAGGCGCTCGCGGTGCACACCCGGGCGCTCGAGCTCTTCGAGTCCAACCCCGACGCGCGCTACGGCAAGGGCGCGCTGCTGCTCGACTTGCGGGGCGACGACCTCAAGTCGCTCAAGCTCGCCCAGGCGGAGCTCGAGCGCTTCCTGTCCGACTACCCGACCGCGCCGCAGGCCGCGCAGGCGCGCAGCTTCCTCGCGCGCACCAAGGACGCCATCGCCGCCGGCGGGGTCTCGAAGCTCAAGCCCCAGAAGCACCAGGACAAGGTCGACCCGCACGCCGGGGTCGCCGGAGCGCCGATGCTCGGCGGCGGCAAGACGCCGCCCTTCGCCCAGCAGGGGGGCGGCAACGGCATGCCGCAGCTCACCCCGGAGATGATCGAGGCGATGCAGAACGTGGAGCGCACGCCGGAACTCGAGCAGGGCCTGCAGAAGCTGGTCGCCGACGCCGAAGGCCTGCTCGCCAAGGGCCAGTACCAGCAGGCGCTCGACGCCTACAAGCGGGTGGTGCCGGTGCAGCCGGACAACGCGCGCGCCAAGGCGGGCATGGCGTGGAGCCTGGTCGGCCTCGGCAAGCCGATGGCGAACCAGATCTGGTCGGTGGCCTGCCAGGACCCGGCGGCGGTCGACGCGCTGGGCGATTCGCTCAAGGCCAACGGCGACGCCGACGGCGCCAAGCGCCTGTGGGCCAAGCTGTCGGAGACGGTGCCCGCCTACGCGCCCAAGCTGAGCGGCAAGCTGTAGCGGCCTTCAGCGCCGCTTGCGCGAGGCGGGGGCCAGGTGCGCCGGCGGCGCGCCGGCGAGCACGTCTTGCACGTCGAGCAGCCCCACCGCGCGGCCGCGGCCGTCGACCACCGGCAGCTGGTCGACCTGGGTCTCCTTGAGCGTCTGCGCGGCCTCGAGCACCGGGGTGCCGGGGAGCACCACCTTGGGGCGCCTGGCCATGACGGTGCTGACCGCGGCCGAGAAGTCGAGGGTGCGGCGCTCGGCGAGCCGGCGCAGGTCGCCGTCGGTGAAGATGCCGAGCAGCTCGCGCCGCCGCCCGACCACCAGCGCCGCGCCCGGGCGCCCTCGGGTGTTGGTCATCACCACCACCACCTCGCTCAGGGGCTGGGCCTCGCGCACCAGGGGGAGCCACTCGCCGGTGCGCATCAGGGCGCCGACGTCGAGCGCGGCGCGGCCGAGCGTGCCGCCCGGGTGGAGCCGGGCGTAGTCGTGGGCCGAGAACTCGCGCGCATGGGCGAGCGACATGGCGAGCGCGTCGGTGATGGCGTGCAGCGCGGCGCTGGAGGCGGTGGGCACCAGGCCGATGGGGCAGGCCTCGTCGATGGGCCCCAGCGCCACCACCACGTCGGCGCCGCGGCCCAGCGGGCTCTTGTCGTCGCCGGTGATGGCGATGCACTTCGCGCCCAGCCGCTTGAGCGGGGGCAACAGGCGCACCAGCTCCTCGGTGGCGCCGGAGTTCGACAGCAGCACCACCACGTCGTCCCGGGTGACGCGGCCCAGGTCGCCGTGGGCGGCCTCGGCGGGGTGCAGGAAGTGCGACGGCACGCCGGTGGAGGCGAGCGTCGCGGACAGCTTCTGGGCGATGAAGCCCGGCTTGCCGATGCCGCTGACCACCACCCGGCCCTTGCAGCGGTGGAGCAGGGTGAGCGCGCGCTCGAAGGCGGGCCCCACCCGGCCTTCGAGGGCGGCGATGGCCGCGGCTTCCTGGCGGAGCACCTGGCGGGCGTAGGCGAGCGCGGCACGCATCGCGCGCCTTGTACCAGTGCCCGGCGTGTGGTGGATCGTCGCCATGCGCTTCTTCATCGACTCCGCCGACGTGAAGGAAATCCGGGCCGCCAACGACATGGGCTGTGTCGACGGCGTGACCACCAACCCCAGCCTGCTCGCGAAGACCGGCCGGCCGATGAAGGAAGCGATCCTCGAGATCTGCTCCATCGTCGACGGGCCCATCTCCGCGGAGTGCGTGACGCTCACCGCCGACGAGATGATCGCCGAAGGTCAGGGCCTCGCCGCCTGGCACAAGAACATCGTGGTCAAGATTCCCATGGGCGTCGAAGGCATGAAGGCGGTCAAGGCGCTCACCGCCAAGGGCATCAAGACCAACGTCACCCTGTGCTTCTCGCCCAACCAGGCGCTGCTCGCGGCCAAGGCCGGCGCCACGTACATCTCGCCGTTCGTCGGCCGCCTCGACGACATCGGGCAGGACGGGCTCAAGATGGTCCGGGAGATCTGCCAGATCTACAAGAACTACGGCTACGCGACCCAGGTGCTGGTGGCGAGCGTGCGCAACCCGATTCACCTGCTCGAGTCGGCGCTGATGGGCGCCCACGTGGCGACGCTGCCCTTGAGCGTCATCCAGCAGCTCGCGCAGCACCCGCTCACCGACTCGGGCATCAAGAAGTTCCTCGCCGACTGGGAAAAGGTCCCCAAGGCGAAGTAGCCGTCCCGGGAAGTTGAGCGCCCTGCCGCTGGGCCGCTCCAGGTGTGACCTGGAGGGCCCGTCAGCTCATGGCGCTTCAGAAGGGCGACGCATCGCCCCTCCCGCCGCGGCTCACTGGAAGGTGGCGCTGTAGCTGCGCTGCACCGAGGTCGACAGGGCGCTGGAGCCGGTGAACTGCACGGTGCCCGACGAAGGGCCAGGGGGCCCGGCGCCGAAGAGCGTCAGCTGGCCGCCCACGCCACGTCCGAACGAGGTGAACGAGGTCTGCCGGACGCACCGGTACCCGGTGGTGCTGGTGTTCGACAGCTCGTTGCAGACTCCGGCCACCAGCTCGGCGCCGCCGTCCGGGTTGGGCGCGGACTCCAGGCGCTGGTAGTTCACGCTCATGCCGAGGCTGTCGCCGTTGATGCCTCCGGTGACCACCGACGCCGAGCCGCGGCCCCCGAGGACGTTCACCGTGATGCTCGGCCCGTCGACCGAGAGGGGGGCGAAGTAGTCGTCGCCCCAGGTGAAGTCGATGAGCTGCTGCGCGGGAGATGCAGGGACGTTCCACGGAGGCGACACCGAGAAGGCCATCGTCGATGCCGCGGTGGACAGTGGGCCGCTCCAGCGAAGGTGGGTGACGCGCCAGATCTGGGTGTTGGCGTCCCAGCAACCATTCGGGCCGTCCCAGATGCCGTTCTTGGGAATGCTCGCCCCGGTGACACAGTCGACGTGGGTGGTGTCGAGGAACGCTTCGCCGTTGTCGTACTGGTTGTTGTCGTTGGCGTCGATGAAGGGCTCAGGCAGATCGACGAACCACTCACCCGGGTCCCACTTGCCGTTCTTGGCGCCGTTCGAAGTGCCCGAGCCGTCGTAGAACTCTTCCTCGCCGCTGGTGACCGCGATCACCGCGATCAGCGTGTCCCGAGGGTTCTTGGCTCCGTTGGTCGGCTCACCGGGCAGCGGGGTGGTGTCGTTGGGCAGGTCCGACGAACTCGAGTTGTAGTTGGCGACCGCCACCTCGGCGTTGGTTCCGGTACCGCCCGGCGTCGTCGTGTTCCCGTCAATGGACCCCTTCTCAGCCATCCACTGCACGCTGGTCTTCACCCCGACGAAGTTGCTGAACCTGTCCGACAGGCGGGCGCTGCACGTCGTGGTCTCAGCGCGAGTCGTGGAGGTGATCGTGTGGAGCGCGCCGAGGTTCCTCTTGGTGCAGGTCACCACCAGGCCGCGGTCCGACGGCTTGCCGCCCACGATGGAGATGCCCGTGCTTGCGGTGATTGCTCCCGGCTGGCCCTGGGTCGCCGCGACGGTGGCGACCACGATGGCCTGGCCGATGTCGTCGCCCGAGGCCAGGGTGGTGGAGACGATTCCCTGCGCGTTCGACGACGCCGACACCGTCACGTTGGCTCCGGCGGCTCCGGACACAGAGAAGTTCACCAGCACGTTGGGGGCGGGGTTGTTCGAGGAGTCGACGACCTTGAAGAGCACCGGAGTGGTGGTGTCGCGGCCCGAGGACTGGATGCCGAGCACGGTCTTCACCAGCGGGTCGTTGAGCACCAGGATGCTCGCCACGTTGACCAGCTGAACGCTGGTCTTCGCCGTGCCGTCGAGCGCGGTCGCCTGCACGTTCGCGGTCGCGCCCGTGGCGCCGTTCCCCGCGAACAGAGACGCGAGCGCGATGCCGGCGTCGTTGGTGTTGCCGGTGAACATGGTGGTGCCGCTCGCCGAGACGAAGGCGCCCGCGGTGCTGCTGAACGCGACCGGCACGCCGGCCAGCGGCTGGCCACCGTCAGCGGCCGTCACCAGCGCGGTCACGGTCAGGCTGTCGTTGGTGTTGAGCACCAGCGCGTTCTTGCTGGTCGAGATCTGCACCAGGGTCTGCGAGCCGGCGTCGACGCCGCCGTCGGGCACGGGCACCGAGTAGCGCACGCAGCCGACGAGCACGTTGTCCTTCTGGCCTTCGCAGTACTGCTGGAAGGCGACCGTGAGGTCGGTGAGCGTCGAGCCCTGGGCGCCGTACTTGAGCACCTTGAAGTTACCGGTGCTGGTGTTGCAGCCGCGCCCGTTGCCGCCGACGTCGAGGCCGCCGACGCCGGTCACCGCGAAGCGCTGCGACATGGCGTAGGTCTGCTCGGCGAGCGTCATGCCCGTCGGCGGCGCCACCGCCACCGACCAGCTGGTGCCCTGCACCGGCGCGTCGGGGATCACCGTCACCGTCGAGGTCTTCTGCCCCGCCGTGAGCTGGACGCCGAGGAAGCTCGCCATGGTGACGTGCTGCGCGCCCTTGAAGACGTAGCCGTTGTCCGGGCCGGCCAGGTAGAGGCTGTTGCTCCCCGCGGGGCATTCCTGCGCCAGCGAGTCGAGCGTGCCGGCGTCGAACGGGGTGCCGGCGTCGATGCCCGCGTCCACCCCCGCGTCCACGCCCGCGTCGGAGCCGCCGTCCTTGCCGGCGTCGGTGGTCATCATCTGTACGCCCACCTGCACCGTGGTGGTGGTGCTCAGCGTGCCGGTCTTGGCGGCCGCCTCGGCGGTGATGCGCACCGGGCCCTTGCACTTGGCGTCGAGGAGCACCTCGCAGCTGAACATTGCGGTGGCCTTGCCCGCGGCGTCGAGCGTGACGCTGGTCCCGTCGACCAGGGAACCGGCGGCGCTGGTGATCTTCACCGTGCCCGCGCCGGGCTTGCCGTCGGCGTCGAGTGCCTCCACGGTGAGCGTCGTCGCCTGGCCCTGGTCGTCGATCTTGTTCGGGCTGGCGGTCAGGGCGAGCGTCGGCGAGCCGGTACCGGCGGTGGGGCAGGCGGAGAAGGCGACGAGCGCCAGGACAGCGGCCGACAGGCCGGTGCGGAGCGACGGACGGAGCATTGGGGGACCCCTGGGAAGGTGGTGCGGCGGCCGCGGCATCTTACGCAAGCTTGCCCCGGCTCCAAGTCCTTGCTTTAGGGCGCGCATGGACTTCTCGCTCTCCGACGACGAAAAGGCGCTGCAAGAGACGGCCCGCAAGTTCGCCCGCGAAGTCATGCGGCCCAAGGCGGCCCACCACGACGAGCACAGCCTGTTCCCGCGCGAGATCATCCAGCAGGCCTACGAGCTCGGGCTCCTGAACATGACCATTCCGCCGGAACTCGGGGGCATCGGGGTCTCGCACCTCGGCCAGGCCCTGGTGTCTGAGGAGCTGTCCTGGGGCTGCGCGGGCATGGCGACCTCGATGATCGCCAACGACCTGGCGCTCCTGCCGATCCTCATCGGGGCCACCAAGGAACAGAAGGAACGCTTCGTGCGCCCCTTCACCGAGAAGTTCAAGCTCACCAGCTTCGGGCTCACCGAGCCCGGCGCCGGCAGCGACGTGGCGGGCGTGCGGTGCACCGCCAAGCGCGACGGCAACCACTACGTGGTCAACGGCCAGAAGCAGTGGATCACCAACGGCGAATACGCCGACCAGTTCTCACTCTTCGTCACCACCGACCCCGGTTCCCGTCAGAAGGGGCTCACCTGCCTGGTGATGGAAGGGCGCCCCAAGGGGTTCAGCACCGGCAAGCACGAGAACAAGATGGGGCAGCGGGCGTCCAACACGGTGACGCTCACCTTCGAGGACGTGCGGATTCCGGTCGAGAACCGCATCGGCGCCGAAGGGGAAGGTTTCCGCATCGCCATGGAGACGCTCGACAACTCGCGCCCGCTGACCGCGATGTTCGCGGTGGGCATCGCGCGCGCCGCCACCGAGCACGCCATCGATTACGCGAAGCAGCGGCAGCAGTTCGGCCGGCCGATCGCCGATTTCCAGGCGATCCAGTTCATGATCGCCGACATGGCGAAGGACACCCAGGCCGCGCGACTGCTCGCGTACCAGGGCGCCTGGCTGCTCGACGCCGGGCAGAAGAACACGCTCATCTCGAGCTTCGGCAAGTGCTTCGCCGCCGACACCGCGATGCGCGTGACCACGGACGCCGTGCAGGTCTTCGGCGGGTACGGGTACTCGAAGGAATACCCCGTCGAGAAGCTGATGCGCGACGCCAAGCTGGTGCAGATCTACGAAGGCACCTCGCAGGTGCAGCGCGTGGTGATGGCGCGCGAGCTGCTCCGCGGGTGAGGTCGACCCGCCGGGCGCCCAGGTCGCGCCCGGCCGGACTGCGCCGCTGGTGCGTCTCACGCCCCGCACTCTGGCAAGGCGATGGACGCACCACCGGCCTTCGAACCGGTGTCGCGCCGCGTGCGACAGTGCGCGTTGGCGCGTCCCACGAATGAATCGAGGCACTTGGTCTCGCCCGCTCGAGTGTCTCGGTGGGGTGATGTCGCAGAGGGTGTGACAGCGACATACGGCGGCCGCGCGAACCCGATGATCTTTCTCGGGCCGCGAGCGTGCACGGCGCTTGCTCTGGAGGCGGACAACTCGTTTCCCCTCGGAGCGTTTCACCATGAACTCACCTCGACGTTTCTCCGCCTTGTCCTGTGCCGCGCTGCTCGCGCTCTCCGCCTGTCAGGGAGGTCTGCCCGAAGAAGGCGGCGCCGACGGCCGCGTCTCGGGCGATCAGTCGCTCGGCTTCGACGGAAAGGACGACGGCATCATCTCCAGCTGCAGCGGCATCAAGTGTGATCACTGGTACGCGCGCAGCCTGACCGCGGAGCTCTGGGACAAGCCGAGCCAAGGCATCAAGTTCGCGGCCGAGGCGATCGGCTCGTGCTTCCCCCACGGGGTCGGCGCGGACTGGGACCTCTTCCAGCACCTTCCGAACTGGACGACGGCGATCTGTATCGGCGTGGGCGGCTTCGCGGGGTCGGACATTCTGAAGGCCATCACCAAGGCCGCGCAGGATGGTCAGTGCCTCCATCTTCAGACCGAAGGAAACACTTCCGCCGCCGGGGCGCTGACCTTCAAGTTCGCTCGCACAGACAACGGCGGGAACTGCGACGCGGCGGAGATGGAGTGGCAGCGCTCGCACACGCCTCCTGATTCCGCCGTCACCGACACCGGGCTGCGCGGGTACTTCAACCCCATTCCGCCGGTGCGCATGCACGACAGCCGCAACGGCGCGGGCAAGCTGATCGGCGGCTCGACCCGGCAGATCAAGGTGCGCGGCAGTGGCACCGGCATCCCCTTCAGCGCGGTCGCCGTGCAGCTGAACCTCACGTCCACCGAGTCGGTGGCGAGCGGCTTCCTGCGGGTGTGGCAGTGCGACCGACCCATGCCGAGCTCCTCGAACGTCAACTTCCCCGCGGGACAGAACATCGCCAACTCGGCGGTCACCGCGGTGGGGTCGGGTGACACCATCTGCGTGTACGCCAACCAGAGCACGCACATCATCGTCGACGTGACCGGCTACTACGACGGCACCGGGGCGGGGTACGTGCCCCTGAGCCCGTACCGGGCGTACGACGGGCGTGAGGGCGGTTCCTCGGTGCTGACCGACGGGCTCATCGCGCTCGGCAGCCAGGTCCCTGCGACCGCGAAGGCGGTGGCGCTGAATGCCACGGTCACCGACAGCATCGGTGGCGGCTTCCTCACCGTCTACCCGGGGTACAGCAGCATGCCGCCCACCTCGACCTCGAACTTCAGGGCGGGCCAGACCATCGCCGCCGCGAGCAGCGTGGGGGTCAACTACCAGTCGGTCGCGTACCACCTCAACACGCCGGCCCACGTGATCCTCGACGTCGCGGGCTACTTCGCCAAGGACATCGGCGCGAAGATGGCTCCGGTCGTTCCGGCGCGGCTCCTCGACACCCGCTCGTGGGCCTACCCCACGCCGCTCGTCGGTGGCACGGTGGTCAGCATCCCGACCAACCTGTCGGGTCGTCCTGCGGGCACCATCGCTGCGGTGGTGCTCAACATCACCGCCGCCGCGCCCACTGGGCCGGGCTTCCTGACTGCGTATCCGTGCAACCGGCCGGGCGGTGTGCCGGTGGTGTCGAACCTGAACTTCGCCGGCGGCGAGGTGGCGATTCCCAACCTGGCGACCGTGCAGGTCGACGCTTCCGACGCGGTCTGCATCTACACCAGCACCACCACCGACGTGGTCGTCGACGTGCAGGGCTACTACCTCTACTGAGGTCTCGGCCGGGTCAGCGGAACGGGGCCACCCAGGCCTCGCTCCGCGCCCACAGCTCCCTGGCGAGCGCATCGTCGAGCGCCAGGGGGCTGGGTCGTTTGGGGCGGCACTCGTCCCAGAAGAGTCCCGATTCCAGGTCGGGCTGCGTCGCGCAGTACACCGAGGTCTTCGCCCCTTCGACGTCGGAGATCATGCGCAGCCGCAGGATGGCGCGAATGAACCCCGGCACCCGGCGGAAGGCGTCGGAGTCCACCACCCCCGGGTGCAGCGAGAAGGTGGCGACCGCTGGCCCTTCGCGCCGCGCCAGCTCCCGCGCGTGGAGCACGTTGCACAGCTTCGACACCTCGTACTCCTTGAGCCCGATGAGCGTGCGGGTGGGCCCGCGCAGCGCGTCGAAGTCGAGCCGCTTGCAGGCGTAGTGCGAGCCCGAGGAGACGAAGACCACCCGGGCGGGCGCGCTCGCGCGCAGCCTCGGCAACAGCAGCTCGGTGAGCAGGAAGTGGCCGAGGTGGTTGGTCCCGAACTGGAGCTCGAACCCGTCCTCGGTGGTGCCTCGGTGGCCGGCGACGCCCGCGTTGTTCAGCAGCACGTGCAGCGGCCAGCCGCGGTCCAGGTAGTCGCGCGCGAAGCGCTGCACCGAGGCCAGGTTCGCCAGGTCGAGCGGCAAGAGCTCTCCGGCGCCGGTGGGCGACGCGCGGCGCACTTCCTGGAGCACCGGCGTCGCCTTCTCCAGCGAGCGGCACGCGAGCACCACCCGGTGGCCACGGCGCGCGAGCTCGAGCGCGCTGGTGCGGCCGATGCCGCTGGAGGCACCCGTCACCACCACGAAGCGGTCGCTCATGGCTTCAGGTACCCCACCACCAGGCGGGCGAGTTCATCCTTGAACGCCGGCTGCTCGAGGAGCTCGGGGCGCTGCAGCTGTCCGAGCAGCACCGCCGAGCGCAAGGCGTTGCTCACCAGGAAGGCCGCCAGCGCCGGGTCGACGGGCCGGACCGCGGGGCCGAGCGAGCGCAGGAACGTCTCCACCAGCGCGTTCATGCGCTCGTCCATCTCGGTCAGGCTGCCGAGGTCGCCGTTGCGGCAGAAGTACCGCAGCATCGCCTGCTCGATGCGCGAGCGGGTGCGCTGGGTGCCGACCAGCCCGTCGATGAGCGTGCGCGCGGCGAGCTCGGCGTCGAGGCCCCGGACCTGCGCGAGCGCGGCTTCCAGCGCGTCCATGCGCGAGCGCAGGTGGTAGCGCAGCAGCGCGTTGGCGAGGGCGCCCTTGCTGGGGAAGTACTGGTAGATCGACCCCACACTCACCCCGGCGCGGTCGGCGATCGCCTGCACCGACGGCTCGTCGAGCGCGCGCTTCTCGGCCAGTTCGATCATCGCTTCGAAGATCGCGTCGACCGTGGAGCGCGACCGGTCCTGTCGAGGCGCCCTGCGCGGCGAGAGCGTGTCCCTGGCCATGACGCTCACGCTACTCCCTGTGGCCCGCGCACGATGCGGCTGCCGACGCCCAGCGCGGGGCTGGTGATGAAGCGCCAGAGCACCGCCGTCCACGACCGGTGGCTCACCAGCGGCGCGTAGGCCTCGCGGGCGAGCGCGTGGAGCTGCGGCAGCCGCCAGCCAGGCACCTTCATGAAGTCGTGGTGCTCCACGTGGTACCCGACGTTGAAGGTCACCCGGTTGAGCGGCCCGTAGTACGAGTAGGTCTCCTGCCCGGGCGCGAACGTGTAGTGCTCGTGCAGGAAGTGGGCGGCCACCGGGTGCAGCCCGTGGCCGAAGATCAGGCTGAGCGCCAGGTAGAGCAGCCCGGTGGGCCCCACGAGCCAGAGCACCGCGGCGTCGACCGCCACCATCTGCGCGAGGTTGAGCCACTCGAGCTTCCCCGGGCGCCGGGCGAAGGTCGCGCCTCGCGCCACGTAGACGAAGGCGTAGCCCGCCCACCACAGCGCCTTGCGCCACCGCCGGTTGCCGACCAGCCGGGCCTCGAAGGCGTGGGGGAGGTCGGTGTCGCCGCCGAGGGCGCCGAGCTTGCCGTGGTGGGCGAGGTGGTAGCGGCGAAAGACCATCGCCACCGGGGCCACCAGGGGCACGTTGGCGAGGAACCCGAGGAGAACGTTCTGCCGTGGGGTCCGCAGCGCGAGGTCGTGCGTCGCCTCGTGAATGGCCATCGAGAGCCAGTGGCTGACGATCGCCCCCCACAGCAGCGAGGCCAGCGCGCAGGCCAGCGTCTTCACGCCGGCGGTGCTCTGACCGGCGAGCGCCTCGAGGAGCACCGCGCTGCCGAGCTGCACTGCGACCAGGCCCGCCGTCACCCACGCGGTGCGCACGTCGTGGCCTTCGAGCGCGCGGATGCCCGGGTGGCGGCGGAGCAGGGCGGCGCGGCGATGGCGGTGAGGTTCCTGCGGAGGACCGATGGCGAAGGCAGGTGACATGCCGCCCAAGGTACGGAGCCACCGAGGACGGCGGAATTCGCGTTCCGTCGACCGCGATTTCCCTCGGAGCACGCCTCGGGGCCACGCGGGACACTCAGGTTTCGCGCGCCGGTCACCGACCGTTGCCTACACATGAACACCCCATGGCTCGATTCCACCCGGAAGAGTCCTTGGAGATCTGCAACTCCGTGGCAAATTCCCGCGCGCCGAGCCTGACGGGCTCGTGCACAGCGCACTTTGCTCAAGGGGAAGATCGACATGATGAAGCGGTTGCTCGTGCTGGCCACCGTGGCCACGATGGCGGTGTTGGGTGCAGCGGGTTGCTCGGGTGATGGCGGTTCTTCGAGCGGCGGTGGCAGTGGCTCGACGGGCGGCGGCTCCGGTTCCACGGGCGGTGGCAGCGGCTCGACGGGCGGCGGCACCGGCTCGACGGGTGGCGGCTCCGGCTCGACCGGCGGCGGCTCCGGTTCCACGGGCGGTGGCAGCGGTTCCACGGGCGGTGGCTCCGGTTCGACGGGCGGCGGCAGCGGCTCGACGGGTGGCGGCAGCGGCTCGACGGGCGGCGGCAGCGGCTCGACGGGCGGCGGCAGCGGCTCGACGGGGGGCGGCACCGACGGCTCCAGCGGCGGCGGCATGGGCGGCGGCAACGCGGCCTACGACGCGGGCTGGCTCGACGTGGCCTTCGGCGACGCGGGCAGCCGGGTGAACGACTTCGGGTGCAGCGGCGGCGCGGCGGTCGACTCGCTGTCGGCGCTCGTGTACGCCGGCGACGCGGGCCTCTTCGCGGCGGGCAGCGGCTGCACCGACACCGCGCTGGCGATCATGCACCTCGACGAGAACACCGGCGCCCCCAAGAGCGACATCTGGGACGGCGGCATCTTCTTCCTCCCCTCGAGCCAGGGGACGCAGAAGGTCGTCGGCGCGACCACGATGGGCAACAGCCTGATCCTCACCGGGGTGCTGGACACCGGCATGGGCGGCCCCAAGGCGGTCGGGCTCCTCAAGCTCAACTTCGCGACCGGCTTCATCGACACCAACTACAACGCGATGTCGACCATCACCGCGGGCGGCGCCACCGCGCGCGCCTCGTTCGCCCAGGGCACCAGCATGGTGGTCGTGGGTGACGCGGTTCTCGACGACGGCGGCACGTCGGGCTTCGTCGCCCGCTTCGCCCCGAACGGCGACCTCGACACCACCTTCGCCGACGCCGGCGTGTACTTCGACTACGGCGCGGCGACGGCGTCCGGTGGCGCGTCGCTGCCCAACGGCCTGGTGGTCGTCGGCGCCGCGGCCACCGCGACCGGCAGCTCGGCCACCGTGAACCGCGTGCTCGACGCCGGCCAGCCCGACATCACCTTCGGGACCAACGGCCAGTACAAGTCGTCGCCCTCCGGCGCCGACCTGTTCATCTCTGCCGCGGTGCAGCCTGACGGGAAGGTCGTCGTCGGCGGCTACTCCATTCCCAACCTCGCGCAGCCCACCAAGGCGAAGAGCCTGGTGGCGCGGCTCAACTCCAACGGCACGCTCGACTCGACCTTCGGCACCTCGGGCCGCGTGGAACTCGACCTCGTCTCGGGCCTGGAAGCGGTGAGCCAGGTCTCGATCGATGCGTCGGGCAAGGTGGTCGCGGTCGTGGCGACCGAGGTCTCGGGCCAGAACGCCAACGTGTACCTGCTGCGGTTCACCGGTGCCGGCGCGCTCGACACCACCTTCGGCAACGGCGGCGGCCAGTCGGTGCCTGCCGTGTCGGCGAAGCTGGGCATGGACTTCACCGGGTTGCCGGTGATGGCCACCACCCCGGGCGGCTACTGCCTGGGCACCACCACCACCGACGACGACTTCCGGGTCACGCGCTTCCACGAGTAGCGCGCTCAATCGTCGGTGAGAGAGGCCCCCCGTCGCCGCGTGCGCCGGGGGGCTTCTTTTTGGCCTGCGCGCGCGTACGAATTCGTTGCGCGGAGCGCGGTTGACACGGTAATCAACGCGGCGCGTCGAACAGCCTCGAAAGGGAGCCCATGAAGATCCTCGTCACCGCCAAGCGGGTGGAAGACCCCGAGTCGAAGATCAAGGTGAAGCCTGACGGCAGCGGCATCGTGCCCGAAGGCCTCAAGTACAAGATCAACCCGTTCGACGAGATCGCCGTCGAGGAAGCGCTGCGCCTGTCGGCCGCGCACACCGGCGACGTGGTGGTGGTGAGCATCGGCACCAAGGACGTGCACGAGCAGCTGCGCCACGCGCTCGCCATGGGCGCCACCAAGGCCGTGTGGGTGAACCACACCGGCGCGCTCGACCAGCTCGCCATCGCCCGGCTGCTCCAGAAGGTGGTGGAGAAGGAGAAGCCGGACCTCGTCATCCTCGGCAAGCAGAGCATCGACGACGACCAGAACCAGGTCGGCCAGTACCTCGCCGAGTTCCTCGGCTGGAGCCAGGCCACCTTCGCGTCGAAGGTCGAGGCGCTCGACTCCGACGCCGAGAAGAACAAGCAGCCGGGCCTCAAGCTCACCGCCGACAAGAAGGGCCTCACCGTGGTGCGCGAGGTCGACGGCGGCCTGAGCACCCTGGAGTGCTCGCTGCCTGCGGTGGTGACCACCGACCTGCGCCTCAACCAGCCGCGCTACGCGTCGCTTCCGGGCATCATGAAGGCCAAGTCCAAGCCCATCGAGGAGCTCACCCCCGCGGCGCTCGCGGTCGACGTGGCGCCCAAGCTCACCGTGACCAAGCTGTCGTCGCCGCCGGCCCGCAAGGCGGGCATCAAGGTGGCCGACGTGCCGGCGCTGGTCGAGAAGCTCAAGAACGAAGCCAAGGCTTTCTAAGGAGACCACCATGCCCATCGTGCTCATCGTTGCCGAGACCCAGCCGGACGGTGGCCTCCGCAAGGCTTCCCTCAACGCGCTCACCGCCGGGGCGCAGCTCGCCAAGGCGGCGGGCGCCGAGCTCCACGCGGTGGTGCTGGCGAAGGACGCCGGCGCCGTCGCGGCGCAGGTGAAGGACTACGGCGTGAAGGTGGTGCACGCCGGCAGCGCCGCGCACCTCGAGCACGGCCTGGCCGAGGCGCTGGCGCCGGCGATCGCCGACCTCGCGGCCTCCATCAAGGCCGACTGGGTGGGCGCGGCCGCCACCGCGCAGGGCCGCGACACGTTGCCCCGCGTCGCCGCGCGCCTCAACGCGGCGATGGCCACCGACGTCACCGGTTTCACCGGCAGCGGTGCCGACGTCGCCGTGATGCGGCCGATGTGGGCCGGTGCGGTCATCGCCGAGGTCAAGCTGCACACCCCGGTGAAGGTGTTCACCGTGCGCACCACCGAGTTCCCCGCGGCCGAGAAGTCGGGCGGCGGCGAGGTGAAGGCCTTCGCGCCCGCGGCGCCCAAGCTGCCCACCAAGCACGTCGAGTTCAAGGAAGTGAAGAGCGCCCGCCCGAACCTCACCGAGGCCAAGGTGGTCGTCTCCGGCGGCCGCGGCACCAAGGGCGACTTCAAGGAGATCGAGGCGCTCGCCGACGAGCTCAACGCCGCGGTCGGCGCGTCGCGCGCGGTGTGCGACGCCGGCTGGCAGCCGAACGACCTGCAGGTCGGGCAGACCGGCAAGGTGGTGGCGCCGCAGCTGTACGTGGCGGCCGGCATCTCGGGCGCCATCCAGCACCTGGCGGGCATGAAGGGCTCCAAGACCATCGTGGCCATCAACAAGGACCCCGAGGCCCCCATCTTCCAGGTGGCGGACTACGGGCTGGTGGCCGACCTCTTCAAGGCGCTCCCCGAGCTGCGCACGGCGATCAAGGCCGCGAAGTAGTTCGTGAGCCTGCTCCACGCAGGCCCGGACGCGGCGCTGCCCGTCGACGAGGCGGTGCTCACCGCGCTCGGCGTGCATCGCATCGAGATCCCGCTTCCCTTCGTGGAAGGGGGCGGGCCGGCGAACGTGCTGGCCATCGAGGATCAGGGCGGCGACCTGTGCCTGTTCGACGCCGGCGTGGCCACGGAGCAGGGCTGGGCGGCGCTGTCCGGAGGGCTCGCGGACCTCGGGCTGTCGACGAAGCGACTGAGGCGCATCGTCATCAGTCACGGCCACGTCGACCACTACGGCAACGCGCAGCGCCTCGCCGAGGCCTCCGGGGCGCAGGTGCTGGTGCACCGCGACGACCTGACCAAGGTGCTGGGCCAGGAGCGCTGGAGCCTGATGCTCGCGCAGCACCGCGACTTCTTCCTCGAGGAACTCGGGGTCCCGGTGCCGGTGCTCGAGGAGCTGATCGCCTCCACGGGCTCGGGGGCCCGGCTCGCGCTGCCCATCGACCGCGAGCGGCTCACGATCCTCGAAGGAGGCGAGCGGCTGGACTTCGCCCGCTTCAGCGCCGAGGTGGTCCACTGTCCGGGGCACACCCCCGGCCTCATCTGCCTCCTGGTCGCACAGGAACGAATCCTGTTCGCCGACGACCACGTGCTGGCCAAGGTCTCGCCCAACCCGTTGCTCGACTTCTCTCAGGGGGCGGGGGAAACGCGGTTCCGGGCGCTCGTGAGCTACCTCGAGAGCGCACGCCGGATCGCGGCGCTCGACCTCGACGTGGTGGTGCCTGGTCACGGGCCGTCGTTCCGCAATCACCGACCGCTGCTCGAAGGGCTGTTCGCGTTCTACGAGCGCCGGCAGGGGATCTTGCTCGGGCGGCTGCGCGAGGGCGGACCGGCGAGCGTGCACGCGCTGTTGCCAGCCATCTTCCGCCGCATCGACGTGGGCCGCCTGTACCTGATGCTGTCGGAGGTGCTGGGCAACCTCGAGGTGCTGCAGGCGCGCGGGCTCGTCCGCCGCGAGCGTGGCCTGTGGGTGTCAGTGTGACGGGGAATCCCTGACGAGGCCTCGGGAAGCGTGAGACGCTCCTGCTCCGTGAATCCTCGCTGGGTCTGCGTCGCACTGGCATTGGCCGCTGGGTCGGCCGCGGCTCAGCGCACGATCAGCGTGGGCGCCGATCAGGACGTCACCGTGCGCGACGGCAACAAGTTCCCCTGGCAGCCGACGGTGAACTACTCCGACCGCTACAGCGACCGCATCGCGGGCAACGGCGGCCCGTTCGACAAGACGGCGAAGGTGCTGCTGCGCTTCGACGTCAGCAGCCTGCCGGCCGGAACGGTGGACTCCGCGACGCTGCGGCTCTCGGTGGGCAACACGAGTCCGGCGACCATCCAGGTCTACGCGCTGACGCGGCCCTTCGTGTCAGGGGAGGCCACGTGGAACCGGGCGTCCGCGGCGCTCGCGTGGCAGACGCCTGGCGCGAACGGAGGGAGCGATCGCACCTTGCAGGTGGGCTCGTTCGTGGCCAGCGCCCAGGGGTTCAACAGTGTGGCGATCACCCCGACCCTGGTGGAGACCTGGCGAGACACGCCCGCGTCGAACGCCGGGCTGCTTCTGGAATCGCCAGCGATGAGCGACGCGCTGGAATTCAGCTCGGTGCGTTCCCAGGTGAGCACCCGGCCCCGGCTGGTGGTGGTGGTGGCGGGCACCACCTTCACGTTCCAGCAGGGCGTCTCGGGGTACTCCGGCCAGACCGACACCACCATCGCCAGCGGCGCCGACCCGAGGACCGTGAGCTGGAACCAGAGCAGCCTGGAGATCGACGGCTTCGCGGGCGCGAACGTCGACCACAACCACTCGTCGGCACTGATGCGGTTTCCCGTCGCCGGGACGATGCCGCCCTGGTCCACGGTGCTCGGGGCCACGCTCCGGATGCGCGGCGTGTTCTCGGAGAGCAACTCGAGGCAAGCCTTCTACGAGATGCGCACGCCCTGGAACGAGCAGGCCACCTGGCTCCAGCGCGACGGCGTCGTCAGCTGGTCGGTGTCCGGCGCTGCCGGGGTGCCAGGCGACCGCGGCGCCAACGCCATCGGCGCGCTCCCCCCGGGGGACGGAGGCACCGCGACCTCCGTTCCGTTCAATGCCGTCGGGGTGGGGCTGGTCCAGCGGTGGCTCGAGCAGCCCGATGCGAACTTCGGGCTCATCGGCCAGGAGCTCGACGCGGGCGATCTGTTCGGGTGCCAGGAGAGCGAGTCCGGAAACGGCCCGCTGCTCGACGTGACCTGGGTCGAGGCGAAGATCGACTGCGCGGTCAGCTGCAGCGGCCCCGGGCAGTGCGTGGTGACCTTCACCCGGACCCGACCCGACGGAGGCGCGCTGACCCCCACGCCCAGCGGGTTCAGCACCACTGCCGCGGCGGATCAGGGCGCGCTGTCCGACGGAGGCCGCGTCGCCTTCGTCGACGGCGGCGTGGTCACCTCGCTGCGCTGGGCAGGCAGCCCGGGCATCACCTTCGAGGTGCAGTCGGAGCCTCCCGACAACCGTGTCCTCTTCCACTGCTTCAACCTGCCGAGCCAGGGAAGCGGGGGCGGCGGCGGCGCTGCTGGCGGCGGCAGTGGCGCTGGCGGCGGCGCCGCGGGCGGCAGCGGCGCGGCGGATGGCGGCGGCGCAGCAGGTGGAGGCGCAGCGGGCGGCA
>JAIBBQ010000221.1 GCA_019694595.1 Myxococcaceae bacterium
GGCGGAGGCAGCGCGTCGGGCGGAGGCAGCGCGTCGGGCGGCGGCAGCGCGTCGGGCGGCGGCAGCGCGTCGGGTGGCGGCAGCGTCAGTCACCAGCGGGAGCAGGAGCCCAACAACGGCGTGCAGGCCGCGGACGTCAACGCCCTCGCCATTCCCGGTGACGTGAGCGGCGTCATCGACCCGGCGGACGACCTCGACATCTTCACCGTGCAGCTCTCGGCGGGCGACACCTGGCAGTGGCAGCTCGAGGCGGCCGACGGCGGGCTGCTCGCCGGTCACCTCGGCATCGCGGAGCACGCCAACAAGGTGCCCAACCTGGTGGCCCGCGCGGCCGTGGGGGGCGCGGTGACCCAGGAGCAGTTCGCGCTCTCGAGCGGCCGGTACAACGTGTTCGTCCGCGACGTGCGCAACGTGTCTGCGCCCAGCCAGCACCTCGGCGGGCCGGCCTACGACTACCGCCTCACCGTCTCCAGGCAAGCGAAGACCCCGTCGGTGCTGACCCTGCCGGCGAACCTCACCGCGACGCTGCCTTCGCGCACCGCCCAGGCGCTCTACAGCTTCACCACCACCACCTCGAGCATGGTGGTGATCTCGGTGAAGGCGCAGAACAAGGCGCCGGCCTCGGACCTCGACGCCCGGCTGTCGCTCTTCGACGCCAACGCCAAGCTCTGGCTCAAGACCAACGACGACCAGGTGCTGGGCTCGAACTCCGACCCGCTGATCCAGGGGACGCTGCCCGCGGGGACGTACGTCATCGTGCTCGACAACGTCTCGCCCACCGCTGCCGACCTCTCGTACGAGCTGCACGTCACCTCGAGCTGACCCAGCCTTCGAGCGGCAGCCGCACGCCCAGGACTCGACCCGGAGCGTCGCAGAGCTCGAGGCGCAGCCCGCCCGGGTGGAGCACGTAGAGCGTGCCGGGTGACGCGCCCGGCGCGGGGACCACCGCCAGCCGCTCCACCGCGAGCCCGGTGACCGCGGGCCGGCCGCGCAGGTGGTGGTGCACCACGACTTCGACCCGGCGCACCCCGGGCACGTTCCAGCGGCCGCTCACGTGGCTGCCGTTCACCCGGGCGGTGGACAGGCGAAAGCGCGACAGACCAGCTTCCGCCTCCACGTCGACCTGGGCGCCCCGCAGCGGGCTCGCGAAGTCGAGCGTGAAGGACTGCGCCCCGTCACCCGCCGCGATGCTGTAGCGGGTGGACAGCCCCTCGGCGTGCTCCTCGACCAGCAGTCCGGGAGAGCGGTCGACGATGTGGGCCTTCTCTCCCGCTCGGAACTGCTCGAGCTCCGGGCCTGCCGCCAGCGCCGGGCCATGCTCGAGGGGAAACGCCTTCCAGCCCGGTGTCTGATCGGCCGGGGTGAAGCAGGCGGCGAGCACCAGCAGGAGCGGGCTCACGCGCCCGCCTCGGTCTGGCCGGCGAGCCTCGGGAGCAGGGCGCCCGCGCCGAGCAGGATCAGGCCCGCCGCCGCGAAGAGCGCCACCCGCACCGGGCCGCCCAGATGCGTGGAGTCGTAGGCCAGCGCCTTCAGCGCCGCGATGGCCAGCACCCCGAAGCCCACGTCGCGCGCCGACCGGACCTGCTGCCGCAGCGAGAGCACCAGGAAGCCCAGGCCCAGGCCCAGCCAGCCGAGCGTCAGCACCAGTCGCCGCGCCGGCTCGTCGCTCATCGCCCCCAGGGTCAGCAGCTCGAAGTAGGCGCCGCCGCTCACGCCCAGCAGCGCCACCGCGAGCGCCGCCCAGGTGGCGAGCGAGCGCATCCGCTCCGCGGACTGGCCGGGCAGGGGGGCACGACGGGCGGCGAGGCCCGAGGCCAAGCCCACTGCCCCCAGCGCGCCGAGGATCACCGGCTCGCGCACCGCCGCGTACGCCGCCACGCCGACCACCGCGCTTCCCAGGAGCCCGAGCGCCGATCCGAGCTGCCACAGGGGCGAGCCTGCCCGCAGCGTGAGGGCGGCGAAGAGCACCGCCACCGCGCTCAGGAGCCACGCCGGGTGCAGCTGCGCATCTCGCCAGAGGAAGACCCCGGCGATCGCCAGCAACGCCCCGCCAGCCCACTGCAGCACCTTCCAGTCATTGCGAACGGTCATCGGGCCCGCCTTTCGTGAATGTTGTGCTGCGTCATTAAACAGTGACCACCCGGTCTTGATTCCGCGGCGGGCCCGTTCCCGCGAGGAAGCTGGCGGAGGGAATGGCGATGTCGTGGCAGCGTTGAACGCGCGCCTGTCGTCGCGGCATTCACACGGGAGGCGGATCAGGGGCGCCGGTGTCGCTCCCGCCGCCTGAATACGCCAGTTTGGGTGCCCACTGCAGTGGTCACTCCCTCTGGCGGGGTCAGACTTTCTTACGTGGCGCGGATCCTGCTATTGGCCGCGCCGCCATGGGTCTCCCTCCTACCTTTCCTCCGAAGTCGGGCGCGCTGATCCTGCTCGGCGCGTTGACCGTTAGCTTCGTGGCAGTGGCGGAGGAGGCGGCCCCGGCCTCCGCGCCCGCAGCGGCGACGTCGGCGCCCGCGGCCCCGTCGGTCGGTGCGCCTTCGGCTGGCGCTGCGGCGGCCCAGGCCACCGCGAAGGTCGAGCAGAGCAAGTGGTACGAGCAGTTCGCGGGCTCGACGATCTCCTACGGCCACAACGTCGCGGCCACCACGCTCTCCCGGTCGGCGCAGCCCTACTACAACCCGACCTACGGCCACCGCCTGGGCCTGATGCCCGAGTGGCACCCCAACGAGCAGCTCTTCGTGCGCGGCCGCTGGTTCCTCTCGCAGGAACTGACGCTGTCCGACTCCACGCGCTGGGCGCACGAGGTCGAGCTGTCCGACGTGCTGATCGACGTGGGGACTTCGGGCTGGAAGGAAGCCCGCACCGGCATTCGCATCGGCGGCGACGTGCGCCTGTCGCTGCCCACCTCGAAGGTCTCGCTCGCCCAGACCCGCGTGCTCGCCGTCGGCCCGTCGGTGTCGGTGTCCAAGAACTTCAACGTGCTCGCGGGCCTGTCATTCGCGTACAGCGCGCGCTTCACCTACCGCTTCAACCGCTTCACCACCCCGCAGCTCGAAGGCCCGACCATCGGCGCCTGCGGCGACGCGCGCTCGCCCGAGTGCGCGGAGTTCGTCACCACCGGCACCCGCAACACCCACTTCGACTTGACCCACGCGCTGTCGGCGAGCTTCTCGCCGCACGAGAAGGTCACGCTGTCGTCGGCGCTGCTGCTGTCGAGCTACTGGCTCTACCCGCTCGCGGCGGCGCCGGCCGGGGTGCAGGGGTCCAACCAGCTCGACCCGACCACCAGCACCAACCTGCGCAACACCACCATGTTCAACCTGTCGGTCACCTACCAGCCCATCAAGCCGCTGGGGCTGACCCTGGGCGCCTTCACCGCCGCGCCGATGCTCGGCGATGACGGTCAGCGCCTGTTCCCGCTCTTCAACCGCAACACCTCGCTGTACCTCGAGGCCGCGATCGACGTCGAAGCGGCCGCTGCCTCGTTGCTCTAACACCAAGGAGTCGTTCCGTGTCCGTCCGTCATCTTCTGCTTCCTGCCATGGTCGCCGCGTCGCTGCTCGCCAGCTGCGCTGCGGAGCAGCCCCCGGTGAACCGGGTGCAGCCGAACTACTTCGACAAGCAGTTCTTCGTCGGGGCCAAGTACCAGGACCCGTCCGACGACCCCGAGTTCTACTCCCAGGGCACCCTGGTCGACGTCGGCTACGGCGCAGGGCAAGACGGTCTGTTCACCTCGACCTACGCGCAGCCGCTCACCCGCGTGAAGTGGACCGTGCAGGAAGACCTGCTCATCGCGCGGCTGTCGTACGAGCGCATCACCAACAGCGACGGCAAGGGCGCCGGCAAGGCGACCAACGACGGCACCGTGGTGGCGGCCTTCAAGATCGAGAGCCACTTCGACGTGAAGCGCCAGTACAACCCGGCGACCGGCGAGCAGTCGAACGTGGTCGAGGAGAACTCGGTCGACCGCCCCTGGTACGAGCGCCAGTACATCCGCGTCGACTGGTCGAAGAACCTGTCGACCGACAACTACGACTACGACACCCTGTCGCAGCTCGGCGTGTTCGGCGGCGTGGTGTACGAGCCGCTCGGCTACTACGTGAACAACCCGGCCTCGAGCGACGCTCCGCACTTCGACGCGGAGTCGGGCTACCTCGACGTGACCAACAAGGCGTTCGCCCGCCCGCAGATGGTGGACCTCACCGCGCTGGGCGGCGGCGTGATGCCCGCCTGCTACTTCGACGCCGACGTGAGCGGCGGCACCGCGCCGGCCACCGGCTGCTCGCCGGTCGAGCTGACCATTCGCCAGTCGTTCAAGAAGATCGTCGACACCGACTACGAGCCCCAGGACTGGGACGGCTACCGCTTCCAGGCCTTCGGCGCCTTCACCACCGACCGGTACGGCTACGCCCGCAACTACGGCATGACCGACACCCAGTGGCACCGCTTCATCAACCGCTACAACATCTGGCAGCGCAGCCACGTCTACGGCAACCCCGACAAGCTCGAAGGCGCGACCGCCTGCTTCACCCCGGCCACCACCCCGGCGGGCGCTGACCCGCACCGCGACCTCGACCGCGACGGCACCGAGGACGAGTGCAAGGACGTCGGCGCGGGTTCGCGCTGCGACACCTTCAAGCAGCGCTGCACGCTCCCGTACCGCCAGCGCGAAGTGAAGCCGGTGGTCTGGTACTACGCCGAAGGCTCGCACCCCGACTTCTTCCTGCCCACCAAGCTCGCGGCTCACGAGTGGGACGTGGCGATTCGCAGCGCGGTGCAGACCGCCCGCTACGCGGAGTGCATGCGCACCAACGAGAAGGACTGCGCCAAGGACTACCCCGTGCTGTCCAACGGCCAGACCGAGAACGACGACGCCATCGCGCTCGCGCGTGAAGTCGACGACTGCCGCGCCGGCCTCGCGTACGCCGGCCAGGACTGCAACGCCGTCGCCGACACCGTGGGCAAGTCCCGCGGCGTGAGCGCGGCGGTCATCGCGCTCGCCAAGCAGCCCGAGGCGGTGGTGCTCTGCCACAGCCCGGTGGAAGCGAACGACCCGGCGCTCTGTGGCACCGCGCGCCTGCCGTCGGACCTCTCGGCCGCCAAGTGCTTCGACGCGGAGCAGGCGGGCGACACCAAGACCCTCGCGACCTGCGCCACTGCCACCATCGCGCGCCGCGGCGACCTCCGCTTCCACCAGGTCAACGGCATCGTCGCGCCGCAGACCCCGTCGCCCTGGGGCATCATGGTCGACGCCAACGACCCGCTCACCGGTGAAGTGGTCGCCGCCAGCATCAACGTGTGGACCCACGTCAACGACCTCTGGAGCCAGGGCGTGGTCGACCTCTCGCGCTACATCAAGGGCGAGCTGAAGACCGAGGACATCACCGAAGGCCAGTACGTGCGCGACTGGGCGTCGGCGGCCGAAGCGGCCACCAAGCAGGGCAGCCTGCCGCTGCTCACCGCGGCGAGCCGCGAGTCGATGATGGCCGACCTCCTGGGCAAGGACGTGCAGGTGCTCCAGAAGGACAAGCTCTCGCTGTCCAAGAGCCCGATCGCCAAGCAGGTGCGGCTGATGAGCAAGCAGCTGCAGTCGGTGCGCGCCGATGCGCTGGCGCCGGTGAGCACCGCGCCGGTGTACGAGGCGCGCCGCAAGAAGGCGCTCAACACCCTCACCGAGGCGCAGCTCACCACCAAGATGATGCAGTCGTTCGCCGGCGGCAGCGGCAAGCTCTCGAGCGACGTCGTCTCGGAGCTCGCCTCGCCGTTCCGCGGCGCGAACCCCCGCCTGCAGCGTGAGATCCGCAAGGCGAAGGAACTCGCGCTCGCCGACCGCGGCGCCTGCGTGATGAACGAGTCGCCGGCCCCGTTCGCCATGGCGGACCTGGCCAGCCTGCTGGAAGCGAAGTTCGGCAAGTTCGACAAGAACTCCAGCAAGGCGGAGCAGCTCGCCCGCGCCGAGAAGATGCGCAAGTACCTGGCGCAGCGCGCGCACTACGCGGTCATCACCCACGAGATGGGGCACTCCGTCGGCCTGCGCCACAACTTCGTCAGCTCGTCCGACGCGTTCAACTACCGCGCCCAGTACTGGCAGCTGCGCACCGACAACGGCACCAACACCACCGCGTGCACCAGCCTCGACTCGACCGGCAGCTGCGTCGGGCCGCGCTACTGGGACCCGCTCACCGACAACGAGCGCCGCAACCTGATCACCATGTTCATGACGTCGTCGACCATGGACTACGCCGGCGAGGCCGCGCAGGACCTGATGGGCCTCGGCGCGTACGACTTCGCCGCGGCGCGCATGTTCTACGGTGAGTCGGCCGCGGTGTTCGCCGACGCCTCGTACCGCGCCGACCAGCCCCGTGGCCTCGGCGTGCTCGACAAGATGGACGGCTTCGGCGGTCTGCTCGGCTTCAAGTACGTGGTGGGCGATCAGACTCCGCAGGACCCGACCGCGACCCGCGACATCCACTACTCCCAGCTGCAGAAGGAGTACCAGCTGATCCAGGACTGCAAGCAGGTCGACACCTCGCTCTTCAAGCCCGCCGCGTGGGACGAGAGCCTGATGGGCAAGTGGGACCCGCTGTTCGACGGCGCCATCGTCTCGGTCAAGGGCCAGCCGACGCGCTGCAAGCAGCAGCCGCTCGACTACGTCACCTGGAACTACCTGCGTGACCCGACCACTGCCGACGTGGCCAACGCCAAGGCCGGCAGCGCGATCGACATCTTGAACCGCGTCCGCTACCCGTACGGCTTCGCCACCGACCGCTGGGCCGACCTGGGCAACCTGGCGGTGTACCGCCACGACAACGGCGCCGACGCGTACGAGCTCTTCGACTTCCTCATCACCCAGCAGGAGGTCAACCACATCTTCGACAACTACCGTCGCGGCCGTCAGACCTTCAGCGTGCGCACCGCGGCCAACCGCGGCCTCGAGCGCTACAACGAGAAGCTGCGCGACGCGGCCAAGGGCCTGGGGCTCATGGCCAACATCTACCGCGACTTCGCGCAGGCCCAGGGCTACGACTACGAGACGCTCTGGCCGTACATCGCCAGCGAGTTCTTCGGCGACAACCTGATGGCGTCGGGCCTGGGCTTCGACCACTTCGCCAGGCAGCTCGCGCGTCCGGAAGCCGGCCCCCACTACGTGGGCGCCTCGGCGGGCAGCCGGGTGCTGCTGTCGAACAGCGACGCGGCGGGCAACGGCGGCCAGCAGGCGGTGGTGATCCCCAACGGCGCCACCGGCTACTACGGCAACGTCGCCCCGGGCGGCCGCCCGATCGAGAACGCGCTCGCGTCGAACCGCGGTGAGTACGACGCCGAGTACACGGTGAACGCCGGCAGCTACTACGAGAAGGCGTACACCTCGATGCTGATGACCGAGTCGGTCGACAATTTCATCAGCGACTCGCGCAGGGACTTCACCGACGCCCGGTACCGCGCGGTGTCGATCGCCGACGTGTTCCCCGACGGTTACCGCCGCTGGCTGGCCAACAACCTGACCAACGACGAAGCCATCAAGGGGCCGCGCCTCGCCATCGACCAGCAGGGCCGGCCGATCGTCGACAGCGCCGGCTTCCCGACCTCGGGCCTCGGCTACACCCAGTGGTGGAAGAGCAACCCCGAGAGCTGCTTCCAGGGCCCGGACACCATCATGTGCACCAGCTCCAACGCGACCACCATGCCGGTGGCGCCCGAGGTCAGCTGGGAGCAGCAGAAGTTCCTCATCGCCTGGACCCTGATGTACCTGCCGGAGAACCAGCAGCAGAACTGGCTCTCGCAGATGGGGATCTGGGAGCTGGGCTCCGACGCCGACCCGCAGTTCGCCAACCGCATCGAGCTCCACCTGCCCAACGGCAAGACCTACATCGCCAAGACGTTCGGCAAGGAGACCGTGCTCGGCAAGAACGTGCAGAAGGGCATCGGCGCCCGCATGCTCGAGTGGGGCAACGAGCTGATGGCCAGCGCGTACGAGACCACCAACGGCCCGGACCTCGACGGTGACGGCAAGGCCGACTGGCTGGTGCCGGTCATGGTGCAGGGTCACGCCAAGGTGAAGTACGACCCGTCGGTGAAGCAGATCGGCGCCGACGGCACGCTGCAGACGGGCAAGACCGGCTGCAACGCGTCCGACAGCAGCCAGTGCACCTGCTCGGCGAACAAGGCGTGCCTCGACCTCGAGAAGTACGAGGAAGTGCCGTTCTTCATGCGCCAGGCCATGCACGACTACGGCCTCGCCGACCCGACGATGCGCGGCATCTACTAGCCAGCACCGGGAGTGCGTCACGCGAGGCGGCCGGGGGACAGTTCCTCCGGCCGCTCTTGCTTTGCGGGGAGCCTTGAGACGCGGTGCGGTAGCTTGTCGCCATGCGTCTCCTGATTGCCTTGGCGGTCTTCTCGGTGGCGGCGTGCGCCGATCTCGTGCCTTCCGGGCAGGTGAAGGTCTCGGTGTCGCTCGAAGGGCCTGGCTCGGTGGTGAGCAGTCCTTCCGGCATCTTCTGCTTGCGCGGACCGGCCGACCTGGCCTCCAGCGGGGTGTGCAGCAGCACGGCGCCCGCGACGAAGCTGCCGATGCGCCTCACCGCCCGGCCGGCGATTGGCTACCGCTTCGCCGGCTGGAGCAGCCCGACGGGCTCGGTCGCCGAGGCCGAGCGGCGGCAGACTTCCATCACCATCGCCCAGGCCTTCGCGGACCACGACGAGGCGTTCACCGCGGCCTTCGAGATCGACCCCGGGTACGTCGGGGCCGGCGGGGGCGACGGCAGCGCGGGCGGTGGCTCGGGCGAAGGCGGAGGGACCGGCGGCGAGGGAGGCTCCGGGGGGCAGGGCGGCAGCGGGGGCGCCGGCGGCAGCGGAGGCGACGGCGGCGGCGGCGGCGCGGGTGGCAGCGGTGGCACGGGCGGCAGCGGCGGTGGAACGTCGGGGACCGGCGGGGGCAGCGCCGGTTCCGGCGGCGGCGGCGTGGTGTTCGATCCCTGTCTGCGCGCCGACGGAGGCTCGCTCGACGCGCGTTGTGACGACGCCACGTTGCTCGCAGCCGCGGGCGCGGTGAGCGCCAACCTGGCGTGCACCTTCACGGCGTCCAGCGCAGCCAACCTGCAGGCCCTGGCGAGCAGCGCCGACGCCGGTGCGGTGATCTGTCTGCCCGGTGGCAAGACGCGGCTCCAGGCCCCCATCGTGGTCAGCCGGCCGGGCGTGACCATCCAGGGGCTGCCTGATGGAGGCTCGATCCTCTCCGGCGCCGTGGTGGTGAACGGCTTCTCGCCGATGCAAGGGCGCTTCGTGGCGGCGTTGCCGGCGCTGCCCCCGCCGTACGATCCGGGCAGCGGCGCCGCGGGCGTGCCGTGCGAGCACGCGAGCGACGGCGGCTTCACCCAGGAGTGCAAGTTCAACGAGCAGCTCTTCGTGGGCAACGGCGCGAGCGCGCTGTGGACCCGGGTGGACTCGATCGCCGCGGTCACCGGAAACAACACGTACTTCCTGCAGTACGACGCGGGCGTGGTCTACCTCTCGAAGAACCCGGGAGGCGCCACGGTCGAGGTCAGCCTCGCGCCCGCGGCGATCCGCGTGCAGGCGGCGGGCGTCGTGGTGCGGCACGTCACCGCCGAGCGGTTCGCCACCCCCGAGAACCGCGGGACGATCGAGTTTGCGCCGGCAGCGCAGGGCGGCGCCGTCACCGGCACGCTGGTGCAGGACTCCCACGGGGTCGGCGTGGCGATCGACGCCGACGGCGTCGGGGTCTTCTCGTCTCGTCTGCAGCGCAACGGGCAGCTCGGGCTGGCCGGCTCGGCGCGGCTCGACGCCGGGGTGCTGGTCGGCCCGCTGGTGGCCTTCAACACCATCGCGTTCAACAACACCGCCCATTTCCGCTCGGCCGACGGCGCCGCCGGCGGCCTCAAGGCGTTTCACGCCGGCATGGCCGCCTGCTTCAACACCGTGAGCGCCAACCGCGGGGTCGGGCTGTGGGCCGACGGCGACTCCCGCCGGGTGATCTTCGCGGGCAACACCGCGGCGGACAACGAGTCCGACGGGGTGCGCTTCGAGATCTCCCGCTTCGGGGTGATTCATTCCAACGATCTCAAGCGCAACGGACTCAAGGTCGACGCCTTCGACCGGCCGGCGGGCTGCCGCCTCTCGTGCGGAGGCGCCATCGACCTGGACGACGCCGCCGACGTCGACGTCTGCGGCAACACCACCGCCGACAACCGCAACGAGCTGGCGCTCCTGAGCAACGGCCGCCCCGATGGCTACCGCCCGGCGCGGGTCTCGGTGCACCACAACGAGCTGGCGCTGCGCGACGGCGGCCTGACCGGCCTGCGCACGACGGGCGGCGGCGACCCTGCGCTGCAGCCGGCGGCCGCCAACACGTTCGTGGGCAACCTGTACTCGGCGGGCGCAGTCGGCGTGCCGGCGTTCGTCTTCGGCACCAACACCCAGACCTTCGCGGCCTGGCAGTCCGCGGGGCGCGACGACGACGGCGGCCTCTCGGTCCGCTAGATGGCGCGTTTCGCCCAGGCGCTGCAGACCCACCGGGTTCCGCGGCGGCTCGGTGACGTGGCGCTGAGCTTCGATTCCCCGCTCCTGATCGGCCGCGCCGATCTGCGCCCGGTGGGGTGGAAGGAGATCGGGCTGGTGTTCGTCACCGGCGTGCTGGCGCCGCGCTTCGGCGCCGAGGTGCTGCGGCGGGTCGGCGCCGGCGCGATGGCGGCCTGGGGCG
>JAIBBQ010000222.1 GCA_019694595.1 Myxococcaceae bacterium
CCACCCCACCGCCCGCGGCCCCGCCACCCGCCGCGCCGCTGCCGCCTCCGGTCGCGCCCGCACCGCCACCGGCGCTCGACGCCCCGGTGCCCGCGCACGCCGACAGCACCACCACCAGCCAGAGCCACCTCATGGCCCCGACGCTATGCGAGCGCCGCCCAATTCGCGCGCACCTCGCCGTAAACTCTCCGCCAGTCCCCGTGCTCACCGCCTTGCTCAGCCGCACCGACGTCACCCGCCACGTGCGCGGCTTGCACCTCCTCGCCGAGCTGCGCCGCGCGCTGGAGCAGCCGCTGGGCGGCGGAGAGACGACCCTCGGCGATGGGCCGCGCCTGCAGCGGGCCTGGCTCCCCGACGTGCCCGCGACGCTCCTGACGACCACCGAGCTCGCGCGCGGCGAGCCCCGGAGCCTCTGGCAGCTGCGCGACGGCCAGCAGCGCCTGCTCGCGGTGCTGGAAGCGAGCGCACTCAAGCTCCTCGGCAGCTCGGTGCTGGCGGCGCTCGCCGCCGACCTGCTCGCCCCGCAAGGCGACACCTCGGTGGCGCTGCTGGGCCACGGGCCTCACCTCTCGGGCGTCCTCAAGTCGCTGCGCCTGGTGCGCCCGCTGGTGCACGCCTTCTGGTGGGAGCCGCAGGAAGCCGACGCCATCGAGCGCGCGATGCGGCTCCAGCAGGAGCTGTCGCTCCCGGTGACGCCGGTGAAGACGCCGGAAGAAGCCTTCCGCGGCGTGGGCGTCGTGGTGGCGGCGCCCGGCGCTCAGCTGCCGGTGGCCGCGCTGGAAGGCGACGCCGTGGTGCTGGTGCCCGACGCCGCGCAGGTGACCTGGCCCAAGGACACCGCCCTTCCCAAGGACGTGACGCTCTGGAGCGAGCTGCCCGAGGCCGCGCCGGCGTGGGCGCGCGGCGCGCGGCGGCTCTCGCGCCCGGAGACCAAGGGGCCGCACCTCTTCGCCGCCAGCGGCTCCGCCCGCCTCGAGCTGCTCGCCGCCTGGTACGCCTGGCTCGGCGCCAAGGACGACGAGACCATCACCCGGCTGGACCTCGAAGGAGAACGCTAGCGATGCGCCTCGCGCTGCTCCTCTCCCTCCTGTGGCTCGACGTCTTCCCGCGCTGCGGCACGCGCCCCACGCCGCCCAGGCCGCCGCGGGTGGTGAAGCTGCTCGCCGGCGCCGAGGAGAAGGAGACCACCGCCCGCACCGAGGCGCGCGAGGACGTGGAGTTCCAGAACGCCGAGCAAGGCCGCACCGGCTTCATCGTGGCCCGCGGCGAGAGCCCGGTGCTGGAGCGCGGCGAGCTCGAGGCCCGCCTCTACGGCGACGAGGCGCTCAGCCGCGGCTTCGAGGTGGACAACGTCATCCTCCTCGAGGTGCTGGACCTCTCGGGCAAGGTGACCGCCCGCGCCGCGGTCGGCTTCACCGACGGCCTGCGCATCGGCCCCGAGCGCATCGACCTGCTGGCCGGCCAGGCCTTCGCCTTCGAGCCCGGCGAGGTGAACCTGAGCGGGCTGCTGCCCGAAGGGCCGTTCCGCCTGCGCGCCACGGTGCTCGACAACAGCGGCGTGGGCCGGGTGAGCGACGTCTACCTGTCGCTGCAGCGAGCGCCGGCGCCGCCGAGCGACGACCTGCGCAACCAGTGACGACTAGAAGTGGAGGATGCCGGCGCCCGCGCTGCTGAGCGCGCCGGTCGTCTTGCGCAGGTGCCCGGAGCAGTCGATGTCGCCCACGCACGCCGCCAGGCAGTCCGGCCGGCCGCCCTCGCACGCCTGCGCGGCAGGGTCGTACCGGGTGGAGCGCACCACGGCGTAGGTGCCCGCCGCCGCAGCAGCAGCCACCGCCGCGGCGCCGACCCAGAAGTACCACTTGGTGTAGATGGGCGAGGACTCGGCGACCGTCTCGGTGGCAGTGAGCGCGTCGCTGGTGTTGCTGGGCGTCAGCTCGGTGTCCACCACCGGGCGGTCGGTGGGCTGGGCGACGATGGTGGTGGGCGCCGCGGCCGCCTGCAGCTTCACCGACAGCGGGTACTCGCGGCCGGCGACCACTCTCAGCGACTGCGCCGCCTCGCGGAAGCCTTCCTTGCGGACCAGCACGTCGAGCGGACCGGGCGGCACCTCGAGCTCGACCGGGGCCTGGCCCGCGGGCTTGCCGTTGAGGACCACCTCGGCGCCAGCGACGTCGCTCGTCACCTGCACGATGGCCGCGCTCGCCTCGAGCGTGGCGTAGACCTCGGTCAGGCGGTTGGGGCTCACCACCAGCTTGCGCGTCCACGGCGCGTAGCCCATCGCCCGCACCGTCACCGTGTGCTCTCCCGCGGGGAGGACCTTCGACGTCCACGGCTGGGTGAGTTCCTCGCCGTCGTCGATGGTGAGGCGCGCGCGCTTGTTCACCGCGGCGAGCTTGATGTTGAGCTCGCCCTTCGCGGGCGCGGGCGGCGCGACCGGGGTCACCGGGGTGACGGGCGCCGCAGGGACCAGCGGGGCAATCTCGTCGCCACCCGACGGCGGCGTCTTGGTGCCGGTCTTCGCCTTGGTCTTGGGCTTCGGCTTCACCGCGGCGGGCGGCGTCTTCTTCTTCGGCGTCAGCGGCGCGAGGAGGTCGTCGTCCGTCTGCGCGAGCGCAGGGAGAGCGAGCAGGAGGCACAGGGGGAGCAGCGCGCGTCGCATGGCGGCGAAAGGGTAGCACTGCCTCGGGGTTCCGGTAACGTTCCGCGCCGTGCGGCGGGGCTTCTTCGCGGTGTGCGCAGTCGCGGTGGCCGCCTGCCCCAAGCCCTTGCCCCCGCCCGAGGTGAAGGAGCCGCCCCCCCCGCCACCGCTGCACATTCCGCCCGGGTGCGAGACGAACCTCGAGGGCGCGTGGATCCACGCGACGGCGGCAGGTTGGCGGTACGCGGCGCGCGACGACGGTGGCACGGTGGACCTCGACGTCTGGCACCTCCCGCCGGAGTCGACCGACGCCGGACGGCCCCTGGGCGCGTGGCGGATCCACACCGACGGCGGGAGAACGGTTCCCGACGCCGGGCCAGCGACCGACGCCGGTGCGCAGGACGCCGGTACGGGGCCCCTGCCCCAGGCCCACGTGGTGCTGCGCCGCACCGAGCGGGGCTTCTTCGGGACCTCGCGCGGAGAAGTGGCGCTGAAGGACGGCACCGTCTGCCCCCTGGTGCTCCCCGTCGAGGTGGCGGCCTGTTCCGACGGCGGGTTGACCCTGCGCGCCCCCATCGCGGCCACTCTCGACGCACGGTGCCAAGAACCGGCGGCCCCGAAGTCGCCAGAATGGCTCACCCACCCGCTGGTCCGGGCCGACGCCGGACCCTGATTTCGGTAAGGTGTCCCACATGCGGATCCGTTCGTTGGCAGCACTGTGGCTCCTCGGGGCCGTCGTGCCGGGGTGCAAGTGTAACGATGCCGGTATTCAGACGGTCGACGCGTGCAAGGGCGTCTCGAACGTTCAGGCCGACAACACCGATTCGTGCGACCCCAACAAGCCCACGTGCGCGGACCACTACAACTGCGCACCGGTGAAGGATCGCAACGGGCTCACCTGCTGCGTGCTGGGCGACCGCAAGTGCAACACCGAGGCGGACTGCTGCCCGGGCCAGACCTGCCCCGAGTCGCGCAAGAAGTGCTTCGACAAGTACCTCAACTGCAACACCGACGAGGACTGCGGCGACAAGGGCGACCGCTTCTGCGAGGCGTACACCGACAGCTACGGGCCGTCGAACCGCTGCCGCTTCAAGACCTGCTCCGACCTCGGCTCCTGCCCCAACGGCCAGTACTGCTTCCAGGGCGAGTGCATGGCCTCGCTCCCGTGCGACGGCAGCTGCCCCGCGGGCGCGGCGTGCGTGCCCAGCGCCGACTTCTGCCAGGTCTACGCGCCGACTCCCGCTCCCCGCGAGATGGCTGCCTGCCCGATGAGCTGCAACGCGGGCTTCATCGGCACCTTCAAGGACTCCCGCAACATCTGGGACAGCTGCAACCTGCCGGAGGTGAAGTGCGTGTGCGCCGAGCTGCCCAGCCTGCAGTCGGAGGACCTGGGCCGCTACTCGTCGGTGGGCGTGGAGAGCGGCAAGAACGTGCTCGTGAGCGCCTACGACGGCCAGTACGGCGACCTGGTGGTCTTCAAGTACGGCCTCGACGGTCAGCCGCAGGGCGTGGACTACGTCGACGGCGTGCCCGAGGCGATGGCCAAGTTCGGTCCGTCGGGCGCGCGCAAGGGCGTGGTGGAGCCGGGCGACGACGTCGGCCGCTACACCGACCTGGCGGTGGGCAGCGGCGGCGTGGTCTACGTGAGCTACTACGACGTCACCCACGGCGACCTGAAGGTCGCGGTGCGCAGCGCCGACGGCAAGTGGACCACCCACAAGGTCGACGGCGATACCGGCGACGTCGGGCTCTACAGCTCGCTGGCGCTCGACTCGTCGGGCAAGCCCGCGGTCGCCTACTTCCAGCGCGGGGCCGAGGCGAGCTTCGACATCTCGCAGTGCCCGGGCACCGCGCCCACCGGGCCGCGCGCCTACGTCACCGCGCTCAAGCTGGCCCGCGCCAGCACCACCACGCCGACCAGCGCGAGCGACTGGAAGGTGCAGGTGCTCGCCTGCCAGAGCCGCCCGGTGCCGCCCTGCCTCGCCTGCGGCACGGGCACCGAGTGCGCCGACCCGGGCACCGGCCCGAGCTGCTTCTCGACCTCGACCAGCTGCACCGCGTGCGACCCGCAGACCGAGGTGTGCGTGACGTCGGGCACCAGCGCGGTGTGCGCCAAGCGCTACAACCCGTCGAACCTCGCCGACGTCACCGACGGCGTGGGCGTCTTCACTTCGCTGGCGATGAAGGACACCGACGCCATCATCGCCTTCATGAAGCGCGTCACCCCGGCGCCGATGGGGGCCACCCGCTACAAGCCCGACGGCGACCTCTACGGCATCCGCGTGCCGGCGACGGGCACTCCGGGGCCGCTGGTGCTGCTCGATGGCAACGGGGACACCGGCTACTTCCCCGACGTGAAGATCGACCCGGCCACCAAGAACGTGGCCATCGCGTACCACGACTTCACCAGCAAGGCGCTCAAGTACTACTCCGCGGTGGCGCTGCAGACGGGCGTGACGCCGGAGATCATCGACCCCGGCGCCGGTGCGGCCGGCAGTGGCGAGTCCGACTTCGTGGGCACCGACTCCGCGCTCGTCTTCGGCGACGGCAAGCTTTACGCCGTCTACCAGGACTCCACGAAGGGCGACCTCAAGGTGGCCAAGCGCGCGCCCACCTGGCAGGTGCAGGCGAGCCCCGCCACCATGGGCGCGGTGGGCTTCTTCGCCGACGGCATCTTCGAAGGCGGCACCGTCTACGCGAGCCACGCGCGCATCCACGCGCGGCTCCTGGCGGGTGAGCCGCACGTCGACAACAGCGTCCGGCTCGAGCTCATCCCCGCGAAGTGACGCGGACGGCGTCGTGCGCCAGGTCCTGACGCTCGAGGTGGAGCTCCCCGCGGAGCTCCTGCAGCGCTACACGCCCAACGGGCGCCTGGGCTGCCTCACGTTCGAAGGCGAGGTCCCGGGCGAGCTGGGCACGCCGGTGGAGCTCGAGGTGAGCACCCGGTCCCCGGCGCGCACCTTCCGCACCAAGGGGCTCATCGCCTGGGCGCGGCACGCCACCGGCCGCGGGCTCAAGGCGAGCTTCGGCGTGGAGCTGGTCGCCACCGGCGGCGGCGCCAAGCGGCTGCTCGCCTTCGCCCAGTCCACGCTCGACGTCGAGGCGACCCGCGCGGCGCCGCGTGTCTCGGTGTCGCTCCCGGTGAAGGTCGTGCACGACGGAGAGACGCGCAAGGAGTTGCTCGCGGACCTCTCGCTCGGGGGCGCCTTCATCCGCTGCGTCATCCCCGCGCCGGTGGGCACCACGCTCGCGCTCACCTTCCGCCCTCGGCTGGCGCTGGTGCCGCTGGCGCTGGAGGCCAAGGTGGCCTGGGTGCGCTTCGACGGCGAGGACTCCGGCATGGGCGTGGCCTTCGAGGCGCTCCCTGCCAAGCAGCGCGCGCGGCTCGAGAAGCTGGTGCGCGCGCACCTCTGACGGCGCGCAGGTCTCGCAGGGGCCCAGCACCCCGCTAGAAACAGGCGTCGAGGCACCGCTCGCCGTCGCAGAGGCCCGACGCGCACTCCAGTCCGACGCGGCACGCGGTCCCGGCGTCGAGCGGCGGCTGGCAGGTCTGCGAGGTGGTGGCGCAGGCCCCCGCGAAGCAGAGCGTGTTGGGCAGACAGCGCTCTCCCGTCTTCCCGGCGTGCTGGCAGGTCCCACTGACGCAGGTGAAGGGGAACTTGCAGGGGTTCTCGCCTCCGCTCGCGCAGGCAGCGCCGGCCTCGGCCAGCGCACCGCAGCTCTTCATGCCCGAGCTCGGCGACTGCACGCACTTGAGCGGGATGACGCACTCGGTGCTCGAGGCGCAGCCTTCCCCCGCGGCCTTCTTCACCACGCACGCCTTGTTGAGGCACACGTCGCCCGCGCGGCACTCGGTGCTCGAGACGCACGCGGTCCCCGCCCCCGCGGCGGCGCACTGGCCCTGGCCGCCGTCTCCCGGCAGCTTGCAGTAGGCCGCGCCCGGGCAGTCGATGCCGCCCTGGATGCTGCACGGGTCGCCCACCTGGGGCAGGCCGCAGAGGCCGGTGACGCCCAGCCCGCCGTCGAGGGCGTACGAGGCGCCCCGGCAACGCAGCGGCAGCGCGCACTGGCGCACGAAGCCGGTGCAGCTCTCACCGGCGTCGAGGGAGAGCGCGGTGGTCTGGCAGGTCTTGAGGACCGGGTCGCAGAGGGCGCTCGCGCCAGCGCAGTCGAGCAGGCCGCTGCAGCTGCTGCCCGGAGAGAGCTTCGGCAGACAGGTCTTGGTGCCCGGGAGGTCGCAGAAGAGCGGCTCCTCGCACGCCGCGGTCGAGGTGCACGGCGTGCCTTGGGCGAGCCGAGCCTCGCAGTGGTTGGTGGAGCCGTTGCAGTACAGGCCGCCCGCGCAGCGCGGGTCGAGGCTCCGGCACGTCTGGCCGGAGGTGGGCAGCACGACGCACTTCTTGGTGCCGTAGAGGTCGCAGGTGCTCGTGCTGTCGCAGTCGTTGAGGGCGCCCGTGCAGCTCGCGCCCACCGCGCCCGGCATCGCGCACAGCTTCGTCGCGGCATCACAGCGCAAGCCGGCCGAGCAGAGCCCGGTCTTGAGGCACGGCTGGCCGAGCGCCCCCGCCGGCTGGCAGGTGGAGCCACACCGGTTCTCGCCGGCGCAGCCCTCGTCCGCCGCGAAGCAGTCTCCGCTCGAGAAGCACCCGCCACCGCTCGGGGACGCCGGCGAGAAGACGCCGTCGCAGACCGTGAGCACCGAGAGTGGCGCGTCACACGCCGCGCCGTTGATGACCGCGAGGCACGCCTGCGCCTTTTTCGAATCCGTGAACTGGTAGCTGCGCGCCACCGACTCCGCGTGGGCGCCACACAGCAAGTTGCTGAAGTAGGGGAGGCACTCGGCCTTCGCCGCCGCCGAGACGAGGCCACAGCGAACGGAGAAGGTGCAGTACGCGTCCGCGAGCTGGTCACAGAAGCTGCCTGCCGCGCCGCCACCCGAGCCGGTGCTGCCACCCGCTCCGCCGCTCCCTCCGCCGCTGGAGCCCGCCGGGGTTGAGCTGCAGCTCGACAGGGGCCCGGAAGCCACCGCGAACAGGACCACGGAAGCGACCGCGAGCGCCGCACGGCGAGCAGGGGACATGGGGCCCTCATACCGGACCCAGGGCGCCCGTGCGTCACTCCACCGACGCCACCGAGTGGAAGCCGGTGCCCGCGAGGGTCCCTTCCTCGAAGCTGCCCTGGCAGTTGCCGCGGTAGAGCGTGAGCGCGCCGTCGCCGCCGCGCGCCAGCACGTCGCCGCAGCCGTCGCCGTTCCAGTCGCGCCCGAGCAGCGCGTCGAAGCCGGCCCAGGCGGTGCCGGCGCGCGCCGCCTCCGCGAGCCCGGCGTGGCAGTCGTTGCGGTACCAGAGCAGCTCGCCGCTGGACGCGTTCCGGCCCACCAGGTCCACGCAGCCGTCGCGGTCGAGGTCGCCGCCCAGGAGCGCGTCGATGCCGTTCCAGCCGGTGCCGATGACGCGCGCGTCGCCCACGCTGCCCGCGCAGTTCCCCGGGTAGAAGAGCAGGTCGCCCTGGGTCTCGCGGCCGACCAGGTCGCCGCAGCCATCGCCGTCGAGGTCGCCGGGCGCGGTGAGGAGCGAGAGCGCCTGGAAGCCGGTGCCCGCGACGGTCACGTCGCCCAGGCTGCCCGCGCAGTCGCCGCGCGAGAAGACGAGCGTGCCGTCGGGGCGCCGCGCGAAGAGGTCGGGGCAGCCGTCGCCGGAGTCGTCCCGCGTGGGGAGCACGAGGTCGAAGTTGCTCCAGCTGGAGCCGATGGCCCCGGGGGACTCCCGGAAGCCGCCGGCGCAGTTGCCCGGGTAGAGCCGCAGGCCGTCGCCCACCTGGGCCCAGAGGTCCTCGCAGCCGTCGCCGTCGAAGTCGAGCGCGCGGGCGGCAGCCGAGGGCAGCGCGCGCAGGTGGTACCAGCCGTACGCACGCCCCGGCACCGTGTGCACCCACTGCGCCTTGCGCTCGTCGCCGTTGAAGTTGGCGTCCATCACGAAGACGTTGCCCTGCACGTCGACGTGGTCGACCACCGCCACGTGACCGTAGGGGTTGGTGCCGCCCGGCGGGTACACCATCAAGTCGTACGGCCCCGGGCGCCGGCCGGTGCCTTCGGCGACGCGCTCGAAGAGGGCTGCGCTGGGCACGTCGTCGAGCCAGAGGTGACAGGCGCCCTGGGGCGCGCAGCTGCCGGTCCACCCGTCGTGCGCGGTGGGCAGCCGCACGCCGAACCTCGCAGGGAAGAAGCGCTGCGCCGCGGCGAGGCACTGCTGGTGGTCCGGGAAGAGGCTCCAGTCGAGCCAGGTGGAGTCGGTGAGCGACTTCTGCACCACGTTCTGGTCGGGGTCGTCGGTGCGGCTCACGACGTCGCTCGAGCCACAGCCTTGCACCACGGCCGCGGCGCACGAGGCAGCCACCCACAGGAAGACGGCGCGCATGAACGACTCTCCAGCTCCCCTTGTCGACGAGGCACTTCGTAGTGCCGCGCGCGCCGGGAGCTGAACCTTCAGCGCGCCAAAGGAGCTGACTTTTCGCGCCACCGGGTGGGGCTGGTCCCGGTCCACCGCTTGAAGGCCCGCAGGAACACGGGGAGCTCGGCGTAGCCGAGGCGGAAGCTGACCTCCGACAGGCCCATCGACGGGTCGCGCACCAGCGCCTTGCCCACCTCGGAGCGCACGGCGTCGTGGAGCTTGGCGAAGGTGGTGCCTTCGTCGCCGAGGCGGCGCTGCAGGGTGCGCGCGGTGAGGTGCAGCCGCGCGGCGACGGACTGGAGCGAGAGGCCCTCGTCGAGGGTGCGGACGAGCTCGGTGCGCACGCGCTCGGCCGTGGACAGCGACGCAGGAGTCTCGTCGAGCCGGCGCGCGGCCTGATGCTCGAGCGTCTCCAGGAGCGGCGCGTCGGCGCTGGTGATGCGCAGCGCGAGCTCGGCCTCGGTGAGTTCGAAGCCGTTGGAGCCGGCGTCGAACTCCAGCCGCCCTGTGCCGAGGAGCTCGCGGTGGAGCGTGACGTCCTTCGGCTGGGGGTGCGCGAACCACACCCGCCGCGGCATCAGCGCCTCGCCGGAGATGAGGCGCGCCTGGAAGAGGACGGCGGGGACGAAGAACTCGTTGCCGTGGCGGCCGTAGCCCTGCGGCCGGTTGGCGACGCGGTGCTCGAAGCGGCCGAGGCCACCGCGCTCCGAGAAGCGCACCTCGACGCGGTCGTTCATCAGGCCGGCGTAGCGAGCGATGCGCTGGAGGCCGTCGCGGACGGTGGCGGAGTTGCGGGCGATGAACTCCACCAGGCCGTAGGTGCCCCGGGGGAAGTTGGCCGCGAGGTTGAGCCCGAAGGCCTCGTCCTGCGTCAGCTCGGCGGCCCGCTGCCAGAGCGCCTCGAGAGACTCCAGCGGCAGCACGAGCTCGGGCTCGGTGGCGGCGCCTTCAGGGAGTGAGAGGCGCTCGGTGAGCTGGGCGACGGCGTGCCCCTGTTCCTGCAGCCGCCGCAGGATGGGCGCGACCACCGTGGTGCGAATGGGGAGCTCGCGGCGCGGCGCCATGCGAAGCGAGTCTGCGCACAAACCTCGCGCGAGGCGCAAAGTTCTCGTCGAGCGCATGCGCACGCTGGAGCACGCGGAGTCCACTCGCGCAGCGAAGCGCGGGCGCGAGCGCTGATCTTCCTGGGCGAGTGCAAAGCGAACCTGCCTCGCACGGCGCTTGCTCAGCGGCGCCGCCCATGCCGCGACCACTCCTGCTGTTGCCGATGCTCGCCTTGCTCACCCGCTGTGATGGGGTCGCTGGTGACGCGCCCTCGCTGACTTCCGGTGCCAGTGGCGGGGGCTCGGAAGTCAGCTCGCCCGGCGGCGGAGCGCAGGCGAGCGGATCCACCGGAGGCGGGAGCGAGACGGCGAGCCCAGGCGGCGGCGCGGAGGAAGCTTCGGGCGGAGAAGCAGGGTCGTCTGGTGGCGACAACTCAGCGCCCGGCGGTGGCGGCAGCAGTGCACCCGCTGGTGGCAGCGCG
>JAIBBQ010000223.1 GCA_019694595.1 Myxococcaceae bacterium
CGGCCGCCAACCAGGGCGTGCTGATGGAGTCGATGAACATGGCGGCGAAGTGGAAGCTGCCGGTCATCTACGTCTGCGAGAACAACCGCTACGGCATGGGCACCGACATCGCCCGCGTCTCCGCGGTCCCCGAGATTCACAAGCGGGCGCCCGGCTTCGGCGTGCCCGGCGAGGCGTACGACGGCATGGACGTGGTGGCGAGCTACGAGGCGATCGCCAAGTGGGCGAAGCACTGCCGCGACGGCAAGGGCCCGGTGCTCCTCGAGGCGAACACCTACCGCTACCGCGGGCACTCGATGTCCGACGCGGCGACCTACCGCACCAAGGACGAGGTCGAGGAAGAGCGCAAGAACGACCCGATCCCCAAGCACCGCGAGCTGTTGCTCAAGAAGAAGCACGCCACCGAGGCCGAGCTCGAGGCGATCGACGAGGCGGTGAAGGCGCAGGTCGAGCAGGCGGTGGCCTTCGCCGACGCCTCGCCCGAGCCGTCGATGGACGAGCTGTACACCGACATGATCATCGCCGACGGCGAAGGCGACGTGCACCCGCGCGAGCGCGTGCTGGGCGTGAAGGTCGACTGGCCGGTGCTGCCCGGGCCCGAGCTCAAGACCCGCTGGGATCTCGAGCCGCGCGAGGCCGCGCCGGCTGCCAAGAAGGGAGCGGCGTGATGGAGCTCAGCTACCGCGAGGCGCTCAACCAGGCGCTGGCCGAGGAGATGGAGCGCGACGGACGGGTGTTCCTCATGGGCGAGGAAGTGGCCCGCTACAACGGCGCGTACAAGGTGTCGCAGGGGCTGCTCGACCGCTTCGGCAGCGCGCGGGTGGTCGACGCGCCGATCTCCGAGGCGGGCTTTGCCGGGCTGGGCATCGGCGCCGCGATGACCGGCCTGCGCCCGGTGATCGAGATGATGACCTGGAACTTCGCGATCCTCGCGCTGGACCAGATCATGAACAACGCCGCGAAGATCCGGCACATGTCGGGCGGCCAGCTGCGCTGCCCGATCGTGATCCGCGGGCCGAGCGGGGCAGGGGGCCGGCTGTCGTCGCAGCACTCCCAGGCGCTGGAAGCCCAGTACGCCCACGTGCCCGGCCTCAAGGTGGTCGCCGCGGCGACCCCGGCCGACGCCAAGGGCCTGCTCAAGAGCGCCATCCGCGACGAGAACCCGGTGATGATGTTCGAGGCCGAGCTGCTCTACGGCGCCAAGGGCGAGGTGCCCGAAGGCGAGCACCTGGTCCCCATCGGCAAGGCGGACATCAAGCGCCCGGGCAGCCAGGTCACCGTGCTCACCTGGGGCCGCATGCTCACCGCCTGCGTGCTCCCGGCGGCCGAGGCGCTGGCGAAGGAAGGCATCGACGTGGAAGTCGTCGACCTGCGCTCGCTGCGGCCGCTCGACGAGGAGACCATTCTCGCGTCGGTGAACAAGACCAACCGCGCGGTCATCGTCGAGGAAGCCTGGCCGTTCGCCAGCGTGGGCGCCTCGCTGGTCGACCTCATCCAGTCGAAGGCCTTCGACGCGCTCGATGCCCCGGTGACCCGGGTCAACGGGCTGGACATCAACATGGCCTACGCCGCCAACCTCGAGCGCGCGACCTCGCCGAGCGTCGAGCGCATCGTCGAGGCCGTGCACCACGTGCTGTACCGGTAAGGAGACTTCGATGGCCACCCCCGTGCTGCTGCCCGCCCTCTCGCCCACCATGGCGGAAGGGAAGATCACCAAGTGGCTCAAGAAGGAAGGCGACAAGATCTCGTCGGGCACGGCGATCGCCGAGCTGGAGACGGACAAGTCGAACCTGGAGATCGAGGCGTACGACGACGGCGTGCTGCTGAAGATCGTGGTGCCCGCGGGCACCAGCGCCGCGGTCGGTGCGCCCATCGCCTTCATCGGCAAGGCCGGAGAAGTGGTCGACGCGGCCGCGGCGGCAGCGCCGGCCAAGGTCGCGGCGCCGGCGGCCAAGCCTGCCGCCGCGCCGGTCGCCGCCGCGCCTGCGCCCGTGGCGGTGGCCGCTCCGGCCCCGGTGGCCATGAGCGCGCCCGCGCCGGCCGCGAACGGCCGCCTGCGCGCCTCGCCGCTCGCCAAGCGCATCGCACAGGACCAGGGCGTGGACCTGGCGTCGCTCGCGGGCTCGGGGCCCATGGGCCGCATCGTGAAGCGCGACGTGGAAGAGGCGCTGGCGAAGGGGCCCGCACCGCGTGCGGTGCGCTCCAGCGGGCCGCGCGCCGCGAGCGAGGCGCTCCCCATCACCCAGATGCGCAAGGTCATCGCGCAGCGGCTCACCGAGGTGAAGCCGGGCGTGCCGCACTTCTATCTCACCATCGAGGTGGAGATGGACGAGGCGCTCAAGCTCCGCGAGGAAGCGAAGGCGCTGGAGACCAAGGTCTCGGTCAACGACGTGCTGGTGAAGGCGGCGGCGATCGCGGTGGCGCGCTTCCCGCGCATCAACCAGACCTGGCAGGGCGACAAGCTGGTGCAGGCGCACGCGGTCGACGTGGGCGTCGCGGTGGCCATCGAAGACGGGCTCATCACCCCGGTGGTGAAGGACGCCGATCAGAAGGGCCTCGCCGAGCTGAGCGCGGAGATCCGCGTGCTGGCGGACAAGGCGAAGAAGCGCGCGCTCAAGCCCGAGGAGTACACCGGCGGGTCGATCACGGTGTCGAACCTCGGCATGTACGGCATCGACTCCTTCATCGCGATCATCAACCCGCCGCAGTCGGCGATCCTCGCGGTGGGCGCGGTGACGCCCAAGCCGGTGGTGCGCGACGGGCAGATGGTGATCCGCCAGATGATGTCGATCACCCTGTCGGGCGACCACCGGGTCATCGACGGCGCAGTCGGCGCGCAGTACCTCAAGGAACTCAAGTCGCTGCTCGAGCACCCGCTGCGGCTGCTGTTCTGATGCGCGCCTGGGGCCTGGCCTGCCTGGCCCTGGCCGGGTGCGCGCTGTTCTCCGCCGCTCCGGGGGCGAAGCCGGCGGTGCCGGTGACGCCCGCGGCGGTGCCCGCGGAAGAGCTCTTCGCGGTGTGCTGGCCGGCCGACGCCGCGCCCACCCAGCGGGTGACGCTGGCGTTCCTGGCTTCGGGCGACGTGATGTTCGACAACCGCGACGGCGCGAGCCCGTCGGTGGGCCGCTGCCTGCGGGAGATCGCCGCCAGCTACCCCTGGGCCACCGCGCCGCACCAGCTCGAGGTGGCGCCGCCGCCCAAGCGGGCCACCGGGTGGGCGGTGCTGGAATGGGTGCGGCTGCTCGACCAGGGGCGCTTCACCTCGAGCCGCGGCCTCGTGGACCCCGCGCCGCTGGTGGCGCGGTGCCTGGGGCTGGGGCAGGGCATCCGCACCGGGCTGTCCTTCAAGGTGACGCCGTCGCCGGTGCACGTGGTGTCGCTGCTCAAGGACCAGGTGCCGGTGAGCGCGTCGACCGACGCCGAGCGCTGCGTGGAAGCCGTGCTGGGGGCGACCGCGTGGCCCAACACCCGGCCGGCGCTCTTCGACCTCGAGGCGCCGGCGCCCATCGCGCCGCAGGGTGACGTGCGGCAGTACCAGCTCGAGCCCGGCGAGCTGCCGGTGCTCGCGCCCGCGCTGGTGCGCGACGCGATGGCCAGCCTGCAGCCCGGCGTCTCCGCGTGCTGGGAAGCGGCGCTCGCCCGCCGCGCCGGCCTGTCGGGGGCGCGCAGCTTCCGGTTCAAGACGGGCGCCGACGGGGCGGTGAAGTCGCTCGCGGTCGCGCCCGAGCTGGGCCAGCCGGCGGCCGCCGACTACCTGCTCGACGCCTGCCTCGCCGAGGTGCTGCGCGCCGCGCGCATCCCCGGGGCCGGGCTCGGCCTGGGCGGGTATTCCTGGCTCTTCGCCGACCGCGCCGCGCAGTAACGGGCGGGCGCGGGGCTACTTCGCGCCGGCGTCGGCCGCGGGGGCGTCGGGCACGATGGGCGTGGGCTTCTTCACCGGCGGGCCCTTGGGCAGCACGATGTCCGCGGCGTGGGCGACCTTGGCGCCCTTGGCGCCGAGCAGCTTCACCACCTGGTCGAAGTCGCCGTCGACGGCCACGCCGAAGCCTTCCAGGCGGAAGACGTCCTTGAGGAGCGCCTTGCCGTCCTTGGTGGTGCTCAGCTTCGCGAAGGCGCCCAGCACGTCGTTGATGCGCCTGGGCTCGAACTTGCCGCTCGCCGCGATCACCTCGGTGGGGATGTTGCCGGTCGAGGCGATGACCCGGTAGTCGCCGATGGGGCCGGCGTCGGAGCAGCCGTCGGCCTGCGCGTCCTTCCCCTCGGCGGGCTCGGAGGCGAAGGTGGCGCCCACGTCGGCCTTGCCGTCGCGCACCGCCTGGCAGACGGCCTGGTGGTTGTCGGCCATCAGCTCGCCGCCGAAGAACTTGTCGGGGTCGAACCCGGAGGTGCGGATGAGCTCGCGGGGGAACAGGTAGCCGGACGCCGACAGCTTGCCGGCCCAGGCGACCTTCTTGCCCTTGAGATCGGCCAGCGCCTTGAAGGGCGCGTCCTTCTTCACCACCAGCACCGAGCGGTAATAGAGGCCGCCGCCGCCCACCCGCATCGCCTTGGCGATGGCCTGCGCGTCGCCGTTCTTCTGCGAGGCCTGCACGAAGGCGCCGGGGGTGATCCACGCCAGGTCGATGGCGTTGGTGGCCATGGCGTCGGCGAGCTCCTCGCTGGTGGCGTAGACCGAGACCTTCACCGGGCCCTTGAGCGCGCTGGTGAGCCAGGGCTCGAGCTTGGCCGCCGCCTGCTTGGCGTGCTCCGGCCCGTAAGGCTGCGCGATGCCGAAGGTGATGGGGCGCTCGGCGCCCAGGGCGAGGAGGAGCGTGAGGGAAGCGAGGGTCATGGCCGAACCCAAGCACGCAGGCCCCCGGGGCGCGATCGCTTTTCAGCGCCAGGGGCCGAGCACGAAGGCGTCGGTCACCACCTGGTGCATCGGCACGTCGTGGGGCTCGACGGGCAGGGTGTCGACCACGCAGGCGGCCCAGCCGATGCCCAGCGGCACCCCGCTGCCGTGGGCGAGCGCGCGATCGTAGTAGCCGCCGCCGCGGCCCAGCCGCTGGCCAGAGCGCGAGAAGGCCACGCCCGGCACGCAGATCACCTCCGGGGTGCAGCCCGGAGCGTCCGGGGGGGCGCGCACCCCGTAGGCCCCGGGGGTGAGCTCCGCGAGCGAGGTGACGGGCACGAAGCGCAGGCTCCGGCCGTCGACACGGGGGTAGCTGACCTGCACGCCGCGGCCCACGAGCTCCGAGAGCAGCGGGTCGAGGTCGGGCTCGAAAGGCTGGGCGGCGTACAGCGCGACGGAGCGGGCCCGGGCGAAAACGGAGAGGGCGGCGAGGTGTCTGCGCACCCCGCCGCCCAGCTCCACTGCCATGAGGGGTTCAAGCGACCTCCGGTACGCCTCCGCCACCCGCCGCGCCGCTTGCTTCCCCTGAAAAGCGTTCCCCGCCATGAGCCGTGTGGGCAACGTCCATTGAACCATGTGGTTCGTGAGGTGGGACCCGAACTCGCTTCACCGTCGGCTTCCCTCTCACCCTCGCGGGTCAAGGGCCTGCACCAGGTGGGCGAGACGACTCCCTGAATGAACGTATCGGTTCGAATTTCAGCTGCCCATCACGCGCCCCGCAGGGAACAGCCCGTTGAAGTCTCCTTTTCACCGCAGCATACCCCAACCGGGGCTGTACACTTCGTCCGTGCTCGCCGGCCGAGCGGCCCTCACCCTGATGCTGTGCGCGGTGCTCCACGCCAGCGTGGCGCGTGCGGGCCCGCTCACGCTCGCAGGTCCCTACAAGGTGGGCGACCTGGGCGTGCTCGACGTCTCCACCCAGGACGGCAAGGTCCGCGGGCGGTACCGCTCGGGCGGCTCCTGCGACTTCCCGCAAGACGTGCTGGTGCTGCAGGGCGAGTTCGAAGGCAACGTCTTCGTGGGCACGGTGCTGCTCTGCCAGGAAGGCCCGGCCTGCGAGCCCGAGCGCACCTACCCGTTCCTCGGCGTCTGGTACGACGGCGCCCTCGCCGGCGAGGTGAAGCTCGCGCCGGGCTGCCATTCCAAGGTGCTCGAAGGGCGGCAGCTGCGGCTGGCCGCGCTGAGCGCCGAGGAGCGCAGCGCGCTGGGGAACGGCAACCCCACCACCGCGGCGCAGATCGCCGCGCGCAACCAGAACAAGCAGCAGCTCCAGGAATCGGCCGCCAAGGCGCTGCAGTCGGCGTCGCTCAAGCTGCAGCAGGGCGACTACCGCGCGGCGGCGCAGCTCTTCGAGCGGGGCGTCAGCTACGACGAGGAAAACTGGATGGCGCACATGGGCCTGGGCATGGCGGAGCTCAAGCTCAACAACGCCGACAAGGCCATGGGCAGCCTGGAGAGCGCGCTCAAGCTGGGCAAGATGCAGAAGGCGCCCGATCACCTCTTCTGGCAGGCCTACTTCAACCTGGCGTGCGCGCAGGCGCGCAAGGGCCAGCGCAAGGACGCCATCATCTCGCTGCGGCTGGCGCTCAAGCTCGCCGGCCCGGGGACCATCGCCGACGACCTCGAGAGCGAGCCCGACTTCGCGCCGCTGAAGCAGGACTCGGAATTCAAGCGGCTGGTGGCCGACGCCCGCGGCACCCCGGCGCCGACCGGCAAGAAACCCAAGGGCGGCCGGCCCTGAGGCGACCATGAGCCTCGGTCGGGTGGGCGGCTACGAGCTGATCGCGCCACTCGGGCAAGGCGGCATGGCCGACGTGTTCCGCGCCCGGGCGCTCACGGGGCCGCATGCCGGCCATGACTTCGCGCTCAAGCGCCTGCGCAAGGAGCTCAAGGCCGACCCCGAGGCGCTGGCCCAGTTCTCCTCGGAATGCGAGCTGTCGCGCTACCTCACCCACCCCAACATCGTGCAGGTGCACGAGGTGGGCGCCGACGGGGGAGAGCTCTTCCTGGTGATGGAGCTCATCGACGGCCGCGACGTCGGCCAGCTCCTGCGCCGGTGCCGCGAGCGGAAGATCCTCTGGCCGGTGGACTTCGCGGTCTACCTGACCACGGTCCTGCTCGACGCGCTCGGCTACGCCCACCAGGCCCAGGGGCCCGACGGGCGCCCGCTCGGCGTGGTCCACTGCGACGTGTCGCCGTCGAACTTCTTCGTCAGCCGGGCGGGGGACCTCAAGCTGGGCGACTTCGGCGTGGCCCGGGTGATGGTCGGCTCGGGCACTCCGGAGCTCCTGGGCAAGCCGTTCTACCTGTCTCCCGAATCGCTGCGCGGCGAGGTGACGCCGGCGCTCGACCTCTGGGCGACCGCGGTGACGCTGTACGAGCTGCTCACCCTGCGTCGGCCGTTCACCGGCAAGAACCCCGACGAGGTGTTCGCCGCGATCCGCGCGGGGGTGTTCGCCCCGGTGTCCTCGCTGCGCAAGGACGTGCCGGCGGTGGTGGAAGACGCGCTCGCCATCGCGCTCGCGCCGGAGCCCAGCTTGCGCTTCCCCGATGCGCGGGCCTTCGCCGACGCGCTGGAGCCGCTCTACGACGAGCGGGTGGGCACGCCGCTCGCCATCTCCGCGGTGGTGCGCGGGCTCTTCGGCGCTTCCGAGCAGGGGCTGCCGCCGGTCGTGCTCTAGGCAGTTGCTTCAGGGGACCGTGGCGCAGGTGGCGGCGTCGCCCACGGTGACGCCGTTGGGCCAGTTCTGGGTGGCGTAGACGACGGTGAACGTGTCGCTCCAGCACTCGGTCTGCTGCGCGCCCTTGAAGTTGCCGTCGGTCACGGTGGTGACCGCCTTGCCCGCGCCGCTCGGCTTCCACGCCGCGAGGGTGTCGAGGCTCGAGATGTCGGCGTTGGGCCCCTTGAGGTTGAAGCGGAACTGGCCCGCGCCGTCTTCCTGCTCGCGGTACGTGAAGTTGCCCGAGGTGACGACCGCGTTGGGCGCCGTGGTGAAGGTGATCTCCACCCGGGTGGGGTAGCTGTCGGTGACGTAGGCGACGTGGGCCTGGTCCACGCCCTGGAACACCGCCGCCGACGGCAGCTGCGCGGCTTCCTTGAAGTTGATCTGCAGCTCGCCCCGGCCGCGGCGGAGCGTCGCGCTCGGCTGGAAGGTGCCGCTCACCGAGGTGAAGAAGGTGCCGCCCTTCTTGCGGTGCTGGAACGAGAAGCTGAACGAGGTGGCGCTCACCCGGGTGATGGTGATCTGGAACTCGAAGCCCATGTTGGCGCGGTCGTCGTACGGGCCCCAGATGCGCGAGTCCTTGGTGCGCTGGGTCGGCTCGATGGACCGCACCGCTTCCAGGGTGCCGAGAATGAATTCCAGCGCGGCGTTGAAGGTCGCCGAGGCGCCGCGGGTGTCGCGGTAGGTGGTCGACGGGTCGCCGACCATCAGCGCCTGCTGCCGGGTGTTGACGCCCGACAGCCCCGACTTGGGCTGGGGGAGCTTGGATTCCAGCGCGTCCTTCGACGGCATGGCGTTGAGGAATTCCAGGTCCTGGTTCGACCAGTTGCCGCCGCAGGCGGACAGGGCCAGCAGGCTGAGGAAGAGCGCGCGCATGATCAGTCCCTCGCTTCGTAGGTGAGGACGGCGCCGAGCTCCGCGAAGCCGAAGCTGCGGGTCTCGTCGACGTTGTAGAGCAGGTAGTGCACCCGGGCCCGGGCGGCGATGCCCCAGCGATCGCTGATGCGGTACTTGAGGCCCAGCACCGCCCCGGGGGTGAAGGCCTGGAAACCCTGCGACGGCAGCGACGAACCGGGGAAGTTGCGGTTCATCAGGTTGAGGCCGAGCCGCACGCCCACGTACGGCACCAGCCGCCCGTCGGGCCACTCGTAGAGCACCGTCGCCCCGAGCGTGAGCAGCGAGTAGTTGAAGTTCGCGGTCACCAGGCCCGAGGTCAGCGTGCCGTTGGTGAAGCCGTACATGCCGTCGGCGCCCAGGCCGAAGCCCCGGCCGAAGAGGTTGTGGAAGGTGACGTCGATGCCCAGCACCGGCGCCGACGGGAAGTAGCCGCCCTGGGTGGTGGGGGCGTCGAAGACCAGCTGGTAGTTGCCGGTGACCCCGAAGCTCCAGTGCCGCGCGTACAGCGTCGAGCGCAGCGTGCCCTTCACCGGGTCGTCGGAGAAGCGGGTGTCCTTGAGCGAGGCCTCGTCGAGCTCGGCGAGCTGGCCTTCGCGCACCTCGAGCTGCCCGACGCGCAGCCGGTCGGCGAGGCGCCGCTTCACCAGGTAGCGCCCCGGCGAGAGCGCCACCACCCGCTCCACGCCCGCGGGCTTGGTGATCTCCGCCGCCACGAAGCCCCGCGCGTCGACCAGGAAGTAGGTGCCGGCGGGGGTGGGCGCCGACAGCCGCACGCCTTCGCGGTGCGCTGCGACGTCGGTGAGCACCAGGTCGCCGTTGCCGGCCAGGTCGTAGCTGAAGGTGGGGTGCTGCGCGCCCGCGGCGCTGTCGGCGGTGTCCGCGACCGTGCGCTGGTACGCGTAGGCGTACGCCTCGCTGAGCGTCACCCGCCCGTCGCCGCTGCCGTCGGCGTCGCCCAGCAGGCCGCTCGCCAGGTGGTGCGAGAAGTAGCTGCCGCCGATGGCGTCGGATTCCTGCGAGTCCTCGTCGGCCGCCGAGGAAGTGAGGATCACCAGCCCCTTCGACGCGCGGGTGGCGTCGTTCTCCACCTCGAAGGCCGGGGCCCGGCGCACGCCCTTGGTGCGGGTGACCGCGCCGGACCGGCAGGCGTCGAGCACCGCGATGCGCACGTCGGCCTGGGCGTGGGCGAGGCGCGCCTTGAGCGTCTCCAGGGGCAGGGCAGTGCTCCCCAGGCGCAGGGCCCCGTCCTTCGCGTGGCCCGAGAAGTAGAAGAAGACCAGGGTGCGCTCGCCCTGCGCGTGGGCCGCGCCGGCCTTGCGCTCGAGCTCGCCCAGCGCCGCGTCGAGATCGCCCGCGGTGGCGTCGAGCAGGAGCACCGCGTCGCTGCCCTGCACGCCGCCCACCTTGGTGACGATGTCGTGCAGCTTCCGGGCGTCGTCGCGCGCGTATTCCAGCGGGCGGGTGCCTTCGCCGCCGTCGTCGTTGCCCACCACCAGGGCGAAGCGGTGCACGACCTCGCCGGCCGGCGCCTGCGCCGAGACGAGCACCCACAGCGCCATGGCGAGCGCAGGTCTCACGGCTTGCGGAAGGTGCGGTGGAACTGCTCGCCCGGCACGTCGAGCTGGCCGAGCTGGAGCAGGTTGCCGCGCGCCTCGTCGTAGCGGGCCCGCGCGGCGCGCATCACCTCGTCGACCGAGAGTTCGTCCTGGCTCAGCACCACGATGAGCCGTTCCAGGCCGTGGCCGGTGAGCTCGAGGCTGTCGTCGAGCAGCTCGGTGGCCTGGGTGGCCTGCACGGTGCGGCTCTTGCCGGACACCGGCTCGACCGCGGTGACCACGCCGCTCTCGTCGAGGCTCACCACCACCAGGTGGGTGTTCGCCCCCGCACGGAAGCCGAGGCGCAGCCGGTCGCCTTCCGCCAGCGGCTCGGGCAGCGCCGGGTCGACCGACGCCAGCCGCTGCGCGCCCTGGCCGGCGCCGCGCACGACGATCTCGATGCCTGCGCCGCCGCCCTTGAGCCGGTTGCCGCCGGTTCCCAGCTTGCCGCTGATGCCCAG
>JAIBBQ010000224.1 GCA_019694595.1 Myxococcaceae bacterium
GGCTCACGGTGCTCGGCGGCCCGCTGCGCGGGCAGCGCTTCCGGCTCGCCGCGGCCGGTGCGCAGATCGGCAAGTCGAAGGGCGTGGTGCTCTTCCCCGACGACCCCTTCGTCTCCCCGCTCCACGCCAGCCTCACCACCCGCGACGGCAAGCTCTTCGTGCGCGACGAGGACAGCACCTCGGGCGTCTACGTGAGCATCAACGGGCAGGAGACCATCTCCGCCAACAGCTACTTCTGCGCAGGCCTGCGGCTGTTCCGCTACGTCGGGCCGCTCGACCCTGCTCCGCCGACCGGCGGCGGCCGGGTGACGGTGCACGGCGCGCCGGTGCCGCCGAACCAGGTGCACTACGTGGTGGAAGAGGTGCTGCTCGGCAACCGCCCCGGGCGGGCGCTGCTCACCGCGGGCCCGATCCTCACCGTGGGCCAGACCAAGTGCGACCTCTCGTTCCCCACCGACGAAGGCCTGGCGCCCCGCCACTGCGAGCTCTCGCCGATGCCCACCGGGGCGATGGTGCGCGACCTGTCCGGCGGCCTCGGCACCTACGTGCGCATCAACGGCGAGCGGCAGCTGAAGCCGGGCGACCGGGTGCGCGTCGGCCAGCAGACGCTGCAGGTCGAGCTGCTCGGCTGACGGTGTCGCTCACTTGAGCGACAGCGAGAGCGTGTAGTCCCCCGCCGTCTTGGCGAACCCGTCGACCCCGAGGAAATAGGTCCCCGCAGGGAGCGCTGGCACGCTCAGGCTCGCGGTGCCCGCCGTCGACGGCACGCAGGCCCGCTCGGCGCCCGCCTCGCAGTCTCCCTGTCGCAGGTACACCACCGGCTGGAAGGCCCCGCTCGCGGTGACGTTGACCGTGAGGTCCTGCACCTGCTGGGTCTCGAACCGGTAGATCGCATCGCGCGCCCCGGCGCCCCCGCAGCTGCCCTCGAGCCCGGGATTCAGGGCGGAGGTCGACCCCTGGAGCATCACGCCCCCGTCGACCAGGCCGAGCGCCAGGGGCAAGAGGCAGGTATCGCCCGGCACCAGCGCCTCCACGCTCGCCGAGAAGGTGAACGGGCCCGACGCGGGTCCAGTGACCTCGAGGATCGCCGGGCCTCGCCGCAGCCCCGCGGTGCCGCGCGCCGGGCTGCTGCAGTCCGCGCGCACCGAGGCCTCGGCGCCGCTCACCACCAGGTTGCCGTCGCTGCCCAGCTCGACCGCGAAGTGCAGCGGCGTCCCGTTGCGGCTGAAGGCCGCGTACGCCACCCCCGCGTCGAGGTTCAGGTGAACCGGGTCCTCGCAGGTGCCGGCGACCGGTTTGAGCTCGAGGCGGAGCCCATCGCGAACGTCCGAGGTGACCACGGCCTGATCGCGCGCCATCGCCTCCGCGTCCACAGGCCAGCGCGGGGTGTCGCACGTGAGCAGGTCGATCTCGCTGTCGCCGAACAGGCTCGGGCCGCACTGGCCCAGGTGCACGGCTCCCGGCGTAGCGCCGCCGTCGCTGCCCACGAACCTCACCTCGATTGGCCCGGCGATGGTGTCCGCCACCTTCACCGCCACACCGCGCGGCTGAGATGGTCCGCTGCACGAGGTCGAGGTCGCGACCCTCCTGCCGTACGACGAGAGGTCGGTGCTCGCACCGACGCTCACCGGGATCGCGCACGAACCAGGCATCGGTGGGAGCTGGCACTCCTTGAACTTGCAAGAACCAGCGCCGCAGTCGGAACAGGCCTGACCCGCAAACCCGCAGGCGCGCAGCTCGGTGCCCATGCGGCAGGTGTCCCCGTCGCAGCACCCTTCACAGTTCGAGATGGAACACGGCTCGACCCCGGGGCCCGCCGACACCTGACCGCAGCCACCGAGCACCACCATCGACACCACGAGGACCTTCACCATGACCACTCCAGACCGAGCGCGGCCTCGGCATTCACCAGCGGTTTGAAGACCCCATCGATCCGGTACGGCGAGAGCCCGAGGCCCGCCGACAGCGCCAGCGACAGCCGCTCGCCGAGCCTCAGGCCGCCCGTGGCGCGCACCGCCGAGGTGACCGTCAGGGCCGCGAGGGAATCGGTCTGCCGCACGAACGTGGGCCCGACCTCGAGCCCTGCCCCGCCCCACCACCGATCCCCGAGCCACTGCACCAGCACGCCGCCGCGCAGCCCCCCGTGGAACTCGGTGAAGCCGATGCCGCCCACGTGCGGTCCGGACGCGACCGAGAAGACCGCCGCGGCGGTGATGGCGAAGCGCTGCCCGATCGCGAGGCTCAGCCGGGCCGAAGGCAGCACCGGCACTCCGATGCCGGCCTCGGTGCCCAGCAACAGCCCGGCGCGCCAGCGCGGGTCGGGCGGGCCGCCGCGCGCGCGGCTGTCCTCGACGCCCACCGCCACGGCGTCGGCGGCCGACAGCGTCACCCGGGCCCCGCTGGCGAGGCTCACCGAGGCCTGGCTGCGGTGGCCACCGTCGTCGCGCAGCACGGTGTAGCCACCGGCGGGGAGCCCGAGCTCGGCGCCCTCGCCGTCGCGGCGGTTGAGCTCGGCCACCAGCGCCTGGCGACCGTCGCGCACGAAGAACCGCCCGGGGAACGCCACCGGCACGAGCAGCAGCGACGAGCTGGCGTGGAGATCGGTCATCACCAGGTCGCCCGCTCCGACCAGCGCGATGTCGTAGCCGGGGTGCTGGGCGCCGCCGCGGGTGCGGGCGGTCCGCGCCAGCGTTTCCCGGTAGGCGTACTGGTACGCCTCGTTCAGCGTCACCCGGCCGTCGCGCGAGAGATCGGCGGCGCCGCGCAGGCCGGAGACCAGGTGGTGGGTGAAGAACGAGCCGCGCAGCACGTCGGATTCCTGCGCCGCCTCGGTGTCCGACGCCGAGGTGAGGATCGCCTGGCCCCGCACCTGGGTGCTCTCGTCGTCGAGAAAGGCCGGGCGGAAGCTGCCGCCCTTGGCGCGGGTGAACGCACCCGACGCACAGGAATCGAGGATCGCCACGCGGATGGTCGACGGCACGGCCTCGAGCGCGCTGCGCAGCTCGGCGTACCCCAGCCGCTGCCCGTGGAGCAGCAGCCCTTCCTCGTCGGAGTGGCCCGAGTAGTAGACCAGCACCTCGACCCGCTCCCCGCGATCGGTGGCCGAGCGGGCCCTGGCCTTGAGCGCCTCGAGCCCGCGGAGCAGGCCCGGCACGTCGCTGTCGAGGAGCACCACCGCGTCGGCCGCCGCCAGGCCCCCGAGCTCCACCAGCACCCGGGCGAGGCTCTGCGCATCGGTCGCGGCGTAGCGCAGCGCGGGTCGCTCGGCGCCGCCGTCGTTGACCCCCACCACCAGCGCGAGCCGGTGCACCTCTCCGCCGCCGGTGCCCAGGAGCAGCGCGGCGGCGAGCACGAGGGCGCTCATCGCGCCTCCTTGCGCAGCAACAGCGACTGCTGGGACAGGCCGGCGGGCAGGTCGAGCCGACCGCGCTCGGCGTCGCGGAGGGCGCGCGCGGCGCGGAGCGCGACGTCGGCGTCGAAGGGGCGATCGCCGGTGACGAGGAAGAAGCGCTCGAAGCCGGGGGCGTCGTCGAGCGCGAAGGCGCGCGGCAGCGGGTGCGCCCCCGAGCCCAGCAGCTCCGGCGCGGGCCCTTCCTGCTCGGGCCAGTGCAGCGTCACCGCGCCCAGGGCGTCGACCGAGAGCACCACCTCGAAGCGCTGCCCGGCCGCCACGTAGCTGAGCTGCACCACGTCGCCGGCAGCCACCACGGCGCCTTCGCGCAGCCGTTCCACCGTTCCGCCCCGCTGGCGATGGGCGAGCAGCTCGGGAGCCGAGCCCTTGAGCCGCTCGGCGACCTCGTGCCCGGCGACCCGGGGCGCCACCACCGCCACGGCCAGCGCGGCGGCGACCACCGCGGGCACCGCGAAGATCGCGGCCCGCGGCGCCGGGCGGTGCCGGGCCCGGACTTCCTTCGCCACCCGGGCGGGGGTGAGCCGGCCGAGCGCGGCGGCATCGTCGGCCGCCAGGGCCGCGAGGCGCTCGGCGCCGCCGGGTTCGGCGAGCAGCGCTGCCCTGGCCCGCGACAGCTCGTCCGGGGGCAAGGCCTCGAGGTGAATGCGTTCCACCAGCCACTGCGGGGTGGTCATGGCGGTACCTCCAGGGAAAGACCGTGGGCCGCGAGCGCACGCAGCCGCTTGCGCACCCCGGAGACCGACAGGCCGACCTCCGCCGCGATCTCGCCCAGCGTCAGCCCGTCGAGCAGGTGGAGCACGGCGATGTCCCGGCTGGAGACCGGGAAGCGCCCGAAGAGCACCTCGAGCATCCGCCCGGCGAGGACCTGGCCGCCCGGTTCCTCGGTCGACGCGATCTGGAGCGCCAGCGCGTCGCTCTGGTCCAGCGGCGACCGTCGCTGGCTCCGCAGGCGGTTCAGGCAGACGTTGGTGGCGACCCGGTTGAGCCAGGGGGCGAGCTCGTGCGCGGCCGCGGGCACCCGGTGCGAGAGCAGCTGGACGAAGACGTCGTGCATGGCGTCCTGCGCGGCGTCGTCGGTGCGGAGCAGCGCGCGGCAACGCCTGAGCACGAAGGGGCCGAAGCGCGCGTAGCTGTCTTCCAGACTCTGTTCCACCGGCGTCGTCCGACCTCCTGGACGCTTAACACCGGAGCCCCGTCGAACTGTCACCACCCCGCGGAAAATCGCCGGGACGGGTCACTTCGCGGGCATCACCTGCTCGATGTACGCGTTGGCGTGCGAGTTCGGCGCATCCTTCCGATGGCGGTCGAACCAGCTGCGGGCCTCGCCGGTCTCCTCGCGCTGGAAGTACAGCTCCCCCAGCTTGAGCGCCGTCTCGGGCAGCGGGTCGCGCGCGAAGGCTTCCTTGTACTTGGCGATCGCCAGCTCGGCCGCCCCGCGGTGCCAGGCCTCGTCGCCGGCCGAGGCGAGCTTGGAGGCGAGCACGGCGTCGCGCTGTTCCTTGGGAATGTCCTTCTCGTAGAGCCGGGTCAGGTCTGCCGGGTTGAGCGGCATCGGCGTCTGGGGCGGCCGCGGCCCGTCGGGAACCTGGGGCCCCTTCACCTGGCCGTAGATGAAGAGCCCGGCGATGGCGAGGGCGACCACCACCAGCACCACGGTGGCGATCTTGAATGGCAGCGTGCTGGGCGCCTTGAAAGGCGCGGAGTCGTAGCGCTGGGTGGCGTCGAGGCCGGGGCGGGTGCGCTCGGGGCTGGTGGCGGGCTCGAGGCCCACCGACGGCCGGGGCACCGGCCCGTCGGGCGAGGTGCTGCCACCGGGCGTGGTGTTGAGCGTGGTCTGCTGGGTCTGGTCGGTCCACCCGGGGTTGGCGGCCTCGTTGAGCCGGTCGCCGATGCGGGTCTCCTGCTGGTCGAGCGGCGTCATCCGCCGGGGCATCGGCGCGAGCACGCCGTTGCTGGCGGCGTTGCCTCGGCGGGTGCCGACCTGCGCGCGGCGTTCCTTGTCGATCGCCTGGAGCTCGGCGCGGAACTGCTCCGCCGTCTGCGGGCGGTCGGCCGGGTTCTTGGACAGCGCCTTCATCACCAGCCGCTCCATGGCCGGGGAGATCTTGGCGTCGGGGCGGCGGCGCGACGGGAGCGGCGGCTGCTCGGTGAGGTGCTTGGTGGCGAAGCCGACCGCGGAGTCGGAATCGAAGGGCAGCAGGCCCGACACCAGCTGGTAGAGGATCACCCCCACCGCGTAGAGGTCGCTGCGGTGGTCGAGCGCCGCGCCGCGCGCCTGCTCGGGCGACATGTACTCGGGGGTGCCGCAGACGAAGCCGGCGCGGGTGAGCGCCGGCCCTTCGTCACCCGCCGGGGTGTCCATGATCTTGGCGATGCCGAAGTCGAGCACCTTGACGAAGTCGGGCTCGCCACGGCGCTGCTCCACCATGATGTTCTCGGGCTTGAGGTCGCGGTGGATGACGCCGGCCCCGTGCGCGTCGGAGAGCGCGGACAGCACCTGCCCGACGATGCGCGCCACCCGCGCCTCGGGCAGCGGCCATTCCCTCGAGAGGATGTGGTGGAGGTCCTTGCCCGCCACGTACTCCATGGCGATGTAGAGGGCGCCGTCTTCACCTTGCCCGTAGTCGAGGATGGAGATGGAGTTGGGGTGGTTGAGGCGGCTCGCGGCCTTGGCCTCGCGCTGGAAGCGCGCGACGGTGCGCTCGTCGCTCAGGAGCGCCTGGCGGAGCACCTTGAGCACCACCGGCTTGTCGAGCATCAGCTGGGTGGCCTTGTAGACCTTGCCCATGCCGCCTTCGCCGATCATCTGCTCGACGCGGTACTTCTGGGCAACCGTCTTCCCGATGTAATCGTCGACCCCGGCCACGGAGCGTGACTCTTTCACGCTGCGCGCTGGTTCGCCACCGCCTCTGGTGTAGGGTTGGATCCGGAATGAATCCCGGTCAACGGCCCAAGGTGGCCATTCGCGTGGTGAGGGCCGACGGTGGCCCCGAGGCGGTGGTCCCGCTGCGTGGCGACGTGCTCCTCGCGGGCAAGCAAGGCGACCTCGCCCTGCCCGACGATCCGTTCGTCGCCGACACCCAGGTTCGCTTCTTCTTCTCCGGCACCCGCCTGGCCATCGAGGACGTGGGCGGCGGCAACGGCGTCTTCACCCGGCTGCGCACCGAGCGCGAGGTGGCGACCGGCGGCGAGCTGCGCATGGGTCGGCAGCGGCTGGTGCTGGAGCCGATTCCCGCGCTGGCGCCGGCGGCCGACGGGGCGACGGCGTGGGGCTCTCCCGACATGGGGTACCGCTTCCGCCTGGTGGCGCTGGTCGAAGGCGGCATGCGGGCCGGCGCCTTCCCGCTGAAGGACGGCGACAACCTGCTCGGCCGCGAGCTGGGCGACATCACCTTCCCCGGCGACGGCTTCATCTCCGGCCGCCACGCGAACCTGCACGTCGCGGTGGATCGGCTCCTGGTGAAGGACCTCGGCTCCTCCAACGGCACGTTCCTGCGGCTGACCGCGCCGGCCTTCGTGGACAACGGTGATCAGTTCCTCATCGGCCGGCTGCTGGTGCGCGTCGAGCTGAGCTGAGATCTGTCTGCGCGAGGGCGCTGCCCGCGCAGACGGCGAGGCTTCGCCTCGTCCCACGGGTGAGGTTCACGGGGCTCTCGCCCGGGCTCGCACTCGTCAATTCAGTGCTCGAAGACCGGGCCCCGCTTGGTCTGCGCGAGGGCGCTGCCCGCGCAGACGGCGAGGCTTCGCCTCGTCTCACGGGTGAGGTTCACGGGGCTCTCGCCCGGGCTCGCCCTCGTCAACTTCAGATCACGAAGACCGAGCCCCGAGGGTGTTCCACGAAAGCGCCAAGGTCGCGCTCAACAGAACATCCAAGGGTTCGGTCTCTCGATCCGAACACCCACCGGTGGACGGGGCGAAGGCCCCGCCGTCGTCGCGGGCGGGAGCCCCTCGCGACGACAGAACTCAGCCGTAGCTCTTTTCCTTCTTTTCCTGCTCTTCCTTGCAGCGGATGCAGAGCGTGGTCACCGGCCGCGCCTCGAGGCGCTTGGTGCTGATGGGCTCCTCGCAGCGCTCGCAGATGCCGAAGGTGCCGTCGTCGATGCGCGCGAGCGCCTTCTCGATCTTGGTGAGCAGGAACTTGTCGCGGTCGCGCAGGCGGAACACCAGGCTCTGCGCGTACTCGCTCGAGGCGAGGTCGATCTCGTCCGGAAGATCGTCGGTGTCGAAGTTCGACTCCTCTTCCTTCGTCTTCTTCGCGCGCTGGAGAATCGCGAGCTTGCTGTCGTCCAGCACCTTCTTGTACCGCTTCAGTTCCTTCTGGTTCATGGCGGCCTTTGGGAGAGGGTCGGCAAAAAAAGGCCCCGCAGCATTAGGGCCCGTGCTCTGATGTGTCAAGGTGAGTCGTGGCAAACCCTTGATCAGGTTCACGAATGTCTGACGCATCGCGTTTCGATCGAGAGTTTCTCAAGTCAGCCCTGGCGCTCGCCGGGCAGGTCGACGTCAATCACCTGCTCTTCATCAGCGACACGCCCATCCCTCCGGCCGACCTGCGCGGCCGACGGTGCCGCAAGAAGCTCATCTACGCCGTCACCAACGAGGCGATCGCCGCCGAGCTCACCGCCAAGAAGGAAAAGGCGCTCGTCATTCCCGCGTACGACTACTCGCGCGTGGAACGGGTCAAGGTGGCCATGGTGTCCGCGCTCAGCCAGGGCGCGTTCAAGGAAGGCGACCTCGTGGTCTGCCTCACCGGGCGCCTCGGCCGCTCGCTCGACACCCTGATGCAGATGCGCATCGGCAGCTCGCTCGACGACCGGGTGGCGATCGAAGGCGTCAAGCTGGGCGACGAGTTCAATTCCCAGGTGGTCGACGCACTCATCCAGCTCGCGCTGCAGATCGGCCAGGAAGGCTTCGAAGGCCACCCCATCGGCACCATCATCACCATCGGCGACCACAACGCGGTGATGGAGACCAGCCGGCAGCTCACCATCAACCCGTTCCAGGGGCTGTCGGAGGCCGAGCGCAACGTGCTCGACCCGCGCATCCGCGAGGCGATCAAGAACTTCTCCGTGCTCGACGGCGCGTTCGTCATTCGCGAAGACGGCGTGGTGCTCGCCGCCGGCCGCTACCTGTCGGCGAGCGACGACCAGGTGAAGATTCCCCTGGGCCTGGGCGCGCGCCACGCCGCCGCCGCCAGCATCACCGCCACCACCAAGTGCATCGCGATGGTGGTGAGCCAGACCTCGGGCGCGGTCCGCCTCTTCAAGGAAGGCAACATCGTGCTCGAGCTGCACCAGACGGCTCGCCGCAACTGACCCCGCAGCAAAAAGACGAAAGGCGCCCACCATGGGAATGATGAAGCTCGAGATTCCGCACTCGCTGCCGAAGGACGACGCCAAGAAGCGGGTCGAGGCGCTCCTCGCCTACTGGTCGAAGAAGTACGGCGTCACCTCGTCGTGGAACGGCGACCAGGCGAGCTTCAAGGGCAAGGCCATGGGCGTCACCATCGACGGCAACCTCACCGTGCTGGCGAACAAGATCGGCGGCGAGGCGACCGACCCCGGCTTCCTGCTCCGCGGCCAGGCCCAGAAGTACCTGACCGGAAAGTTCGGCCTGTACCTTGACCCCAAGAAGACGATCGAGGAACTGTCCCGCACCGACACCTGATCGCTTTCGCGAGGGGAACGATGCTCAGCGCCGCCGCCACCAAGTTCGCCGCTTCTGGCGGCACCGCCGCCGACTTCCAGGCGTTCTGGCAAGAGGCGCCGAAGGAAGCCGCGCAGTTCACGGTGCGCCTCGGCGACACCATGGGCCTGCACCTCGACGGGCTCGAGAAGGCCCGCGCGGTGGCGGCAGGCACGGTCGACGGCGCCGCCTTCGTCGGGTCCCCCGACTTCCAGCAGGTCACCAACGCCTACGCCATCGCCAGCCTCGCCGACCTGCGTGCCGGCACGTTGGGGTGGACCACCGGCTCGCCCGTGAAGGCACCGCTGGTGGTGGGCATCTGCCGGGTGAACGGCAACGCCCTGTCGCTGGAGACCGGGCGCGGCACCTTCGAGCTCGACACGCCCGCCTTCGGCGACAGCCAGAACTACCTCGAGGCATCGCTGCTGCAGACCTTCGCCAACCGCGCCGTCTCGGTGCGCGGGTGGCCGTGCTCCGGCGGCGCCTCGGGCGCACCCAAGATCGCGGTGGAGCAGTTCGCCCCCGGCTTCGGCCGCGACTTCGCGAGCGGCCGGCTGGGCACCCGCACGCTCCCCGACGGCACCTCGAAGATCGGCATCAACGTGTACCCGGGCCAGGGCCTCGACGGGTGGATCGAGATCAAGGACCCCGAGCTCGCGCGCCGCCTCGCCGGCCTCTCACGCCTGGGGGTGATCCTCCCCGGCAAGGTGAGCGAGGAGAACGGCCACCAGGTCTTCACCTTCGAGGGCCCGGTCGACCAGCTCGACTACTACATGCTGTCCAAGGCCTTCCCGCCCAACCAGCTGCAGATGGCGCACGGCACCATGCACCCGGTGTCCCAGGGCGCGGAGTTCCTCAAGGCAGCCACCGCGCGCCACCTGGTGTTCGGCCACATCGACGCCGACGCCAACTCGGTGGTGGTGAAGGACCTCAAGGACACCTCGATGTACACCGGGGCCCGCGGCACCGGCACGCCCGACTGGAGCACCGCCGGCGCTGCCAAGCTCTGCCCGCTCGAGGACATGGCCTTCGCGCCCGGACAGGACTCGTTCGCGCCCGACGTGGCGCCGCTCCCGCCGGCGCCGGCTCCGGCCGGGGCTGCGCTGCCTCCGCCGAACACGCCGCCACTGCCGGGCATGCCCGCCCCCGTCGGCGCCATGCCGGGTGGCAACGGCATGAACGGGCCTGCGTAGAAGCACACGCTCCGCAGGGCCAGTACGATGGCGACCATGCGCGTGCTCTTCGGGTGTGCGGTGGTGCTGTTCGCGTTCGGCTGCACCGACGTGATCCCGGGCGGCTCGGGAGGTGGCGGTG
>JAIBBQ010000225.1 GCA_019694595.1 Myxococcaceae bacterium
CGGCGGCGCGGGCGGCGGCGCCGGTGGCGGGCCTCCGGGCGGTGGCAACGGCGGCGGGGGCGGCGGGCCCAGCTGCCAGTGCGGCACCGGGTGCTGCGCGCAGGGCGGGCCGTCGTGCGCCGTTCCCGAGGTGCTGCAGGTGAAGAACGCCAACCTGCCCGATGGCGGAGAAGGGCTGCTGTCGATTCCGTGTGGCGCGAGCGCCGCGGCGTGCTCGGCCCGCTGCGGGCTCTTCGAGTCCAACGAGTGCAAGGGGGGCCAGTGCCTCTGCGGCAGCAACGCGGCGTGCGGCCCGGGGCTGCGTTGCACGCCCGGCGGCAACTGCGCCTGCGACCGGTTCTCCAACTGCGACGGCTGCTGCTCGAAGGACGGCAGCGGCCGGCCGGTGTGCGTCTCGCGCCTGGAGCAGGCGAATCAGAAGCTGTGCGGCTTCGCGGGCAGCGCCTGCACCACCGTGGCCGCGGTCGCCTCGTGCGGCTGCGCGCAGCTGGCCGCGGGGCAGTGCTGCGGCGGCACCGCGCCGGTCGACGCCGGGTTCCCCGTCTGCCCGTCGGTGTTCAAGCGGTGCGTGGCGTGCGACCGCCTGCGCAGCAACGCCTGCGGCCCGGGCTCGAGCAGCGCGACCCCCGACGACGTGTGCGTCTGTGGCAGCACCGGCAAGCCCTGCGCGGCCAACGAGTACTGCGAGGCCCGCGGCGGCGGTCGCTGCGTGCCCCTGCCGTCGCTGTAGGTCTGCATCGCGCGGGCGACGCGTCGCCGCCGCGTGTCAGTGCGTCCTTCGGACACCAATGCGCACCGGAGTGCCAGGCCAGGCTGTAATCAGCCCTTGCGCACTTCGTGCGATTTCAGAAGTCACGCGCAGGTGACGCGAAAACAGTGAGTGTTTTCATTGCGTTGCGATGGTTTTTCGAGCGTAAGGCGCGCGGTCAAAAAGCGACGGGGCTGGCATCGGCATTGGATCCGATAACTGACCATGAAGACCTCAGCGCTGATCGCGGTGGTGGCCGGAACCCTGCTGACCCTGTCCTGCGGGGTGGAGCCCAAGGGGAGCCCCCTGCCTGCGGCTCCGGTGGCCCAGGGGACCTCGCCGCTCGAGCAGTCGTTCGACGCGGCGGCGCGCGAGTTCCAGGTGCCGGTCAGCCTGCTCAAGTCCATCGCCTACGTGGAGACGCGGGTGTCTCCGGCGGCGGGGCTCAAGGGCAACAACGGCACCTTCGGCATCATGGCCATCTCCGACCGGTCGGACTGGCCGAAGCTCTCGCGCGCGGCGGCGCTGACCGCGGTCGACAGCGGCAAGCTCAAGGTCGACGCGGCGTCGAACATTCGCGGCGCGGCGGCGGTGCTGCGCGAGCTGGCCGACGCGTCGTTCCGCGACTACCCGAACCTCTCGGCGAACCGGCTGGGCGACTGGTACCACGCGGTGAGCCTGTACCCGGGCCTCGACTCGGCGACCGCGGCGCAGAGCTACGCGGAAGACGTGTTCCTCGCCATGGAGCGCGGCTTCGAGGTGAACGCGCTCGGCGGCAGCGTGGTGCTCTCGCCGACCACCGCCGACTGGCGTGAGCACGCGCCGGTGAGCGCGCGGCAGGACGCGCTCAAGGAGTACCCGGGCGCTGCGGGCTGGGTGGCCTCGCCGAACTACACCGCGGGCCACGGCGCGTACACCTACGTGCTCATCCACACCATGCAGGGCAGCTACAGCGGCACCATGTCGTGGTTCCAGAACACCGCGGCGCAGGTGTCCTCGCACTACATCGTGCGCAGCTCCGACGGGCAGATCACCCAGATGGTCGAGCACAAGAACACCGCGTGGCACGCGCAGTGTTACAACTCGAAGTCCATCGGCATCGAGCACGAGGGCTACGTTCAGGACCCGGGCCGCTGGTTCACCGACGCGATGTACACGGAGTCGGCGAAGCTGACCCGCTACATCGCCGACCGCCACGGCATCCCCCGCGACCGCAGCCACATCATCGGCCACGTCGAGGTGGCGCCGTCGTGCAACACCGGCGGCCACACCGACCCCGGCAGCGGCTGGAACTGGTCGAAGTACATGTCGCTGGTCAACGGCACCACGCCGACCGGCACCACCGGCACCTTCATCGGCACCATCTACGAGAAGGGCTCGTCGGCGAACCGCGTCGCGGGCGCGGTGGTGAAGGTGGGCAGCGCCTCGGTCACCACGGGCGCCGACGGCATCTACCAGTTCAGCCTGGCGCCGGGCTCGTACACCGCGACGGTGACCAAGGCCGGCTACTCGACCAACACCGTCACCCGCACCGTCACCGCGGGCGCGCAGATCTGGGGCTCGATGGAGATCAACGCCCAGGCCGCCGCCACCGGCGACCTCAAGGGCAAGGTCTACGCGTACAACACCGCGAACCCGGCCGACATGAGCGTGGCCATCGCGGGCGCGACGGTGACCTGCAACGGCCAGACGGCCACCACCGGGGCCGACGGCATGTACGCCTTCACGCTGCCGGCGGGCACGTACAACGTCACCGCGGCCAAGGCGGGCTTCGCGAACAACACCCTGAGCCGCACGGTCACCGCGGGCGGCGTCATCTGGGGCTCGGTCGGCCTCAACGCCTCGTCGATGGCGGACGTGCAGGCGCCGCAGGTGGCCATCACCTTCCCGGCGGACAAGGCGTCGATGGACCTGGCGGTCTTCAACCTCACCGGCACCGCGAGCGACGACAAGGGCGCGGTGGCCTCGGTCGCGCTCTCGCTCAACGGCGGCACGGCGAGCGACGTGCCGGTCACCGGCGGCAAGTTCTCCATCGAGGTGAAGCTGAAGCCGGGCACCAACACCATCAAGGTGTCGGCGAAGGACGCGGCGGGGAACGCCGGCGGCGCGACGTCGACCGCCATCTTCAACGCGGGCGTGTCGGGCTTCGTCTTCGAGTCGGGTGACGAGACCAAGCGCATCGCGGGCGCCACGCTGACGCTGGTGGAGAAGGGCAGCGCCACCAAGGTCTCCGACGCCACCTCGGACGCCACCGGCGCCTTCGCGCTGGGCGTGATGACCGTGCCGTCGGACTACATCATCCTCGTCAAGGCGCCCGGCTACCGCACGTACTCGGAGACGGTCACCGCGCCCGACGACATGCGCCTGCAGGTGAAGGTGCCGATGGTCGCGGGCACCGACGGCGAGCTCGGCGGCGGCACCACGGTCGCCTTCTCGGATCCGGTCGACGGCTCCACCGTCACCACCGAGAGCGTCACCGTGTACGGCTCGGTCACCGGCTTCGAGGTGGCGGGCGTGAAGGTGAACGGGGTGACGGCCGAGCTGCTGGGCGCGGGCGGCTTCACCGCCACCGTGCCGCTGGTCGAAGGCTCCAACACCATCGAGGCGGTGGCCACCGGGCTCACCGGCGAGACGGCGTCGGGCCACATCACGGTCACCCGGCGCGGCTCGCTCGGCACCGGCCCGGGCACCGGCACCGGCTCCAGCTCGCAGATGGGCTCGGGTGGCGGCTGCTCGGCGGTGAGCGGGCTCTCGCTCCTGGCGCTCACCGCGCTGGCGCCGCTGCTGCGCCGCCGTCGCCGGGACTGAAGGCGGCCGTCGAATCCGAGGACCTTCGGCGCGCCAGTCGCGCCGTGAACCTTCAACCAGGAGCGCTCCGATGCCCTCGGAGTCGGCCAAGGTCGTCCGGAGCGCCTACGAGAAGCTCCGGAAGGCGTTCACCGAGCGGGTCGCCGCTCGCGGCTTCGTGCGCGCCAGGTCGGCGTTCTGGGTGCGAGAGAACGGCGACGCGCTCGAGGTGATTCACCTGTTTCGCTCGGGCTCGAGTTTCGGGAGCTTCGGGAGCTCGGTCGAGGTGGTGGTGTCGTTCGCCAAGTGGCCCCGTGGCGTCGGCGAGGGCCCGCTGAACGGGCCGAGCGACACCAGGCCTGCGCTCTCCTGGCGACCTCATCTGCGCTTCGACGCGAGGTCATTCGACAGGTTCGACCGATGCCTCGACGACCTGATGCGCCTGGTCGTCGAGGTCGGAGAGCCGTGGTTTCCACGCGGGGAGGCCGAGCGGATGCCCGCGGCCGATTCCCCGGTGCTTCGCTGAGCGTCAGCTCAGAAGCGGCCGAGCGGCGTGTTGTCCTTGGCGTCCTTGAGGCCGTCGCCATCGGCGTCGGCGACCACGGCGTCCCAGAGCTTGCCGATGGGGCCGCGGTTGGCGTGGCCGTCTTTCCAGACCTGGGCCTGCTCGGCGCCGAGCTTCTCGAACTGCTGGCGGTCGGCGGCGCTCTCGAAGGTGAGCTCGCCCTTGTCGGCGGCGCGGAGGAAGTTGTCGGCGGCCAGGGCCACCTCGCCGGTCATCGGCAGGTTGCCGCCGGCGAGCTTGGCGGTCGAGCGCATGTCGGCGAGGAGGTCCTTGGCGATGGCGCGGGTGATGACGCCCTGGCCTTCCTGCTCGATGCGGGGCTGCGAGTAGTTGAAGAGAGAGACTGAGTAGCGAGCGATCATGTGGGTGCGCCTCCTACGTGAGTTTTCGGGCGGGGCGCCGCGGAGTTGCCTCGAAGATTCATAATGGTTTCAAGGTCTTCCGTCCTTGAGAGGACCCCGAAACTGTCAACGCCGCAGACCTTCGGGCGATCACCGCGGCAGCAGGGGGGCCTTTCAGGGCGCGGGTGCGCCGGGGGCGATGAGGGTGTCCTGCAGCTCACCGCTGCCGCCGTTCTCCGGGCGCCGCTGCTCGCGGTCGACCGCGCGCCACAGCGCCGAGAGCGGCCCGCGCCGGCGCGCGTAGTCGATGGGGGCGTCGTAGCCCGCGGTGCCGCCGTAGGTGCGCTCGAGGAGCCGGCGCCGTTCCTCGGTCTTCTTCTCCACCAGCCGGTCGATGTCGGACGCGTCGCGGACGATGTGGGGCGTGAGGAAGACGAGCAGGTTCACCTTGGTCTTCTTGTGCGTGGTGTTGCGGAACAGGTGGCCGAGCACGGGGATGTCGCCCAGCAGCGGCGTCTTGGAGACGCCTTCCACGTCGCGGTCCTGCATGATGCCGCCGAGCACCAGGGTCTGACCGTCCTGCGCCACCACCGCCGTCTTCTGCGAGCGCGTCGAGGTGATGGGGCCCAGCGAATTCTGTCCGGAGATCTCTTCCGCCGACTGGTTGATCTCCAGCCGCACGTGGTCGCCGTCGCCGATGTGCGGCTTCACCGCCAGCTTGAGCTCCACCCGCTCGCGGCTCACCGAGCCCAGCGACGACAGCGTGGTGGCGGCGGCGCTGTTGCCCGAGGTGAGCAGCGACTGCAGCGCCGCGCTGCTGGTGCCTTGCTGGAAGGGCACCCGCTGCCCGACGACGATCTCCGCTTCCTTGTTGTCGGTGGTGAGGATGTACGGGGTCGACAGCACGTTGGCGTCGGAGTCGGTCTGCACCGCCTGGAGCGCGATGCCGAAGGCCGACACGTCGAAGCCCAGCGCCTTGGACACCCCGGTGAGCACGGGCCCTTGCACCCCCGCGAGCAGGCCCGCGCCGCCGGCCAGGCTCTTCAGCGAGAGCGACGAGGGGGCGCCGGTCGGCTGGCTGCCGAAGACCACCGGCACGTCCGAAGTGCCGGCGACGCCGTGCACCGAGAGCCCGAGCTGCGACTCGCGGTCGACGTTCACTTCCATGATGACCGTCTCGATGAAGACCTGACGCACCGGCTGGTCGAGCGCCTCGATGACCTCCACCAGGCTGCGGTAGTCGCCCGCGCTGGCGACGATGACCAGCGCGTTGAGCGGCTCGTTGGCGGTGATGCGCACGTCCCCGGTGACGGTGGCGCCGGGCGCGCCCGGCTTGCCCGCGCGCTGGGTGAGGCCCTCGAGCGCGGCGGCGATGTCCTTCGCGTCGGCGTTCTTGAGCCGGTAGACGCGTGCCTTGCCGTCGCCCGGGACCTCGACGTCGAGCTGGGCCACCAGGCCTTCTGCCTTCGTCACCAGGCTCTCGGCGCCTACCAGGAGCAGCCGGTTGGTGCGCTCGTCGGTGGCCACGGTGAGCGTCTCCGGCGTGCGCCCTGGCGCCTTGGGCACCACCAGGCGCGTCACCTTGTCGGCGAGGTCCGCCGCGTCGGCGTGGCGCACCGTCACCAGGCGGGTGACGTCGGCCGCCCGCGGCGTGTCGAGCGTCTTGAGGAGCGCCTCGAGCCGCTGGAGGTTGGCCACGCTGTCGGTCGCGAGCAAGAGGTCGGGCGCGATGGCCAGCAGGTCGCCGCCCTGGCCCACGAGCTGCGCCAGCACCGCGCGCGTCGGCTCGAGCTCCGCGTGCTGCAGGTGGAAGAGCCGGCTCACCACTTCTTCCGGCGCCGGGAAGGGCGCGCCGTCGAAGAGCAGCGGCACCGGGTGTTGCCGCGCGCGCGGCTTCTCGATGATGCGCCACAGCCGGCCTTGCCGCACCACCGTGAGCCCGTTGACGTCGAGCGCAGCGAGGAAGGCCGCGTAGAGCTGCTCGGCGTCGAGCGTGAGGGCCGAGTTCTCCGGGCCCACCAGCGAGATGGCGCCCTTCACGGTGTCGGAGACGATGAAGGTCTTGCAGGTCGCGTCGGAGATGGTCTGCGCCAGCTTGGCGAGCTCCACCCGCTCGAAGTGCACCGAGAAGCGGGCGTTGCGCCGCAAGGTCTCGCACGACTCCTTGGGTTCCGGCGGCGAGGTGGTGGCGAGGAGCAGCAGCAGGGCGAAGGGGTGCATGGGCTCGCTCTCGCAGAGCAAGCGTCGGGCCCTGGGCGTTCTCGTGCAGTGGCGCGGGGTTCGTTCACCCGCCCGGGTGACAGGCTGTCAGCGCGCGAGGCTGCCGTCTCGCCAGCCCTGTCAGCGGGGAATCGGCGCCGGGGGCCGGGGGTTCAGGGCGCGGCGCGAAGTGCGCTTGCTCGGGCGCGGCCTTTGGTATGCCGTCGCCCATGACGCCGCTGCTGCTCGCGCTGGTGCTCCACGTGGCCTCCGACGCGCCGCGCGCGGTGGACCTCCTGCCGGACACCGGCGCGCTGGTGCTGGCGCAGCGGCCGGCGGAAGTGCCCCAGCCGCTCACCGACGCCCGCAAGCTCGCCGACCAGCTGCGCTACGAGGAAGCGGTCATCGAGTACCAGCGCTACCTCGGCGTGGCCGAGCGGCCGACGCGGGAACGCGCCACCGCGCTGCTCGAGTTGGGCTTCATTCACCTGGTGCTGGGCGACGAGAAGACGGCGGAGGACCGCGCCTTCCAGGCACTGGAGCTCGACAGCTCGCTCGAGCTGCCGTCGACGGCGCCGGCCCGGCAGCTCGATTTCCTCGCGCGGCTGCGCAAGGACTACCAGACCCGCCCGCGGCTCAAGGTGGAGCCGCGGCAGGGCGACGACCCCGGCCCGCTGGTGCGCGTCTCGGTGGCCGACCCGCAGGGCCGGGTGAAGAAGGTGCTGCTGCGCCACTCGCTCTCGCCCACCGGGCCGTTCCATTCCACCGAGCTCAGCTGCGCGGGGAGCGACTGCCAGGGCAGCATCCCGCCGCCGCCCGACGCCGCCAGCTTCACCGCCTGGTACTACGTGGAGGCGCTCGACGGCGCCCGCGCCACGCTCGCCCGCGCCGCCAACCCCGAGGCGCCGCTGCAGCTGTCGGTGGTGGGCCGCAAGCCCTGGTACCAGAGCCCCATCGTGTGGGGGCTCACCGGCGTGGGCCTGGTGGCGGTGACCAGCGTCGTCTTCCTGCTGTCGCCGCCGCCGCCGCGCTGACGCGAGCGCACTGGCCGGGTCAGGCTGGCCGGCCGCTGCCTTCGACCAACCGCGCCGCGATGTCCTCGAGCGGCAGCACCTCGGCCGCGGCCCCGAGGGCGATGGCCTCCCGGGGCATGCCGAAGACGACGCAGCTCGCCTCGTCCTGGGCGCAGGTGAAGGCGCCCGCCTGGCGCATCGAGAGCAAGCCTGCGGCGCCGTCGGCCCCCATGCCGGTCAAGATGACGCCCAGCGCGTTGCGGCCGGCGTGCTCGGCCACCGAGTGGAAGAGGACGTCGACCGACGGGCGGTGCCGGTTGTACGGCGGCTCCTGCGAGAGCGCGACGTGGTACTGGCCGCCGCGCCGGACCAGCCGCAGGTGCTGGTTCCCGGGGGCGATGAGGGCGTGGCCTGGGAGCAGCCGGTCACCGTGGCGCGCCTCGCTGACCTCGAGCGCGCTGCTCGCGTTGCAGCGCCTGGCCCACGACGCGGTGAAGGCTTCCGGCATGTGCTGCACGATGACCACGCCCGGGCTGTCGGCGGGGAGCCTCTCGAGAATCTCGCGCACCGCCTCGGTGCCGCCGGTGGAAGAGCCGATGGCGATGACCTTCTCGGTGGTGTTGGTCAGGCTCCCCGCAGGGCGCGCCACGGAGGCGAGCGGGCGGGGCCCGGCGGTGCGCGGCCTCACCCGCGCCCGGGTGGCGGCGCGCAGCTTCTCGGCGATCTCGGGAATGAGCACTGCGAGCTCGCCGGTCGACCCGAGGCCGGGCTTGGTGACGAAGTCGAACGCTCCGCTCTCGAGCGCGTCGAGCGTCGCCTCCGCGCCGCGCGTGGTGAGCGAGGACACCATCACCACCGGCATGGGCCGCTCCCGCATCAGGATCCGCAGGAACGACACCCCGTCCATCTCGGGCATCTCGACGTCGAGCGTGAGCGCGTCGGGCCGCAGTTCCTTGATGCGGTCCCACGCGAAGACCGGGCTCGGGGCGGTGCCCACCACCTCGATGCCCGGCTCCCTCGAGAGCCGGTCGGACAGCATGCGGCGGACCACCGCCGAGTCGTCGACCACCAGGACGCGCACCGGGTCGCTCGCCATGGTCAGAAGAAGTCCAGGCTGGTGGTGGCGACCGCGCGCCTGGAACTCTGGTGCAGCTGCTCCTCGGCGCGCAGGGTGGCGACCGGCCGGGCGAGGCGGCGCACGAAGGCGCGCCCGGACCAGGTCTCGAACTTCACCAGCCGGGGCAGGAGCCCGCCGACGTCGGTGGACACCACACGGAAGCCTTCGTCTCGCAGGTACTCGCGCGTGAAGGCGATGTTGCGGTTGGGGACGCTGTCTTCCCGCTCGGCGGTGCCGAGGACGTGGCCGCCGCCGAAGACCTTGGCGACCATGCGCGAGCGCAGCGCGCCGCACTTCTGCAGGTCGCCGATGAGCAGCTCCATCGCGTATCCGCCGTAGCGGCCCGGGTCGGACACCGAGCCCGTCGCCTCCGGGAGCATGAAGTGGTTCATGCCGCCCACCCGCCGGGCAGGGTCGTAGAGACACACCGCGATGCACGAGCCGAGCGTGGTGCGCACCGTGGCCGGCTCGGCCTCGGCGTAGCGACCGCCGATGTAGAGGGTCACGTCGAGTTCGTCGCCCATGCGTGTCGCCTCCGGAAGACGCCGCGGCCGATCGGCTCGAGCTCGGCGCGGACGCCGAGCATCGACTCCGCGTGTCCCAGCACCAGGACCCCGTTCGGCCTCAGGTGCCCCACCATGCGCTGCACGATGGACTGCTGCGTCGGCCCATCGAAGTAGATGAGGATGTTGCGCACGAAGATGGCGTCGAAGCCGTGGCGCATCGGCCAGCTCGTGTCGATGAGGTTGAGGCGTCGGAAGCGCACCAGCGCGCGCAGGTGCTGGCGCACGCGGACCCGTTCCGCCGCGGCACCCGGGGCGGGCTCGAAGCAGTGGCTGAACTCGGGGCGGATGTCCGCGTCCTCCGCGGCGTACTCGGCCCGCTCGGCTTCCTGCAGCACTCCGACGTCGATGTCGGTGGCGAGAATCTTCACGTCCCACGCGGCGACGTCGAGGTGGGCGGCCACCGTCATCGCCAGGCAGTACGGCTCCTCGCCCGTGGACGAGGCGGCGCACCACAGGCGCAGCGCGCCCGGGCGTCGCTGCGCGGCGGGCTTCAGCACCAGGCGCGCGAGGTCGTCGAAGTGGTGCCCTTCGCGCCAGAAGTGCGTGGTGTGGGTGGTCATCGAGGCGATGAGCGCCTCGCGCTCGGCCCCGGCGTGGTCGCGCAGGTACTGCACGTATTCCCCGAAGTCGGTCAGGCCGAGGTGGCGCAGCCGCTTGGCGAGCCGGGTCTGCACCAGGCTGCGCTTGGCGTCCGACAGCGAGATGCCGGTGACCGACTTCACCGCCTCCCGGACCACCTCGAAGTCCGACTGGCGGATGTCCGGGAGCCCTTCCATGGGTGCGCTCAGAACTCCTCGAAGCCGCCGGGGGCCTTGCCGGCGCCGTTCGCGCGGGCCGCGGCGATCTCCGGCGGGTCGGCCATGTCCCACCCGGCGCTGGCGTGCTGGCTCGCAGGGCGGGGCGCGCTGGGGGCCGGGAGCGGGACCGAGCGGACGATCTTGCCCGGCTTGTTCTTGGGCTCGGGGCGCGACGGCCGGGGCAGCGGTGCCGAGGGCGCGGCGGTGACCGGGGC
>JAIBBQ010000226.1 GCA_019694595.1 Myxococcaceae bacterium
CCTTCGCGGCCGCCGCTGGCGTGCACCGTCAGCACCGGGCTGCGCTGGGCGGTCAGCTCGACGAGCCGCGCGGCCTCCGCGCCCGCCTGCGCCCGAGCGAGGCGCTGCTCGGCGTCGCCGTCACCCGCGCCGTGGCCACCGTCGTCGGGCAGCGCGCCGGCCACCGAGAGCGGGGTCGCGTCCTCTGCGCCCACCGCGGCGCTGAGCGTCAGTCCGGCACCGAAGAGGCTCCCTTCGGCGTCGAGCTCGAGGAGCCTCGCCTCCGCAGCCCACGACAGGGCCGAGGCGACGTCGGCCCGGGTCGGTCCCCCGCGCGCGGCCGCGCGCTCGAGCGTCGCCGCGAAGTCGCTCGCCCGGTGGACCTCGGCGTGCAGCAGCGCGAGCACCTCCTGCGCCGCGTACGTCTCCAGCCAGGCCCGTGCCGCCTCCTGACGGGCGCGACGCCGCTCGGCGGACAGCAGCGCCAGCGCCGCCTCGGTTTCCATCGCCAGGGCGTCGCGCCGCGCGCCAGCGAGCCCGCCGAGCGAGAACCCCTGGCTCAGCTGCAGGCTGGTGTCGACGGTCGCCTGCGTGCCCACCCAGCGAACCCCGGGGCTCACGCCCAGGGTGGGGTTGAGCGCACCGGAGGCGCGGCCAGCGAGCGTGTGACGCGCGGCTGCCGCCTCCCGGGCACCGAGGACCTCGGGGCGTTCCTCGGCGAGCGCGAGCGCCGCGTCGAAGGACAGCGGCGCGGCGGCGGTGAGCGAGAGCAGCAGGAGTGGCCACATGCCGTGCACTGTGCGCGCGGCAGGCGGCCTCCGCCTGTGAGCAGCCTGAGAGTCTTCTCAGGAAACGACGGCGCGGCGGCGACGGTGCAGCGCGGAGAAGAGCGCACCGGCGGCGACGGCCGCCCAGCTCCAGGCCGAGCCAGCGGCGCTGCACGGCAAAGGTGGCCGCCGAATCTCGTCGGAGAGTGCCCCTCCGCGGCAGGAGCCCGGCGTGTCGCAGGCGCCGCACGGGTGCTCGTAGCGGTCGCACGTGGCGTCGGCGGACTGCACGAAGAGCAACGTCTCCGAGCCCAGCGCGAGCGCGCCGTGGACCAGCCGAGACGTCGGCAGCTCCAGCGGGCTGAGGTCCTGATTCCGCTCCCGCAGCACGGCCCCGTCGCCGGTGATGAGGAGCAGCTCGCCCGTGGGACCCTGGCGCAGCTGTTCGGCCTGGGTCACCAGCTTGGTCTGGTCGTTCGCCACCGCGGGAATCGCCACCGTCTTCGCCCAGCCCTGGCCCGGTTCGAAGCGCCGCACCGAGCCATCACAGAGGGCCGCTGCCCGCCCGTCGCCGAGCGAGAGCAGCGACTCGAGGCGGTGGCCCTGGAAGCTCACGTCCTCGACCGTGGCGCCGTCGTAGTGCCAGGCGCCACCGTCGACGGTGGTGACCCAGACGTCGTCCGCGGTGCCAGAGAGCGCGGCGCCCCCCGGGCCCATGCGCTGCCAGGGCTTGGCCACCCGCTTGCGGAAGGTGCCCGTCGGCGTCGCCACCCAGAGCTCTCCGCGCGCCACCGCGAGCACCGCCTTCGCGTCGGCGGGCTGGTCGAGGTCGGTCGTGCGCTCGCCGGTGGTCGCGTCGAGGGTGGCGAAGGTCCGGTCGGAGAAGAGGACCACCACGTGCTGCGCATCGAGCACCGCGAGGCCAGTCGCGCCGGGGACCTTCTGGCGCGGCGTCCACTGCTGGTGGGCGTCACGGCTCATCACGTCGCCGTTCGACAGCAGCACCCACGCTCCCGAGCCGTCGTGCGCCTGGGCGGCCGCGAGCACGGTGACTTCGGCCGGCACCTCGAGGCTGCTCTCGAGCGCGGAGCCATCTTCGGTGAGGCGCACCACCGCGCGCAGTTCGGTGCGCGAGCGCGGGATGACACAGACTTCCTTGAACTGGCAGGAGTCGTACGACGGCTGGATCCGCGCCAGCTCGTCGAGGGTGAATCCATGGGCCTTCGCCCAGGGCGCCACCGCGGGGTGGGTGATGTCCTTCAGGTACGCCAAGTTCTGGCTGCGCGAGATCTCCAGCGCCACCTCGCGCGCGCCCGACTCGATGATGAGGTGGCCCACCGCGCAGGGCGTGCCGTGCGGGTCGATGAAGACCGGGTTCCGGTGGTCCAGCACGTGGTTGTGGGGGAACTGGCCGCGCTCCCGGTAGGCGTGCAGCACGTCGAGCAGGTGGGCGCGCTCCACGCGGGCCTGCGCGTCGAAGGCGCTCACGTCGGCCGACCTCAGCGCGCGCTCGACCCGCTCGAGGTGGGCGCGGATCCGCTCGACGTCTCCCGGGGCCCCCTGGTCGGGCGGAGCGGTGGACAGCAGTGCGGCGGCGACGAGCGTGGCGAGCATGGTCATCTCGGGTGTCCCCCTTGGGTGGTGGCCGCGGCGGAAGTGCAAGGACCCGCCCGCTCGCGCCTCCACCGCCGCCTGGCCCCGGGGGCGAGCAGTTTCGCGGCCCTGGCGCACTGCGCGTCACCACACCAGCCCCCGGACGCCTGACGGCGGCGCCACGTCGCGGCGACTTCTCGATGGAGCCTCGACGCTCCAGCGCATTGACGCGCCGCTTCAGCTGCCCCAGCGTGGGGGCGTGCTGTCCATCGCCACGCTCCTGCGCCGCATCGACGAGTGCGCCCAGGCCGTGCCACCCACCCGCGCCGGCGCCATCGTGGTGCTGGGCGCGAAGGTCGGCCCGCGCGGGGAACCGTCGGCGCCGCTGCTGCGGCGGGTGCGGGCCGGGGTGGCGCTCTTCCACCAGGGCGTCGCACCGGCGCTGCTCCTCACCGGTGGATCCGCGCCCGGCCACCCGTCGGAAGCCGAGGTGATGCGTGCGCTCGCCGTGGCGGAAGGAGTGCCGGAGCGCGCCCTGGTGCTCGAGCCCCACAGCCGCTCCACGGAAGAGAACGCCCGCTTCAGCGCGCCCCTGCTGCGCACGCTCGGCGCGAGCGAGCTCGCGGTGGTCACCGACGACTTCCACCTGCTGCGCGGCAGCACCCACTTCCGGCTCCAGGGCTTCACCGTCTTCCCTGCCGGCGCGGGTGGCCCCAGCCGGACCAGCGACGTCTGGGGCGCGCGCCTGCGCGAGGTGGGCTCGTTCCTGCGCTCGCCGTCGCTGATCCGCGCCGCGCTCGCCGAGCCGCGGTGAGTCAGCGCCGCACGGCGCGGCGCGCGCCCGAGAGAAGCTCGACGTAGCGCTCGCCCGCGTGCTCCAGCGCGAGGTAGGCCTCGAAGGGCACCGCCGCCGAGGGATCCACCCGGCCGCCGCCGCGCGTGCGCACCCAGGCGTGCGGCCAGGCCCGCCCGTCGTGCGCCACCAGGCCCAGCTCCACCGTGCTGCCGGGGTGCGCTGCCACGTACGCCTGCGCGCGCTCGAGGCAGTCACCGCCCGGGCCGCCAGCGCCGCCCTCCACCTCGACCACGCGGGCCCCGGCCACCGCCGGCGCCAGGCCCAGCGCACCGTCACCTTCGAGCGGGAAACCCTGGTCGAAGGGCGAGGGCCCCGGCGTCACCGCGCCTGCCCAGCGGGTGAAGCGCGCCGGGCCGAGCTCGAGTTCCTCCAGCGTGCCCTTCGCGTAGCGCGCGGCGAAGGGCTGCCCGAGCAGCCGCCCCCTGGCGTGCCCCGGGTCGACCTCGTCCACGCAGAGCTGCCCCGCGGTGAGGCTCACCTCGTCGACCACCGGGCGGCAGCCTCGCGCCGGCGGGCGCAGGAGCGAGAAGGAAGCGCCCACGCGGCCTTCCGGGAGCACCGCTTCCTCGCGGCCCACCGCGCCCCGGCGGAAGAAGTGCTCGGACACGTAGCGGCGCGCGCCTTCGTCGAGCGTCACCCGGCCAGCTGGCGCGCCGGCGAGCTCGAAGAGGAAGACGACGACGAGCGGCTTCAGCGCACCAGCTCCTCGGCGCGCGACCAGGGCGGCAGCCGCGCCACGCCGGGCGCGAAGTGGGGAGGCGCCGAAGGGCCGAAGCGCTCCGTCACGTAGGCGGTCGCCGCGCGGTAGTCGTCGCTGGTGCCGGTGACCGCGCGCACGAAGGCCGCGCCGAAGCGCTCGCAGCGCTGCGCGTGGTCGCGCACGTTGAAGTCGAAGCCCAGCTTGTAGGTGCCGAAGCGCAGCTTGCCCTTCACGATGCGCGGCGCGTCCACGAAGGGGAGCTTGGTGAGCTGGCTCGCCAGGAACGAGCTCGGCGGCGCGGTCACCTCGGAGCGCTTGGCGCCCATCTGCGCGGTGAACACCGACTGCTCGCGGTCGAAGTGACGGAAGGTGAGCTCGGCGAGCGCCCGGAAGCGCGCCTCGCCTTCGACGAGCCCCAGCGCGTCGTACAGCCCGCGCATCAGCGCGCGGCTCTCCTCGTCCATCGCGGGGGGCAGGGGGCCGTCGAGCAGCGCCTGCGCCACCTCGGCCTCTCCCGAGAGCCGCAGGTGGTGGCAGCGCACGGCGAAGAGCGTGGTGGGAATCGAGTCGCCGAAGATGCCGCGGTTGGTCCGGCGCAGCACGTCTTGCATCCAGTCGCCGACTTCCATCACCGGCTGCACCGCGCTGCCGATGAGCCGCAGCGCCTCGGTGCGGCGCATGCCGTCGCGCACCACCAGCACCCCGAGAATCGCCACCACCGGCCAGGGGTACTCCCACGCCAGCAGGCTCCCCATCGCCGCGTAGCCTTGCAGCCGCGTCTCCAGGCTGCGGTTGAAGCGCTCGAGCCAGCGGTGAGCGAGCGGCGCGAAGCGCTCGTGCTCCTCTTCCACCCGCGCCCGGACCTTCGGCGGCAGGGCCGAGAGCTGTGCCTGGTACTCGTCGGCGGCGCGCCGCAGGTCCGCGCCGGTCAGCAGCCACAGCGCTTCCCCCGACAGCTGGTGACTCGAGGCATCCTTCTCGGCCATGGCCTTGCCCAGCGCGCGGTGGAGCGTCATGCGGAGCTTCAAAGGAGACACGGCCCGAGGTGTCAAGGCGCGCCCCCGTAGCGATTGTGTCTACGCTGCGCGCCCATGAAGACCGACGTCATCGTCATCGGCGGCGGCATCGCCGGCCTCACCACCGCGGTCGGCCTCGCCCGCGAAGGCTTCGCCGTGCAGGTCCTGGAGAAGGACGTGCGCCTCGGAGGCCGTGCCCAGAGCTGGGTCGACCGCACCACCGGCGACACCATCGACCTCGGGCCCCACATCTTCGTCAGCGAGTACCCCAACTTCTTCGCGCTGCTCGAGCTGCTCGGCACGCTCGACCAGGTGGTGTGGCAGGAGCGCGGCCTCTTCGTGCACCTCTGCGAAGGGCAGAAGTCGTACCCCTACCGCGTCTCGCACCAGCTGCCGACGCCGCTGCAGTTCATGCCCAGCCTGCTCAAGGACGAGCGCATGACCTGGCTCGACACCCTGTCCTGCACCCAGGCCACCGCGTACGCGCTGCAGTGCACCGAGGAGGACCTGGCGCGTCTCGACGAGGAGAACGCGCTGCCCTTCCTCAAGCGCATGGGCGTTCGCCAGGGGAACATCGACCGGTACTGGGCGTTCGCGGCGATGTCGATCATGAACGTGCCGCTCGAGGTCTGCTCCGCCGGCGCGCTCCTGCGTCTGCACCGCCGTCTCATCGGCAACAACGACTTCCAGGTCGGCTTCGCCTCCGAAGGGCTGCTCTCGCTCTTCGGCGAGCAGTCCAAGCGCTACGTCGAGGCGCGGGGCGGCCAGGTGCGCACCTCCACCGGGGTCAAGCGCCTGCTCACCGAAGGAGAGCGCGTCACCGGCGTCGAGCTCGACAACGGCCAGCAGCTCACCGCCCGCAAGGTGGTGGCCGCGGTCACGCCCCAGGTGCTGCGCCGGCTGGTGCCGCCCGCCTGGCTCCACCGCGCGCCGTTCGACGGGCTGGTGCGCTTCCTGCCGTGTCCGTACATCTCGGTGTACCTGTGGTTCGACCGCAAGCTGACGCCGCTGCAGTTCTGGGCGCGCTCGTTCAAGCCCAACGACCTGAACCTCGACTTCTACGATCTCACCAACATCAACCCCCGGTGGAAAGGCCGCCCGTCGCTGGTGGCGAGCAACATCATCTACAGCCACCGCGCCGACGGCATGAGCGACCAGGACCTCGTCGAGGCCACCCGCGCCGAGCTCGCCGAGTTCCTCCCCGAGGCCGCGCAGGCCACCCTGACCCACGCGGTGGTGAACCGCATTCCCATGGCCATTCACTGCCCGCACCCGGGCACCGAGAGCGCCCGCGCCACCAGCAGCGGCGCCGCCCCGGGCCTCACCCTCGCCGGCGACTGGGTGCAGACCGGGCTCCCGTCGTCGATGGAGAGCGCCGCGCGCAGCGGCTGGCTCGCCGCCGAGGCGGTGCTCGAGGAAGAAGGCCGCCCGCGCACGCTGGGCAAGGACCACTCGGGCCTCAGCGGCTTCGCCGGCCTCTTCGAGAAGGGCGCCGGCCTCTTGCCCCACCGGGTCGCCCGCCGGGTGGTGCAGCGCGCCCTGTCGAAGCGCTCCTGAGTTCCTCGCCGCGCGGCGCCCAACCGGTCTACCCTCGCGCGCCTCGTGGGGCCTCGCCGCACACTCCTGGTCTTCGGGCTCGCCGGCGGCGTCGCGGCCGGCACCCTGTCGGGCCTGCTCCTCTCCGCGCTGGAGTCGCGCCCCTTGCCGCTCGCCGCCTGGGCGGTGCTGCTGTCGGGCTGCACGCTGGTGTTCGGCACCCTGGGCTACTTCACCTGGTTCCAGTGGGCCCAGCGCCGCTCCGAAGGCCTGCGCCTGCGCGTGGAGACGCTCGCCGCGGGCGACCTCACCCAGGCGCTCTCGCAGCAACACGCCGAGCTGGCGCGCCTCACCCTGTCGCTGCGCCGGGCGCTCTCGCGCGTCCAGGGCGCCACCCGCTCGCTCCACTCTTCCAGCAAGGGCGTGGAGTCCGAGGCGCGCGCGCTGCTCGACGCCGCGCGCCGGCAGCAGGCCGCCGGCGACCGCAGCGAGAACGCGGTGCGCACCATGGGCGAGAGCCTCAACGCCACCGGGCGCCGCGTCACCCAGCTGGAGTCCTTCGCCCAGGAGACCACCGGGGCGCTGGCGGAGATGACCGAGCGGGTGGACCAGGTGGTGCGCGCGCTCACCACGCTCGACGAGAGCGCCGAGTCCACCGCCCGCCGCTCGGCCCAGATGGGTGAGCGGGTGTCCGGGCTGCTCGCCGCCGGCGAGACCTTGAGCCGCTTCAGCCAGCAGGCGAGCCAGGCGATGAGCGCGGTCGAAGGCGGAGTGGCCACCGTGCAGCGCCGCGCCGACGAGACCGGTCAGCTGGCGCGGGAAATGGCCACCCACGCCGAGCGCGGCGAGGCGCTGATGGAAGAGTCGGTCGGCCTCATGCGGGGCATCGACGAGTCGGTGCGCTTCTCCGCCAAGCTGGTCGACCGCCTCGGGGTCCACAGCCAGGAGATCGGCCGGGTGGTCGACGTCATCCAGGAGATCGCCGACCAGACCAACCTGCTCGCGCTCAACGCCGCCATCATCGCCAACCAGGCGGGCGAGAGCGGCCGGGCGTTCGGCGTGGTGGCGAGCGAGGTGCGCAGCCTCGCCGAGCGCACCGCGCGGTCGACCCGGGGCATCGCCTTCGAGGTGAAGAAGGTGCGCGACGGCGCCGCCGAGGCCGTGGCGCTGGTGACCCAGGCGCGCGACCAGGCCCAGCGGGGCGTCGCCGGCACCGACCGCGCCGCCGCCTCGCTCAAGGACGTGCGCGCGCTCGCGCTGCGGACGCTGGGCGCGGTGGAAGCGACCGTCGCCGAGTCCGCCCGCCTCGAGGAGCAGAGCGCCCGGGTGGTGGAAGCGTCGAACCAGGTGGCCAGCGCGGTGCAGCACGTCGGCGCGCTCACCCAGGAGCAGGCCGAGGAAGCGCGCTCGCTCGCCCGGCAGTCGCACGACATGGCGAAGGTCGCCCACCACGCCCGCGGCGAGGCCGAGGCCCAGGGGCAGTCGGGCCGCGCGCTGTCCGACTCGGTGCTCAAGCTCACCGCGGCCATCGACGAGATCAAGACCGCGCAGCAGAGCCTGCGCCGGGGCGACGCCGCCATCACCGACGAGGTCGCCGAGGTGCGCGAGGACGCGCGCAAGGTGACCCGCATCGCCGACTCGCTGTCGGCCACCGTCACCCAGCTCGCCCACGAGGCCACCGGGCTCGAGGCCGAGGTCTTCCGCTTCAAGCTGCCGCAGCCGCGCAGCGGCGGCACGCTCAAGGTCGGCATCCACCGCGCGGCCTCGCTGACCAGCGGTCGGGGCCTCGACCCCTGCTTCACCAGCGACCTGCAGCTCACCGAGGTGAGCGCCGCGCTCTACAGCACGCTCCTGCGGCTGGAAGACGGGCAGCTCATGGGCGGCCTCGCGGAGCGCTGGGAAGCCGACCCCACCGCGCGGCGCTTCCGCTTCAACCTGAAGCGCGGCGTCGCCTTTCACGACGGCACCCGGCTCACCGCCGCGCACGTGAAGGCCCACTACGAGCGGCTGCTCGACCCCAAGGTCGGCTCGCCCGACGCCGGCCTGCTCAAGGACGTCGACGGCGCCGACGCCTTCACCGCGGGGACCGCGCAGGGCGTCTCGGGCATCACCGTGCTCGACGACCTCACGCTCGAGATTCGCCTGCGCGAGCCGCGGGCCTACTTCCTGCGGCTGCTGACGTTGCCCGCCACCGCGGTGGCCCACCGCGGCGACGGCGGGCGCTTCGTGGGCACCGGCGCCTTCCGGGAGTCGGGCGAGGCCCCGGGCGCGCGGCTGGTGCTCGAGCGCCACGCCGGCTTCCACCAGAGCGGGCTGCCGCACCTCTCGCGCCTCGAGCTGCACGCCTTCGACACCCGGGAAGACGCGCTCGCCGCGCTCGAGCGGCAAGACGTGGACCTGGTGAGCTACCTCCACTCCGAGCATGCGGCGCTGGTGAAGAGCGAGACCATCCAGCTCGCCACCGCGCAGACGCCGTCGACCTGGTTCCTCGGTTTCAACGCGGCGCAGGCCCCCTTCGGCGATGCCCGGGTCCGCCGGGCGGTGCGCGCCGGGCTCGACGTGCGCGGGCTGGTCGAGCGCTTCCACCCCGGCGCCCGCATCGCCCGCTCGCTCACCCCGCCCGGGTTGCTGGAGGTCGAGCGGGTGCACGAGCCGCGCACCGACGTGGCGCTCGCCCGTCAGCTCCTGGCCGAGGCGGGCCTGTCGCGGCTGAGCCTGGTCATCGCCTACCCGCCCGACCGCGACACCCGCGCCGAAGACCAGGTGCTCTTCGCGCCGCTCATCGAGGCGGGCCTGGTGAGCCTCGAGCACACCGAGCTGCGCGAGGGGTACTGGGAAAAGCTGCGCGACGGCCGGCTGGGCATCTTCCGCGGCAACTGGATCGCCGACGTCGCCGACCCCGACAACTTCCTCCACGGGCTGCTCAACTCCAAGGCCCAGGCCTACTACCGGCTCGACTTCCAGAACGCCGAGCTCGACCGCGTCACCGAGGAAGCGCGGGTGGCCATCGACCCCATGGCCCGCCAGCAGCTCTACCGCCGCGCCGAGGTGCTCCTGCGCGAGGACTGCACCCTGGTGCCGCTGTACCACCAGGTCTTCCACTGCGCGGCGAGCCCGCTGGTCCAGGGCCTGCGCATGCACCCGTCTCCGCCCCAGGTGCGCTTCGAGTCGCTCTGGCTCGACCTCGCCGAAGGGTAGCGCGCGCAGCTTGCGCCCCCGTCGCCGGTCGAAAGCCCTTACACTCCCCGACCGGTGACGCCCGCCTGGCTCGAGGTCATCGACCACCGTCTGCGCGACTCGGTCCGCGCCGAATGGGAACGCGTCGCGCGCGCCGTGCCCGAGCCGCTCCCCCGGGGCCGCACCGTGGCGCTCGTCGGCCACCGCGCCGCCGGCAAGAGTTCGCTGTTGCCGCACCTGAAGGCCTTGACCGGCCGCCAGGCCTTCGACCTCGACGACGTCATCGCCCAGCGCAGCGGGCGAAACCTGCGCGACTGGGTGCGCAGCGACGAGCCGTCGTTCCGCGTCGCCGAGCGGGAGACCTTCCTCTCGCTCCCGCGCGGGGTGCTGGTGGCGGTGGGCGGCGGCTTCCTGTCGCACCACGGCTCGTTGCTGCTCGACGCCGTGGCCGCGCTGGTGCCCATCAGCTTCGAGACCTACCGGGAACGGCTGCTCCAGGACACCACCCGGCCCCGGCTGCGCCCGCGGCTGACCCTCGAAGACGAGCTGCACACGCTCTACGAGGAACGCACCCACACCCACGCCCGCGTGGGCACCCGCTCCGTGGCCGAGGTGTTCGCGCGCGCCGCGGTGCCGCCGCGCGCGGCGCGGGTGGTGACGCTGCCGCCGGGGCAAGAACTGCGGCACGCCGCCCGGATGC
>JAIBBQ010000026.1 GCA_019694595.1 Myxococcaceae bacterium
GGGCGCGCTCCTGCTCTGGGGGCTGCGTCAGCCGGTGTGGCACCTCACCTCGTCGGTGGTGGGCGCGAGCGCACGGCTGCCCGACGACTTCGCCGTGCAGGTGACGCTGCTGCAGTTCGGCGTCGAGCCGTTCCTGATGACCTTCATGCTGGTGGAGCTGGTGGCGCTGCTGGTGCCTGCGCTGCGGCCCCGGCGCGTGGGCTCGGCGGCGGCGCGCTCGCCGCTCTTCTGGGCCGCGATGGGGCTGGGGACCTTGGCGATGGGCAGCCGCATCGTCACCCTGCTGCAGTGGGCGCGCGCGAGCGATTCTGGCGACCTCTTGCCTGCGCCTCCGGTGCTCGCGGCGCAGCTGGCGATCGCCGCGGTGGCGATGCTGGCGCTCATCGTCGCCAGCACCCGGTACGGCCTGCTCGACGGCTTCGCGTTGATGGCCGTGGTGGAGACGGTGAGCCTGGGCATCACCCAGCTCGGCCGCCTCGCCCGTGCGGTGGAGATGGAGACGATGGCGCCGGCGGGGTTCGCGGTGCACCTCGCGGCGCTGGGCGGTGCGGTCGCGTTCGCCGTCTGGCGCGCCAGGCGCACCCGGCCGTCGGCGGCGGGGCCCGAGCAGCTGGACGTTCCCGCGCCGGCGTCGGGCCTCGACCCGTGGGTCATCGGTGCGTCCGCGCTCACCCTGCCCACCACGCTCGCCACGCTCTTCACCGGCCGGGCCAATCGCTTCTCGGTGACCGACTCCGGCCTGGGCGTGGTGCTGGTGGCCTTCCTGGCGCTGAACGCGACGCTGCTGCTGGGCTTTCTCTTCTTCCGGCCCAAGGCGGTGGGCGCGCTCTGGGCCCGCTGGGTGAAGGGCGTCGACGAGGTGGGCGTGGTGCTGGCGGCGAGGGCGCGCCTGCCGCGCGTGCTGCTCGAGGCCGGGGCCGTGGCCGTGGCGGCGCCGCTGGTGGTGTCGGTGGCGATGACCTGGCTGCACCTCCCGTCGGGGGGCTGGCTCGGGGTGCAGGCGATGGCCTCGGGCCTGGTGGTGCTGGACGCCGTGGAAGAGTGGAGCGTGCGCCGCCGGCTGGGGCCGCTCGTGACGGTGCGGCCGGTGCACCGGATGGCGGAGCTGCAACCGCTTCTGCACCTGCTCGCGCGCGAGGGCATCGAGGCGTTCCCGCGCTCGGCGTCGTACCGCGCGGCGCTGCAGTTCTTCGGCCCCCAGGTTCCGGTGGAGCTGCTGGTGCCGGTGACCCAGGCCGACGCCGCGCGGCGGCTCCTCGATGGCCGATGAGATGAGCGCCCCGCGGTGTCCGGCGCACCCGGACGCCGACGCCGTCGGGACCTGTGCGCGCTGCGGGCGCTTCACGTGTGCGCAGTGCGGGCGCGTGAGCTTCGGAGCGCACCTGTGCGACGGCTGTCTGGCGCGGCCCGAGGCCCGGCTCGCGGTGTCGGCGCGCGCCAAGCAAGCGCTGCTCTGCGCCGTGCTGGGACTGCTGGGCGTGGTGGTGCTCCTGCCAGTGGCTGCCTGGCTTGCCCGCAGTGAGCTGCGCGAGGTGGCTCTCGGCAGGAGTCCGGAGGCGGGCCGGGACGTGGCAAAGGGGGCGCTCACGCTCGCCGCGGTGGCGACGGTGGCCTGGCTGGTCACCTTCGGGGTGCTGGCGCTGCGTTCGCTCGACTGAGCGGGCCAAAAGTCGACGTGATTCAAGGAGCTTGCGGCCTCGTCTCGCCCGGGTCTCACTTTCGGAGAAAACGTATCGGATCACTGCACAACCCGCCCGGTCGCCCCCCGCGGCCACTTCGATACTTCTACAGGTTGTCCCACTGCGCTTTCCCCGAAGGAACTTCCATGAGCCTGCTCGACCCCTTGAAGAAGCTTGCCGGCATCGCCCTCAACCCGCTCGGCACTGGCCTCAGCCTCTTCAAGAAGTTCCTCGATACCGCCGAGAACCTGGTGAAGCCCATCGTCAGCCAGCTGCCGCTCGGCAACGAGGCGCTCAAGGTGCTCGACACCGCGAAGCAAGTGGTGCCCTGACCTTCGATTCGAACCCCTCCCTCCTGGCTGCACCAGCGGCGAGCCTCGAGCGTGCCCCGATGAGGGGACGACCGAGCGCTCGCCGCGGCGCGTTTGGGCTACAACGACGAGAACCGTGAGCACGCTGCCCCCTGCCCTGCGTGGAGCCGAGCTGGCGAACTGGCTGCACGACCAGCTCGTCTCGCCCGAGCTCAAGGTGTCGTGGAACGAGCAGGGCCTCGACGGGGCCCGCACCGCGCTGGCCGCGGAAGACGACCTGCGCACCCTGCGCGCTGCGGTCGAAGGACTGGCCGCGCTGGCGGCGTACCTCACCGAGAAGCTCAAGCAGCCGCAGCTCGCCGACGCGGTGCTGGCGCTCATCGTCGAGGTGGGGCCCCGCTTCAACACCGCGCTGGGGCAGAAGCACCTCGCCGGCACCCAGGCGAAGATCGAGAAGGCCCGCGGCGCCGGGGTGAAGCTGGGGGTGCCCGAGAAGCCCGCCCAGGCCCCCGACGGCACCGCCAAGCTCGAGTGGAGCGCCTTCCGCGCCGGGCGCGGCCCGATGAAGGGCTGAGGCACAGCACCCTTGCACCAGCGGGCGGGCACGGGTAGCTCCCGGGCCATGCTTGAGCTGGGAATCGACGGATTCAGCTTCGAAGACCTCTACCGCTCCGAAGGCCTGGAGCGCCTGCACGCGCGCTTCCTCAAGGACCTCGAGAAGGCCGACGGCGCGCTCGCCGCCCGCTTCGCCGCCTACCGCGCGGCCCACGGCGAGAACGAGAAGGGCCCGGCGCAGTCCGAGCTCCTCATCCAGGTCGCGGCCCACGTCAGCCGCTTCGTGGGGCAGCTCTTCGGCGTGCACGGCCAGCTGGGCGCCCTGCAGAAGGAACTCACCGACGAGTTCAAGCTCTTCGAGTTCAAGACCGAGTTCGTCGCCCGCCGCGCGTTCAAGAAGGGCGCGACCGACCGGCCGACCAAGGACGAGGCACCGGACCTCGACCGCCGCATGCAGCTGCTCTTCGCGCTCGGCTTCCCCCGCGCGGGCAGCGACCGGGAGCGCGCAGTGGCGGAGTCGATCCTCACCCTGCACCACGTGGAGCGCGAGCTCGCCGGCCAGCTGACCCCGCCGCGCCCGGAGCTGCGCGCCACCTGGGCGGCGCTACGCAGCCAGCTGCTGGCCACGCCCGAAGGCACCGCGGCGTTCGGCAGTACGCTGGTGGGCGACGACGTCACCCAGGTGCGCGGGCTCCTGTCGCTCGCCGACCGGTGGACCTGGGCGCGCGCGACGTACGCCCACGACTTCCACGGCTGGAGCACCATGCTGCTGCCCAAGCCGCTGGTGTACGACAAGCTGGTCGAGCTCAAGTTCCCCGAGCCCACGATGACCGAGGTCATCGAGGGACCCGACCAGCACCTGCGCCGCCGCGACGGCTTCAAGCTCACCGACCGCCGCATGGACCACCGCGCGGTGATGGGCGAGGTGAACTACTGCGTCTTCTGTCACGAGCGCGAGAAGGACAGCTGCTCGTCGGGCTTCCCCACCAAGGACCCCGTGAAGGAAGGCAGCTACAAGCCGAACCCGCTCGGCATCCCCCTCGCGGGCTGCCCGCTCGACGAGCGCATCAGCGAGATGCACGTGCTCAAGGCGAAGGGTGATTCCCTGGGCGCGCTGGCGATGGTGATGCTGGACAACCCGATGTGCCCGGGCACCGGCCACCGAATCTGCAACGACTGCATGAAGGCCTGCATCTTCCAGAAGCAGGAGCCGGTGAACATTCCGCAGACCGAGACCGGGTCGCTGACCGACGTGCTGGCGCTGCCGTACGGCTTCGAGATCTACGGCCTGCTCACCCGCTGGAACCCACTCAACGTGAAGCGGCCGTTCGCCGCCGCGCACAACGGCAAGAACGTGCTGGTGGTGGGCCTCGGCCCCGCCGGCTACACGCTCACCCACTACCTGCTCAACGAAGGCTTCGCGGTGGCGGGCATCGACGGCCTGAAGATCGAGCCGTTCCCCGACGAGCTCACCGGCAAGAACGGCGCGGCGATGCGCCCCATCAAGGACTGGAAGGAGATCGCCGGCGAGCTCGACGAGCGCGTGCTGGCGGGCTTCGGCGGCGTGTCCGAGTACGGCATCACCGTGCGCTGGGACAAGTCGTTCCTCACCCTGCTCCACCTCACGCTGGCGCGGCGCGAGCACCTGCGCATCTATGGCGGCATCCGCTTCGGTGGCACCCTGTCCATCGACGACGCGTGGGGCCTGGGCTTCGACCACATCGCCATCGCGGCCGGCGCCGGCAAGCCGACCATCGTGCCGATGAAGAACAACCTGCTGCGCGGCATCCGCGCGGCGAGCGACTTCCTGATGGCGCTGCAGCTCACCGGCGCCTTCAAGAAGGACTCGCTGGCGAACCTCCAGGTGCAGCTGCCGGCCATCGTCATCGGCGGCGGCCTCACCGGCGTGGACACCGCGACCGAGCTCTTCGCGTACTACCCGGTGCAGGTGGAGAAGACGCTGGCGCGCCACGCGCAGCTGGTCGCGATGCTGGGCAGCGAGCAGGCGGTCTTCGCCAAGATGGATGCCGAGGAGCTCGCCACCTACAAGACGTTCCTCGAGCACGGGAAGGCCGTGAAGGCCGAGCGCGAGCGCGCGGCGAAGGCGGGCGAGCAGCCCAACTTCGTGCCGCTGGTGCGCAGCTGGGGCGGCGTCTCGCTCTGCTACCGCCGCGGGCTCATCGACGCGCCCGCCTACCGCCTGAACCACGAGGAAGTGGCCAAGGCGCTGGAAGAAGGCATTCGCTTCATCGAGCGCGTCTCGCCGGTGGAAGCCATCGCCGACGACACCGGCGCGGTGAAGGCGCTCAAGCTCGAGCGCATGGCGCTGAAGGACGGCAAGCTCAAGGGCACCGGCGAGTACTACGAGCTGCCTGCGCGCACGGTGTGCGTGGCGGCCGGCACCTCGCCCAACGTGACGTACGAGCGCGAGTACCCGGGCACCTTCGCGCTCGACGCCGACGGCTCGTTCTTCCGGGGCTACCGCCGCGAAGGCGACGCGCTGGTCGAGGTGGAAGCGCACGAGGACCTCGGCAAGCCGACGGGCTTCTTCACCAGCTACGCCAAGGGCGGCCGCTTCATCACCTTCTACGGCGACAACCACCCGACCTACGCGGGCAACGTGGTGAAGGCGATGGCGAGCGCGAAGGACGGCTACGTCGAGGTGGCGAAGCTCTTCGAAGGCAAGACGGTCGCGGGGGTGAAGCATTCCAGCACCGAGCTCTTCCGCCGCCTCGACGACGCGTTCCTCGCCAAGGTGGAAGCGGTGAACCGCCTGACGCCGACCATCGTGGAGGTCATCGTCAAGGCGCCGTTCGCCGCCGAGCACTTCCACCCTGGGCAGTTCTACCGGCTGCAGAACTTCGAGCGCCGGGCGCCGCTGGTCGACGGGGCGCGGCTGACGATGGAAGGGCTGGCGCTCACCGGCGCGTGGGTGGACAAGGCGAAGGGCCTGATGAGCACCATCGTCCTGGAGATGGGCTCGAGCTCGCGGCTGTGCGCGGCGCTGAAGCCGGGCGAACCGGTGGTGCTGATGGGCCCCACGGGCACGCCGACCGAGATTCCCAAGGGCGAGACGGTGCTGCTCGCCGGCGGCGGCCTGGGCAACGCGGTGCTCTTCTCCATCGGCCAGGCGCTCAAGGCGGCCGGGTGCACGGTGCTGTACTTCGCCGGCTACCGGAAGAAGGAAGACAGCTACAAGATGAGCGAGGTCGAGGCGGGCACCGACCAGGTCATCTGGTCGGTCGACGCGGGTGAGCAGATCCACGCTCGCCGGCCGCAGGACGCGAGCTTCGTGGGCAACATCGTGCAGGCGATGGTGGCGTACGCGAAGGGTGAGCTCGGCGTGAAGCCGGTGACCTCGCTGGCCAAGGTCGACCGCATCATCGCCATCGGCTCCGACCGCATGATGAAGGCGGTGAAGGAAGCGCGGCACGGCGTGCTGCAGCCCTTCCTCAAGCCGGGCCACGAAGCCATCGGCAGCATCAACTCCCCGATGCAGTGCATGATGAAGGAGATCTGCGCGCAGTGCCTGCAGCGGCACGTGGACCCCAAGACGGGCAAGGAGAGCTTCGTCTTCTCCTGCTTCAACCAGGACCAGCAGCTCGACCACGTCGACTTCGGGCACCTCAACTCGCGGCTCAAGGCGAACAGCGTGCTCGAGAAGCAGACAAACCTCTGGCTGGAGCAGGTCTTGAAGAAGCAACCCGAGCTGCTGCGGGTCTGAGCACGGCGCTGGGCACCGCGACGGGAAAGTCGGCGACCGTCGCGCTCGTAGCGCCGGGGTGACGCCACCTGGAGGTGTCGGGGTGCGCGGCGGGGCCACGCCGGGCTAGTCCTTCCGGGCATGACACCACTGGTCGCGCTCACCGCCGCGGTGCTGGCCGCGGTCACGTCGCCGTTTCCGGGCGTGAAGCTGGTGCGGCAGGGCAGTTCGGCGATGGTGGTAGCGAACCTCTGTGCCCCGGGGGTGAGCGTGCGCACCACCGCGTACGCGGAGCGCCGTGGCACGCCGCAGACGTGGGCCGGCCGGGTGGGCGCTCAGGTGGCCATCAACGGCGACTTCTTCGACTTCCCGGGGTGGACGTGGGTCATCGGGCGGGCGCGCGGCGCGGGGCAGGACTGGCCGGCCGGCCTGCAGAACCGGGAGCCGCGGCCGTACTGGGAGTTCGGGCCGCACCTGGCGCAGTTCGTTCCCACCGGGGCCATCGCGCCGCCGTCGACCGCCATCGCCTCGCAGATCGTCGCCGGGCACAACACGCTCATCCTCGACGGGCGCTCGCGGGGCCCCGCCTTCGACGGCGACGGCGTCATCCTCACCGCGCACCGGCGCACCGCGGTGGGCCTGTCGAAGGACCGGCGCACGCTGTTTCTCTACGCGACCGACCGCTCGCTCGACGGCAACGGGGTGGTGGCGGAGCTGGTCGCCATGCAACGCGAAGCGGGCGCGCCGGCCATCGACGTGGCGACCAACATGGACGGGGGCGGCTCGAGCCAGCTGTACGTGCAGGGGCTGGGGCAGATCGTCACCAGCGGCCGCGAGGTGAACAACCACCTCGGCATCCTCGCGCGCGGCGGCACGGCGGTGGGCGGCATGTGCAACCAGGTCCCTCCGCGCGGCGCGGTGGACTCGGCGACCTGCACCGGCGTCACCGGCTGGGCGCAGGACACCAACACCTCCGACGCGCCGGTGCAGGTGCACGTCTATTACGGCGCCGCCGCGGGCGCGGGCGTGCCCGGCAAGTCGGTGCCGGCGAACATCCGCCGCGCGGACCTGTGCACGCCGCTCGCCGGCAGCTGCAACCACGGCTTCACCGCGCCGGCGCCGGAGTCGTGGTTCGACGGCAAGCCCCGCCCGGTGCACACCTATGCGCTGGACACCGAAGGCGGCCCCACCAAGGAGCTGCCGCTCAAGAACCTCACCTGCACCGTGCCCAACCCCACCGGGGTGAAGCGGCACATCGTGAGCGGCGCCTCGCTGACGGCGTGGAAGCTGTCGGCCTTCTGGAACGTGCGGCCGGTGACCGACGCGGTGCTCGCGGCGCTGCCCGAGGACCTCGCCTGGCCCACCACGCCGGTGATGGTGCGCGCGACCGGCGACACCAAGGTCTACCTGCTCGACTCGGGCTTCAAGCGGCACGTGCAGAGCTCGGCCATCGCCGCGGCCTGGTCGCTCGACTTGACCACCGTGCAGGGCCGCACCGCGGCGCAGGTGGCCGCGATTCCCACCGGGCCGCCGCTCCCGGCCAAACGGGTCATCGTCAAGGGCACTGGCCCCGCGGTGTACGCGATGGACGTGGCGCTCCCGGTGGCGGACGCGGGGGTCGACGCCGGCCTCACCGACGGTGGCCTGGCCGATGCGGGCGCCGAGGACGCGGGTGTGGACGACGCCGACGCCGGGGAGCTCGACCTGGACGCGGGCCTGCCGCCGGAGGAGGACCTCGACGGCGGCGAGCAGCTGCCCATCGCCCCCGACGACGACGCGGACGCGGGCACCGAGCCCATCTTCCCGACGGATCCGGCGCAGCTGTCGGAGCCCGGGTGCGGATGCGGCGCGGGCAGCGGCGGCGTAGCAGTGCTCTTCGCGCTGCTGGGCCTTTCGCGGCGGCGCCGGGCGCGCTGACCGTCAGGGCTCGAGGAGCGCACCGCAGAGCGCCGCGGCCTCACCCACCACCGGATCGCTCTCGGCGCCCGCGGTCACCCGGCCATCGGGCCACAGCAGCCCCGCGGGGTGGGGCCCATGCCGGCCGAGGGTGAAGAGCACGGTGTGCTCGGGCCCGAGCACGCCGTAGCCGGCGGCGCGGTCCACCCCGTAGGAGCCGACGAGCGGCAGGCCCTGGCCAGGCGACGGCGAGAGCAGATCGCGGCCGAACGCGGGCTCGCCGGGGGCGGGCTGCGCGCCCAGGTACGCGAGCAGCGTGGGCAGCACGTCCTGGTGGAGCGAGGTGGTCTCCACGGTGCGCGCGCCGACGCCGGGCAGGTGCAGCAGCAAGGGCACCCGGAGCTGGTCGTCGTCGAGCCGACCGCCGTGGCCGAAGCCGCGCGCGTCGATGGACTCGCCGTGGTCGCCAGTGACCACCACCACGGTGGAGTCGAGGCGCTGGGCGCGCTCGAGTGCCTCGAGCACCTGGCCGAGCCGCTCGTCGACCTCCTGCACCGACTGCCGGTAGCGCGCCCGCGCCCGTTCCACGTCGGCCCCTCCGCCGACCAGCCCGACTGCGCTGGGCGCCTCGGTGCGGCTCCAGTACGGATAGTGGGTGGAGTCGTAGAAGAGGACGAAGAGCGAAGGAGCGGTCCTCGGCGCGGCGGCCCAGTCCAGCGCGAGGCGGGTGTTGTGGTCGTCGAGTTCCACGGGGGACAGCGACGGCGGGGCGCTCAGCGTGTGGCCAGTGCCGGGCGCGAGCACCTTGGTGTCCACCCCCAGGTCGAGCGCCGCGCTGTGAGTGAGCGCGAGGTCGTAGCCGAGCGCGGCGAGCGCGGTGAGCCCGGCGGGCGAGCGGTGCGCCTCGCGCGCCAGCCAGTAACAGGGCGGCAGTCCAGTGAGCAGCGAGAAGTTCCCCAGGAAGGTGCAGTTGCCGGCGCTGCGGTGCCCGGTGAAGACGAGCGAGCTCGAGGCCAGGCGGGCGAAGGCCGGGAGCCCCGAGGCCGCGTCGGCCCGGAAGCTCTCCACCACCACCAGGAGCACGTCGGGGCGACGCTGCGCGCCGGTGGGCAGCGGGAAGGTGCGCAGGCGTGAGGGCACCTCGCGCCGGAAGGTCTGCCGCGGGAAGTGCTGACGCGGGTGCAGCTCCGGCGCCGGCGCGCCGAGCCAGGCCTCGAGCCGCTCCGCGTCGACCGCCGAGAAGCCCACCGGCAGCGCCTCGCCGAGCTCGTCGCCGTCGCGCAGCCCGCGGAAGGCCGCCACCGCGCCGCCCGACGCCAGCGCGACGTCGAGCGCCACCGCGGCCAGTGCCAGGCCCACGGTCGGCCGCGGCGGCGGCGGGCTGGCGAAAGCCCAGGCGCCGAGCGCGAGGAAGAGCAGCACCACCAGTGCCAGCTGCGCGACGTCGGAGCCCTGGAGCCCCAGCGTGTAGCGGGCGCGCTCCTCGAGCAGGTAGTCGAGCGCGCGCGGGGTGAGGTGCTGCGAGGTGAGCGCGTAGACCCGGCCGTCGACGGCGACGAAGGTGAGCGCCAGGGTGGCGAGCACCGCCATGAGCCCGCGCACCAGCCCCGCGGGGAGCACCCGCGCCAGGCCGGCCGCCGCGGCGAGCACGACGAGCGCCAGTGCCGCCGCGTGGGCGACGAAGCGCAGGGCATCGAAGGCCGCCCACCCCGCGGCATCGGGCAGCCCGACCTGGGCGAGGCAGGTGCTCGAAGCCGCGGCGAACAGGAGCGTCCACAACAGCGCTCCCCACCGTTCTCGAAGCCGGGCCACGGGCGCATCGTAGAGCCGCGAGCGGCGGTTGTGCGCGCCGTGCGTGGTACGGTCGCGCGCCTCAAAAAGCGAGTCGCACCTGGTTCGAGCCGCCCCGCCCCCATCGCCCTTCCGCCGGTTCGCCCTGGCCGCCATCGCGCCGCTCGCGGGAGCCGCGTACGCCTTCGCCTTCGAGCTCGCCTGGTTCGACGGCGTGGTGGAACGCGAGTCGAGCGCCATGGTGCTGCTGCGCCTGGTGACCGCGGCGGTCGCGGGCGGCGCGCTCTTCGCGATGGTGCGGCGCTGGCTGGGCCAGGCGTTGCTTCGCCTGCTGCGGGACCAGCCGTTCGAGCCGCAGGGTGTGCTGACGGTGCACGCGCTGGGGTACCTGCCGCTCCTGGGGCACGCGGTGCTGCTGTGGTTCTACGAGCTCGGGGCGGAGGCGACCTGGGCGGCGGGGCTCCTGATGGTGGCGGTGCACCTCGCCGGGGTGGTGCCGGCGCTGACGCCGGACCGGCGGCGCGGCTTCCTGGTGTCGCGCACCTGGCTCGCGGTGCTCTTCTTCCTCTCCGGGCTGGCGGCGCTCGTCTACCAGGTGACCTGGCAGCGCTCGCTCTTCACCGCGTTCGGCATCAACATCGAGTCCATCACCGTGGTGGTGACGCTGTTCATGCTCGGGCTGGGGCTGGGCTCGCTCCTGGGCGGGGCGCTGTCGCGGCGGGCGCCGGAACGCATTCCGTTCCTCTTCATGGCCTGCGAGGTGGCGATCGGCGCCTTCGGGGTGGTGAGCCTGCCGCTCATCCGCGCCACCGGGGCCTGGGCCGCGGGCTGGGGCACCGCGGGGACCATCGCCGCACTCTTCACCCTGCTCCTGCCGCCCACGATGCTCATGGGCGCGACCCTGCCCTTGCTCGTCGAGTACCTCGACGCCACCTGGCGCCACGTGGGCCGCACGGTGGGGATGCTGTACTTCGTCAACACGCTGGGCTCGGCGTGCGCGTGCTTCCTCACCGCCGACCTGCTCTTCGTCTTCAGCGGGCAGCAGCTCGCCGTGGTCTTCGCCGCGGCCTGCAACGTGACGGTGGGCGTGCTGGTCTACCGCTCGCTGCGCGGCGCCGCCGCTCCGGAGGCCGCGTCATGAGGCCCTGGGTGGTGCTGCTGCTCTCGGCGCTCGGCGGGTACCTGGCGCTCAGCCAGGAGATCATCTGGGTGCACGCGCTGTCCTTCGCGACGGGCGGGCGGCCGCAGGTCTTCGCCCACGTCATCGGCATGTACCTCCTGGGGGTGGCGCTCGGCAGCCTCTGGGTGGGCCGGCACACGCTGAAGCCGGGGCGGGACGGGCGCCTGGCGCTGCCCTGGGTGCTCGTGGTCTCGGGCGCGCTCTCGTACCTGGCGCTGCCGGTGCTGGCGCGGCTCTTCGTCGCCGTTCCCGAGCACGCGATGCTCGCCGCGTGGCTCTCGGTGGCGGCGCTGGCGTTCGCGAGCGGCTCGGCCTTTCCGCTGCTCTGCCACCTGGGCATCGACCGCGAGCGGGCGGTGGGCGCGTCGCTGTCGCGGGTGTACTTCGCGAACATCGTGGGCTCGGCGGGCGGGCCGCTGCTCACCACCTTCGTGCTGATGGACGTGCTGCCCCTCGCGGAGCTGGTGCGCTGGGTGGCCTCGGCGACGGTGGGGCTGGGGCTGCTCGCGGCGCTGGGCACGCGGGTGAACGGGCGGGCGCTGGCGGGCCTCGGGGTGGCGGCGGCGGCGTTCGCGGTGCTGGTGGGCGTGGCGCACGGGCCGCTCTACGCGCAGCTCTACGAGCGGCTGCAGAACAAGGACATCTACTCTCCGCGGCACCCGTTCCAGCGGCTGGTGGAGCGCCGCGGGGGCGTCATCAGCGTCGACGACAACGTGCCCCCGATGGTGGCGGGCGGCGGCATCTACGACGGGCGGGTGTCGGTCGACCCCATCCACGACATGAACATCATCCGCCGCGCGTACCTGGTGGCCTCGCTCCACCCCGCGCCGGCGAAGATGCTGACCATCGGGCTGTCGACCGGGGCGTGGGGCAAGGTGATGCTCGGCTACGAGCCGGTGCGCTCGCTCGACGCGGTGGAGATCAACCCCGCCTACCTCGACGTCATCCGCAGCTTCCCCGAGCAGGCCTCGATGCTCGACGACCCCAAGCTCGTGATGCACGTGGACGACGGCCGGCGGTGGCTCAACAAGAACGCCGACCGGAAGTTCGACTTCATCTTGAGCAACACCACCCTGTTCTGGCGCTCGTCCATCACCAACCTGCTGTCGAAGGAGTTCTTCGAGCTCTGCCGGCGGCGGCTCGAGCCGGGCGGCGTGGTGTACGTGAACTCCACCCAGTCGCCCGACGTGGCGGCGACCGCGGCCCGGGTCTTCCAGCACGTGGTGGTCTTCAAGCACATGGTGGCGGCGAGCGATTCGCCCTTCGCGCTCACCGAGGACGAGCGCCGGGCGAACCTGCGCCGCTTCGTCATCGACGGCCGCCGGGTGCTCGACGGCGACGAGCCCGAGGTGGCGGCGGTTCGCGAGGAACTCGCCACGGTTCCGCTGGTCGACCAGCGGGAAGCGCTGCTGCGCGACGAGCGGCGGCGGGTCATCACCGACGACAACATGGTGACCGAGTTCCAGCCCTTCGGTCCGGTGGCGCGGCCGCGCGGCGCGCTGGAGCGGCTGTGGGCGAAGCTGTCGGGGCCGTGACGGGCGCTACCGGCTCGCGTCGCGCAGGGCCTTGATGATCTCCTGCAGCCCACCGAGCAGCCCGCGCTGCTGAATGGCTTCCAGCTCGCCGCGGTCGAGCCACACGTGCTGGCAGTGGTGGCAGACGTCCATCACCACCCGCTGGTCGCGCAGGGAGACGATCTTCTCCATGGGCATCGCCTCGGGGCACTCCGGGCAGAGCAGGATGCGGCCCTGCGTCTCCATGCCGGGGAGGTTGCGCCAGCGCAGGAAGCGCAGGTCGACCACCGACTCGACCGTCTTCAGGTCGCCGAGCGCGATCCAGTGCCCGGTGCACTTCTCGCAGCTCTTGGCTTCCACGGCGACGCCGCCGGCGTCCAGGGTGTCGGCGGCGAGCCAGGTCCGGCAGCGCGGGCAGTTCACGGAGTCGAACCTTAGCGGGCGCTCAGCTCGGCTGCGCGGGCTTCTCGGCGACGAGGAGCGCATTGGTCGCCGGCCACGGCACCACGGCTCCGTGCTCGTCGGTGAGCACCACCTGGCCTTCGTAGCGGTGCTCGCGGATCCACGGGTTGACGTACCCCTTGGCGACCACGGGGCGGAAACCGGAACGCTCCAAGGCGTGCACGTACCCGTCGAGGGTGTGGGCGCCGAACTCCTCGTGCACCTCGATGTGCCAGTTCTTCAAGTAGTCCTTCTTGCAGATGAACTCGTTGGCGTCGTGCGCGTCGAGCTCGACCTCCAGCGGGCCCAGGCGGGCGAAGCGCGCCCCGGCACCGTGCTTGAACTCCTTCGCGAAGCGCTCGAAGACGTCGTTCACCGCCGCGGTGGCGAAGCGCAGCCGGCGCACGCCGTGGCCGGGTGACACCCCGTCGCGGATGAGGACCCGCCCGCCGACGTCGAGCTCGCGGAAGGCGCTCTGGAAGGCACGGTCGAGCGCCTCGAGGCTGTAGCCGTTGTACGAGTAGATCTCGTGGGTGACGGACGAGAACACCACGGTGCTCGCGCTGCCGTCGGGCACGCTCTGCGCGGTGATGTCGCCGAAGAGCAGCGACACGTCCTCGGTGGCGTAGGTGTTCTCGTCGCAGCGGCGCAGGAATTCCCGCGAGAGGTCGACGCCCACCAGCGCGGACGCCGGGAAGAGCCGCGACAGCTCGACCAGCAGCTGCCCGGTGCCGCAGCCCTTGTCCACGATGCAGCCCGGCTTCACCCAGGGCAGGAAGTCCTCGAGCTTCTGCTTGAGCGACGCGTCCATCTGCGCGCCGTAGGAGTCGAAGTCGCGCTGGTGGCCGAGCTCGCCGTCGTCGGTGAGCAGTTGCTGCCCGAAGATGGCCCGCAGCCGGGTGAGGACCTCGGGGCGCCCCAGCACCGCGCGGCTGGCCTCGGAGGCGAGCGGGGCCCAGTCCTTCTGCTCGGCCACGCGGCGCAGGAGCTCGTGCGGCGTGAGGCCTTCGACCTGCTCCGCGGTGACGGTGAAGCCCTGGGCCTCGAAGAGCGCCCGCACCTCGTGGTTCGCCGAGTAGACGTGGGTGTCGGCGGGGCCGGGCGCCCGGCCGAGCGCCCGCTGCACCTGTCCTTGCACGTGCGCCACCCACGCCGCGCTGTCGGGCACGTCGTCGATGGGCACCACGTCGTACGGCTTGCCGGACGCGCGCAGCGCCGGCTCCAGCATCGCCAGGCGGGTGCGCAGGTCGAAGGGGTTGCGGCGGGTGCCGTCGAGGTTGGCGGAGGTCACCACGCAGACCAGCCGGTCCACCGGCGCGTCCCGCAGGGACTCGAGCCAGCGGGCCTGGCCGAGGGTCACCGCATGAAACCGGCCGACGAGGAGCGCGCGCACCACCCACCACCCTGCGCGACGGCGGCGGGCGACGTCAACCAGCGTGGTGGGTGGTGGGCGCACCTTCTAGGCTCGGCTCCCCGCGATGCAGGCCCCTTCCCCACCCTCTCCCTTCGGCGCGAAGCGACGCGCGGTGCGGCGACACCTCCGGGTGGCCGACGCGCTGACGGCGGTGGCCTTCGCGGCCTTCTTCGCCTTCGTGGTGGTGAGCAACGACTTCGACTGGGACCACTTCCTCGCAGCCACCGAGGTGGACCTGCGGGCCTGGCTGGTGGACCACGAAGCGCCGCTGTGGTCGTACCAGCTGTGCGGCGGCGTCACCCGGCTGGGCGACCCGCAGGCCTCCGGGCTCTCGCCGCTCTTCGCGGTGGTGCTCCTCTTCGGCAGCTTCTGGGGCCTCAAGCTGCTGGTCCTCGGCCTGGCGCTCGTGGGCTTCCTCGCTCTGAGCCGCACGCTCGAGGTGGTGGCGCGCCCCGGCGGCATCGGTCGGCCGGGGCCTGCGACGCGAGGACTCCTGCGCTCGCTCAGCGCCGCGTACGTGCTGGGGAACTTCTTCCTCTGGCATGCCCACCACGGTCACGTGACCTTCGCGCTGGGGCACCTCGCGCTGGTGCTGGTGGCGCTGGTGGTGACGGCGCTGGTCCGGCCGCTGACGTGGCGCCGCGGCGCGCTCGCGGTGGGCGCGTCGTTCACCTTCTTCTCCGCGGGCTTCTACGGCGCGCTCGTCTTCTTTCTCCTGCCCGTCACGGTGGCGCTCGCTGGCTGGGTGGCGTGGCTCCTGTTCCAGCGCCGCGGCGCGGAAGTGAAGCGGACACTGACGATGGCGGGCCTGGCGGCGCTGGGTCTTGGCCTCGCCGCGTACAAGCCGCTCGGCGTGCTGGCCTACCAGGGGGCGTTCCCGCGCGTGGTGACGGCCGCGCCGGCCGAGGGGGTCGACGGGACCACGCCCTGGCACACGCTGGTGTACCAGCTGGTCCCTTCCTTCGATTACCAGTTCGCCGGGCTGTGGCGCGGCGCCGGGCCGTATGCGCTCTGGGAGTACAGCGCCTTCACCTTGGACGCGTGGCTGTGCGTCGTCGGCGCGGGGGCGCTCGTGGTGGCCAGGCGGCGGCGTGCGGTGCGGGAACGCGCCTGGGTGGTGCTGGGGGCGCTGCTCGTGGCGGTGGCGTCGCTCTTCGCGCTGGGAGACCACGCGTCCTGGTCGTTGCTGTCGCTGCTCAACGTGCCGCTGGAGCACTCGGTGCGGGTGGCGGGCCGCTTCCAGGGCGTGTTGCCGCTGGCGTGGGCGGTGCTCGGCGCCGTGCTGCTGGGGCGGCTGCCGGCGCTGCGGCGCGCCTACTTCCGTCAGGCGCTCTGGCTGGTGCCGGCGCTCCTGACGCTGAACCTCGCCACGTTCCGCGCGTCGCTGCGCCCGGGCTCGGCGGCGGAGGTCCTCTCGCAGCCCGCGGAGCCGCTCGCGCGGATGCACGCGCTGGTGACGGTGAAGCCGCGCGCGCTGACCGCGTCCTTCATGGGCGCCGCGGTGCAGTCGGGCCTGGGCGTGCTCAACTGTTACGATCCGCTCGCCCGCGACCACCGCATGACGTCGGAGAAGATCCCGGTGCAACCCGAGCTGCGTGACGCCTCGGGCGCGCTGCGCACCGGAGTCCTGCTCCCGCTGGTGGAGCCGGCGCCGGGCCCCGGCGCGGAAGCGTGCCGCGAGGACAGCCACTTCACCCAGCAGGAGGTGGTCCTGAGCGACGCGTGCGCGCCCGGCACCTGCGTCAACCTCAACGGACTCGACCTCTACCGTCCGCAGCACCTGGTGCTCGACCCCGCGCGCGGCAAGTTCTGCCTGCCCTAGGCTAGCGTGGCTGCTGGGCGAGCCGGGCCTGGAAGCGCGCTTCGTTCCAGGCGGGGCCGGCCTTCGCGCGTACCGCGGCAGTTCGCTCCGCACAGTCCACGCGGCCGTCCTGGAGGCACAGCAGGTGGGCTTCCGCCGCCACCGTCGCCACCTCGGCCTTGAAGGGCGTCGCATCGGCGAGCGCCTCGTCGAGCGCCGCGCCGGCCTCGACGCGGTGTCCGCGCTGCAGCTCCAGCAGCCCGGTGAAGTAGGCGGGCCACCCGCCGCGGAGTCCCGAGGCGTGGAGCAGCTCGAGCTTGCGCTCGACGTCGAGCGTCGAGTCCAGGAACACCGCCCGCGCGAGCACCAGCGGGTACTCGGGGTGCGACGGCTCCCACGCGCCGAGGCGGGTGGCGACCTCGAGCGCCTCGTGCGCCCGGCCCTGCTGGGCGAGGTAGTAGGCGTGCTTGGCGAGCGCGTTCGGCGTCGGCTCCACCTCGGCGGCGTGCGCCCACAGTGCGCTCTCCGAGCTCCAGGTGGGGACCAGGGCGTGCGAGGCCACGGCGAAGGCCAGCGGCACCAGCGCCAGCGCGACCTGCGGAGCACGCACCTTCCTCTCCCCCGGGAGCCAGAGGGCGAGCAGCCACGCCACGCCCACCGACGGCACCAGCAGGTACGGGTCGGACAGGAAGATGGAGGTCATCCGCACCGTCACCACCAGGAGCGGGAAAGCGAAGAACCCCAGCGCGCTCAGCACGTCGCCGCGCGGGCGGAACTTGAGGCTCACCGCCGCGACCAGGACCAGCGCGGCGAGGCCCACCAGGTTGAGCACGCTGCCCGGGGAGTACTGGGTGGCGAGCGCGACGGGGAACACCAGGTTGGCGAAGGCACGGCCCACCGAGAGCAGGGCCACGCCACCGGTGCCTTCCGCGTCGACGAACTTCTCCACGCCGACCTGCTGCACGTACGCGCCGCGGTAGTAGAGGAAGTTCACTGCGGCCGCGAGGAGCAGTGACGGCACGCAGGCGAGGAAGAGCTGCACCGCCGAGCGGCGCTCCGTCGGCCCGCGTCGCCACAGCTCGGCTGCGCCCCACAGTGGCCACAGCAGCGTGATGGGCTGGGACGCGACGGCCAGCGAGTACAGCGCGGCGGTCGCGGCGGACTTGCCCGCGCTCCAGTGCTTCGCGCGCACCACGAGGACGGTGGCGCCCAGGGTGAAGACCGCCGACAGCAGGTGCTTGCGCGCGGCGACCCACGCCACCGAGCCGACGAAGACGGGGTGGAGCGCGAAGAGCAGCACCAGGAGCCACAGCGTGAAGCCCTGGTGGCGGACCGCGAGCAGCCGCTGCACGAGCGCCACCGCGAGCAACCACAGCAGCACGTTGGTGGCGTGAAAGGGCGTGAGCCCGGTGGCGGCCTCGAAGCGCAGCTCGAGCCAGTAGGAGAGGTCGCGCACCGGCTGCACGTCGAGGATGCGGCCGGCGCGCACGGCGTCGACATAGTCGCCCGGTCCGGCGAGCTTCCGCAGCGGCTCGACGAGGCGCTGGTCGTCGCGCTCCAGCAGGCGGGTCTGGGGAATCAGCGGACCGTAGAGCGCGAGCACCGCCAGCAGCACGAGTGCAGCGCCCGCGAGGTCGGGCCACCGAACCCCGCTCGACTCCACCGTGGCGGCCACGTCAGCCCCTCGCCAGCGCGTTCATGCCGAACGCACTGTAGCGCGCGCTGGTAGGGTCTCCGGCATGAACGTCTCCGGGGGAACTCCGCCGTCGCAGGGCGGCTCACCGATGCCGTGGATGGTGGGGCTCCTCGTGGGCGGCATGGTCGGCATGGTGCTCGCCGGCGGCGGCGGCTACGTCCTCGCCAAGCGCCAGGCGAACAAGATGCGCCAGGGGTGGAACCTGGTGCCGGTGGTGGTGGCCGCGGTGGACCTCGCCGAGGACACCGTCGTCACCTTCGACATGATCTCCCAGCGGTCGGTCCCCGAGCAGTTCGTGACCGGCTCCGTCGTGAAGCCGGACAGCGCCAGCTACATCGTGAATCAGAAGATCCTGGTGCCGGTGCTGGCGGGTGACCCGCTGCTGTGGAGCCAGTTCGAGACCAAGAAGCAGCCGGTGGTGCTGATCGCCGCCCAGGACATCCCCACCGGGGTGGTGCTCGACACCCAGGACCTCATCGAGCGCCGCATGCCGCAGGAGCTCGTGACCCCCTCTTACGTCCCGAAGGAGGACCAGCCCAAGGTCGTGGGCCGGACCGTCTCGGCGCCCTTCCGCAAGGGCGACCCCATCCTGTGGACGCACCTGCAGACCGAGCCGGCGCCCGTGGCTCCCAAGCGCCGATGAAGCGCCGCTGGCCGCTGGTGGTGCTGGGGGTGGTGGCGATCGCGGTCGCGGTGCTGCTGGTGGCGACCGCGCCTCGCCTCGATGAGCCGGCGGAGCACCTGCTCCGGGAAGTGACGGCGCTCACCTCGAAGGAGTATCCGCGGCCCTCGCACGTCGATGCGCCGCTCCCGGGAAGCTTCGGGGAACGCGCGGCGGCGCCGCTCACCGCCCTCTCCAAGGTGACGCCCCTCATGGGCGCCGTCGACAAGGAGCCCGTCCGCTGTGTGGACCAGGCGGCCAAGGGCCAGGTCTTCTGGCCTGCCTGCCAGACGCTGCTCGACGCCGCGAGGGATGGGGCCAGGGGCGTGCTCGAAGCGACGAGGGCCGAACGCGGCGGTGTGCCGATCACGCTGAGCGCCATCACCTCGCTCACCCAGCCCACCCAAGCTTCCGAGCTCTACGTGGCGTCGACCACGGCGGTGCTGGAGATCTCCCGGCTGCAGCGAGAAGGCCACCTCGAGGAAGCGCTCAGCTGGTGCCTCGACGCCTACGCGCTGGCGCGCGACTCCTCGTTCGGCAGCGGCCTTCTCGGTCACATGCTCTGCGTGGCCAACACCACCCGGCTCCTCAAGGTGTGCCCGGCGGTGCTGCAGGCCCTCTCGCCCCCGGCGCGCGCCGACGCCCTGGCGCGCATCGACCGCATCTACGCCGGGGTTCCCCCGCTCGCAGACACCCTGCTGATGGAAGAGAACGCCATGGGCCTCGTCAGCCATGCGCAGCTCCTGTCCGACGAGCAGCGCGGGCGGCTGCCGCTGGTGGCGCAGAACGCCATCCGTACCTTCGCCCCTGCCGGGCGGTTGGGCTACTGGTTCGCGAGCCTCACCAGCAGCGAGGCGCGAGAACTGCTGCGCGGCTGGGGGCCGATGCAGCGCTACTTCCACGAAGCCCAGGAAGCGACCCGGCTCCCGCCAGCGGAGCGCGAGTCGCGCATCGTGCGCGCCCGTGAGGAGCTGGAGCGAGACCTCGGCAGCCCGTCGCTGCTCGCGCCGGACCTGCTCAAGTTCACCCAGCGGGCGGACCGCATCGGCGCGAGCCAGGAGCTGCTGCACGAAGCGGTGCGGCTGATGGACGCGCCGGGCGACGGCTGGGGGGCAGTGTCGAAGGACACCTTCACGCTGAACAAGGCCGCCGACGGCAGCGCGACCCTGACCCTCGCGGCGCCGGCGGGCGAGCTGTCCATCGAGCTGCGACCGCGCTGACGCGCTTCAGAACTCCCAGCCAGCGCCGAGCGAGAGGAGCGCGGCGAGCCGGCGGTACTTGTCCTGCCCCGAGACGAAGTACTCGGCCGCGATGTCCGCCGAGAAGTGGATGTGCTGGTAGGTCAGGCCCGCGCCCAGGGCGCCGCGCGCGCCGAACGCCGCGCCGAAGAGCGTGCCGCCGAGGGCCACGTACGGCCGGACGAGCGTGTCGGGCAGCGGAGTGAGCCGGCCCTCGAGGCGAACCCCGGGCGTCGGCGCCACCACGACCATCGCCGCCGCGCCGACCCACCCGGTGAAGACCGTGAAGCTCAGCGCCGGAACGATGGCCGCGTTTCCTGCCGCGAGCCCCGCGAGGTCGGCCTCTCCGCGCACACCGACCACCGCGTGCCACCCGCCGTGGTCCTTCGGAGCGTCACTCTCGGCCGTGGCGGTCGACGGCGGCGGCGCCGGCCCGCTCAAGGGGACCACGGCACCACCGGTGCGCTCGGACCACGCGGCGGCGGCCGTCTGGGCCGGCGCATCGGCGGAGATGAGCTCGCGCAGCACCACGTCCACCGCGTCGAGTGCGTCGTCGAGCGTGCCGCCCTTGAGCCGGGTGCCGGCGCGCTTGAGCGCCGTGCCGGAGCGCGCATCGACCAGCGCCACGTTGAGGAGCAGCGACTCCCCGACCTTGGAGATGCTGGCGTTGAGCAGCCGGTCCACGTCGAGCGCGCCCGCCAGCTCCGCCATGCAGCTGCTCGCCGCATCCGAGCACCCGAGCAGCGTGCGCTGACGCTCCATGCCGATGATGGCGCTGACGTCGGCCGAGCTGATCAGCTGGTAGTAGTTGAAGGTGCTCAGGCGCGTCTGGAGGTACTCGGAGATGGAGCGCGCCGCCGCCGCGTCGATGCCGCTGGATTCCGACAACCCCGGGTACGCGAGCTTCAGCCGCTCGGTCTTCGGCTGGGCGCTCGCGACACTGCCGACGAGCGCGAGCAGCAGCGCGAATCCCATCGGGACCTTCCGACGCGCCCGCCGAGCCACGAACGCCAGGAAGGGCAACAGCAGGAAGCCCGGGGCGCTCCCGCTCGAGCAGCCGCAGCCGCTGCCCTGGTCCCAGCCGTAGTGAGAGACCGAGCCTTCAGGAACGCCGGCATCGGTGGTCCCCGCGTCGGCAGCACCACCGCCAGCAGCACCACCCGCTGCGCCGCCACCGGAGCCGCCGCCCGCCGCGCCGCCGCCCGCAGCGCCACCGCCGGCCGAACCGCCACCCGCTGCGCTACCGCCTGCTGCGCCGCCGCCCGCGGCACCGCCGCCACCGCCCGCCGAGCCGCCACCCGCAGCGCCACCGCCCGCTCCGCCGCCGCCCCCTCCACCACCGCCTCCCGCGCCACCATCGACACCGCCGTCCACGCCACCGTCGACGCCCGCATCCGGGCCGGCATCCGGCCGCGCACAGGAGAGTGGATCGCCGGTGACGTTCGAGATGCAGCACGCGTTGAAGTCACACATGCCGTTGCCGCCGCCGCAGGTCTCCCCGCTGGTGAGGTAGCGCGCCGGACACGCGGTGCTGGTGCCGTTGCAGACGTCGTCCTGGTCGCAGTCGCCGGCCGCAGGCAGACACACCACGCCGGGGCGAATCGGCGTGCACTGGCCCGGAGGCCCCTGCGAGCCCGCGTCGGAAGAGCACGCCTGGCAGTCGGCCGGGTTGCTGTTCCCGCAGCTCGTCGCGCAGCAGACCCCGTCGACGCAGGCGCCGGTGGTGCACTGGGCGTTGCCCACGCACGGCGAGCCGACCGCGGTCTTCACCGAGAGCTTGCGCAGGTGCGCGGTGACGCCGCCGCCCGGGCCATCGAGCCGGTTGTAGACGGCCACCACGCCGGTGGTGCCCTGGGGCGACAGCCGCACCGCGAGCTCGTTGTCGGGGTTCGCCGACAGCACGTCGCCGGTGGAGTCGTTGCCCACCACCCCTTCCCTGGACACGGTGGTGTACGCGAGGTCGGTCGGGAGGTGCTCCGCCGCCGCGCGCTCCCAGGCCACCACGTACTGTCCGTTGACGTAGGCCACCGAGGGGTGAGCGTGGTGCCCCGCCATCGGCGAGATGGTGAAGCCGCCGTCGTCGGGGTTGAGCCCTCCGTCGGGGCGGACGAAGACCCCGAGCACCCGGCGATCGGTCCCCACGAAGTCGTCGAACACCACGAGGTAGTTCGTGCCGTCGGTCGCCACCACGGGGTCGTTGGCAGGCATGCGCTGGGCGGCGGCGGTGAGGCGCCGCACGGGGTCGAACCCGCCGTCGGGCTTGAAGGCGATGGCCTCCACCCGACCGATGAATTGCTCGCGCCAGGCCACCAGCGCGTCGCTGCCGCGCGAGGCGATGCCCACGTTGCGGTACGGCCCGCCGCTGAAGGTGCTCGCGGTGGTGGTGAGCGTCAGTCCGCCGTCGGTGAGCACGAACATGCGGACCGAGTTGATGCCGGTCGCCGCCACGACGTCGTCGCCCATCATCGCCAGGTCCATCGGCGGGATGCCGTAGAAGTTCTGGGGAATCTGGTCGGGCGCGCGCACCGCGCCGGTCAGCTCGTCGACCGCCCGCAGGAAGCCGTGGTTGGTCGCGGTGGTGTAGCCGACCCAGAAGGTGCCGCCCTTGTAGACGACCCGCGGGTACAGCTCGTCCTCGTTGGGCGCACTCGAGAGCACGGTCGCGCCCGGCTCGGCGAAGCCGGTGCCCAGGTCGAAGCGACGGAAGTAGAGGTCGCGCTGGGTCGCCTCGGGGCCAGCCTGCATCCACGCCACCAGGCAGTACTGCACGCCGCAGGCGACGGCGGGCGCCTCGTCGGAACTCTGGATCGTGGTCAGCCGCTGGTGATGCCGGCGCACGCCGTCGCGGGTGAAGATGGACAAGGCCACGTGGCCCGCCCCGCCGACCTGCGCGAGCTCGCTCACCACCGCGGCGAGCTGGCCCGGCGACGTGGCGAGCACCGGCGCGTTGCTGTTCGGCTGGAAGTTGCCGCTGTACTGGCGCACCGGCGGAGCGCCAGCATCGGACAGCTCGTAGACGAGGCTCTGCTGCAGGTCGGGCGTCAGCTGCTGCAGCTCCATCGTCGGCGGCGTGCGCGTGTATGGCTCCAGGCGCCACGCGGTCCACCAGCCGTCGTCGGCCCCGAGGATGTTGACGTTGAAGTTGTAGAGGTCGCCGTTGAGCCCGCTCGAGAAGTGTTGCCACCAGATGCCGCCGTCGGTCATCGGCGTGCTCACGGTCTCGAAGTCGTTGACCAGCGCCCCGGCGATGTGGAGCCGGAAGTTCTCGCCTGCCACCATCGTCACCAGTACCCCGCCGTCGGGCCGGGCACCGGCGGTGGCGAAGTCCTCGCCGGAGTACCCCGGGAGGTCGATGATCTTGAACAGGTACCCGCCGTCGGACAGCGGCACCGCACCGCCGTCGGCATCGAAGTAACGGCCCACGGTGAACCAGGTGCCGGCGACGTCCACGTACACCATCAGGAAGCGGCGCCCGTCCCACACCACGCGGGGCGGCGTGCGCCCTCCGCCGTGCACCGCGCGAGCCGGCTTCCCGTTGAACGACGCCCAGACTCCCGAGTTGGTGGTGGTCACCCCCACCATCTCCGCGCCCGGGCCCACCGCCACGAAGGGCACGTTCTGGAAGCCGTAGCCGACCTGGAGGTCCTTCCCGTTGGGCGGAAAGACGCCGCCGTCGAGCGTCACCGTCGCGGAGAAGAGCGCGTTGCGGTCGGTGCCCACGTGGCGCGCGTCGCTCCACGCCACGGTGAAGGCTCCGTTCGAATACGCGACCGCGGGCCAGCCCTGGTCCTCGGACGCGTTGCAGATGGGAAGCCGGTCGGGTCGAGCACCCCGCCGTCGAAGAGCACGCGCGCGCCGTAGATGTCGCTGCCGCGCAGGCCGTTCGCGCGGTCGTCCGCCCAGACCACCAGCCAGCGGTCGGGGCCTTGCGCGATGACCGCGTTGCCCTGGCTGAACGAGCCCGGCCCCGTCGGCGGCACGCTGAGCTGCAGCTCGGGCTGCACCACCGCCTGCGCCACCGCCGCCGGACCTTCGCTCTCGATGCTCGACTGACACGCGGTGACGACGGCGAACGCCGCCAGGACACTCCGACGCATGTGGCCCCTCCCCGAGGAGCTGAGGACTCTACCGTCCGCCGACGGGAGGATCGGAACTCAAATTGCCTTCACCACAGGCGCCGCAGCGCATTGAAGGCGAAGGTGAGGATCACCCCTGCGAGCAACACCCACACGAAGACACGCCCGGCTCCGCCCCGGCCAGCGGGCGCAGTGGCCTCCGCGGCGAGGCAGCTCTCGCACACCGGCGGGTTCCCCAGCGTCTGACACCCGGCGCAGAGGAACGTGCCGCAGCGCGCGCAGGTCCCCACCGCCTGGCGCTCGTGCACCGGGCAGACCGCGCCGTCGAAGACCTGCCCGTCCTGCGACTCGGGGCTGAGGTCCGACGCCAAGAGCGCCCGGGCGCGCTCGAGGTCCCGCCGCGCCACCAGCACCCGCGGCACGATGAGCGCGCCGCCCAGCGGCCCGGGGATGAGCGCGGCATGCGCCTCGCCCTGCACCACGTGCTCGATGCCGTGCGCGGTGAGGAAGGAGGTGAGCTGCGCGGCCTCGATGGGCGTGGCGCATTCCTGCAGGAGCTCGAAGGCGTCTCCGGCCACGTCAGGCCGCGCGGCCGGGCCGGAAGCGGTACACCGTGGCCGGCTTCGACGTGGTGATGCGCTTGCCCGGCGCCTTCTCGAGCACGCCGTCTTCCAGCATGCGGTTGAAGCGGCGGCGGAAGTTGCCCGGGTCCATCTCCTTGCCGAGCACGATGGCGTGCACGCTGCGCAGCTCGGGAATGGTGAAGGTGGTGGGGACCAGGTCGAAGGCGATGTTGGAGTACTCGAGCTTGCCGCGGATGCGCTCCAGCGCCTTCTCCACGATGTCGCGGTGGTCGAAGGCGAGCTCGAGCTTGTGCAGCCCTTCGGCGAGCACCCACTCGGCGTGCGCCGCGTCTCCACCGGCGCGCACCAGCGGCGCGAGGTCCGGCCGCACCAGCGCGTAGTGCGCCACCGAGATGACGCGCATGCGGGGGTCCCGGCCGGCGCGCCCGAAGGTGTAGAGCTGCTCGAGGAACACCCGGTCGGCGGTGAGCCCGGTCTCCTCCGCGAGCTCGCGGCTCGCCGCGGCGTCGAGGTCCTCGCCCTGCTCCTTCTGCCCTTCGGCCACCCGCACGAAGCCGCCGGGCAGCGCCCAGGCGCCCTTGAAGGGGTGGTCCTGCCGCTTGATGAGCAGCACCCGCAGCTTGGCGTCGAGGATGGTGAGCACCACCAGGTCGACCGCCACCGCGGGGCGCGCGTAGTCCTTCGGGCGGTAGCTCGAGAGGAAGGCCTTCTCGTCGTCGCCCCCCCGCTTGGTCATGACGCCTTGGCCTTCTTGCCCTTCCCCTTCGCCGGCTTGGCCTTGGCGGCCTTGCCCGCGCTCTTCTTCTCCGCGGCCTTGAGGAGCGCGGCCTTCGCGGCGGTGGCCGCCTTGTCCGCGGCCTTGGCGAGCGCCTTGGGCTTCACGGAAGCGACCGCGGCCTCACCCTTGGCGGCCTTCTCGGCCTTGGGGGCCTTCGCCGCCTTGGGCGCCTTGGCGGCCTTGGCGCCGCGCTTGCCCTTGGGCGGCCGGCCCTGGCCCGAGGCCACGTACTCGCGGCGCAGCTGCAACAGCTCCGCGGCGCGCTCGGGCGAGAGCGACTCCGGCGCGTCGCCCTGGCGCAGCGAGGCGTTGGTCTCACCGTCGGTGACGTAGAGCCCGAAGCGGCCTTCCTTGAGGATGATCTCCCGCCCCGACACCGGGTCGGGCCCGAAGACGGCGAGCGGCGGCTTGGGCGCCCCGCGGCCGCGGAACTGGCGCGGCTGCTTCAGCACCTCGAGCGCTTCCTCGAGGGTGATGGTGAGCAGCTTGGCCTCGGCTTCGACGCCCAGGTTGCGCGTCTCGTCGCCGTGCTTGAGGTACGGGCCGAAGCGGCCGTTGTGCGCTTCCACCGGCTTGCCGTCGGACACGCCCACGGTGCGCGGCAGCTCGAGCAGCTGCAGCGCGTCCTGCAGGGTGAGCTTCTCCAGCGCCATGGTGCGGAAGAGCGACGCGGTCTTGGGCTTCTCCTGGCCGTCGACCATCTCGCCCAGCTGCACGTACGGCCCGAAGCGCCCCTGCTTGGCGTAGACGTTCTTGCCCGTCTTGGGGTCGACGCCGATGGGCGTGTCGCCCTTGGGCGCGGCGAGCAGCTGCGTCGCCTTCTCGATGGTGAGTTCGTCGGGCGCGAGGTTCTCGGGCACCGACGCGGTGTCCTCCCCGCGCTTGACGTACGGGCCGTAGCGCCCCGGCTTGACGATGATCTCCTCGCCGTTGGCGTCGGGCCCGAGGTGAATCGAGTTCACCTCCGCGGCGTCGATCTTCTCGATGTTCTCCTTCACCTGGGTGTGCAGGCCGGGGAGCCCCGCCTTCTTGTCGCCCCAGTAGAAGGACTTCAGGTACGGCACCTTCTTCTGCTGGCCGCCAGCGATCTCGTCGAGATCGTCTTCCATGCGCGCGGTGAAGGCGTAGTCGACCAGCCCGCCGAAGTGCTTCTCCATCAGCGCCACCACGGCGAAGGCGTGCCAGCTCGGCACCAGGGCGCTGCCCTTCTTCCAGACGTACTTCGCCTGGAGCGTGCCCATGATGCTGGCGTAGGTCGACGGGCGGCCGATGCCGAGCTCCTCGAGCTTCTTCACCAGCGACGCTTCGGTGTAGCGGGCCGGGGGCGAGGTCTGGTGGCCCTTGGCCTCGAGGGTCGCCACCGGCACCTGGTCGCCCACCGCGAGCTTGGGCAGCGGCGTCTCGCGGTCGTCCAGCTCGGCGTCGGGGTCGTCGCTGCCTTCCACGTACGCGCGCAGGTACCCGGGGAAGGTGATGGTGCGGCCCGAGGCAGACAGCTCGACCTGCTCGCCGCTCTTCGCCTTGGTCTCGAGCTTGGCCGACACGCTCACGCCGATGGCGTCGGACATCTGGCTCGCGAGGGTGCGCTTCCAGATGAGATCGTAGAGCTTGAGCTCGCCCGCCTGGAGCTCGCCCTTGAGCTCCTCGGGGGTGCGGAACGCCTCGCCCGCGGGGCGGATCGCCTCGTGGGCTTCCTGCGCGTTCTTCACCTTCTTCACGTAGCTGCGCGGCTCGGCGGGCAGGAACTCCTCGCCGAAGAGCTCCTTCACCTGGGTGCGCGCCGCGTTGAGCGCGGTGGTCGACAGGTTGGTGCTGTCGGTGCGCATGTAGGTGATGTAGCCGCGCTCGTAGAGGCCCTGCGCCACGCGCATCACCTGCTGCGCGCTCATGTTGAGCTTGCGGCCGGCTTCCTGCTGCAAGGTCGACGTCATGAACGGCGCCTTGGGGCTCGAGCGGCTCGGCTTCTCCTCGACGCTCTTCACCGTCACCGTCGCGCCCTGGAGCGCGTCGACCAGCGCGCGGGCCTTGGCCTCGTTCACCACCACCACGTCGCGGGTGGGCTGGCCCTTCTCGTCGAAGTCCTTGCCCTGGGCGACGCGGCGGCCGTCGAGCGCGAAGAGCTGCGAGCTGAAGGCGGGCGTGGTGGGGTGCTGGGCGGTCAGGTCCCAGTACGCCACGGTGCGGAAGCGCATGCGCTCGCGCTCGCGGGCCACGATGAGGCGGATCGACGGGCTCTGCACGCGCCCCGCGGACAGGCCGGTGCGCACCTTGCGCCACAGCACCGGCGAGACCTCGTAGCCGTAGAGGCGGTCGAGCGTGCGCCGGGTCTCCTGCGCGTCGACCAGGCCCTGGTCGATTTCCCGGCCGTGCTCCACGGCGTGGGCGATGGCGCCCTTGGTGATCTCGTGGAACACCATGCGCTTCACCGGCACCTTGGGCTTCAGCTGCTCGTACAGGTGGGAGGCGATCGCCTCGCCCTCGCGGTCTTCGTCGGTGGCCAGGTAGAGGGCGGACGCCTTCTTCAGCGCTTCCTTGAGGTCCTTGATGACGTCCTTCTTGGTCACCTCGTAGGTGAGCTCGAAGTCGTTCTCCACGTCGACGCACAGCCCGCTCGAGGGCAGGTCGACGACGTGGCCGATGCTGGCCATCACCGAATATTGGCCACCGAGGAACTGTCCGATGGTCTTCGCCTTCGCGGGCGACTCGACGATGACGAGTGGCTTGGCCATGAGGCGCGCGTCGATAGGCGCTCCGGACCGGGCGCGTCAAGCACGGTGACTCTTTCTCGATCACCGGAACGCGTCGGTGAGGCTCACCAGCTCGTGCACGTTTCCGGGCTCGTGGGCCGAATGGCCGGCGTCGGGAACGATGCGCAGGTCGGCTTCCGGCCAGGCGCGGTGCAGCGCCCAGGCCGACTCCGCCGGGCACACCACGTCGTAGCGGCCCTGCACGATGCCGCAGCGCAGGTGGCGGATCTTGTGCACGTTGCGCAGGAGCGCCCGCTCGCCGTCGACCCAGCCGTGGTGCACGAAGTAGTGGCACTCGATGCGCGCGAAGGCGAGCGCGAACTCGTCCTGCCCGGTGCGCGCCACGTTGTCGGCGTTGACGTGGAGGTAGCTGGTGCGCCCTTCCCACACGCTCCAGGCCTTGGCGGCGGCGAGGCGCACCGCGCCGTCCGGGCTGGTGAGCCGGCGGTGGTAGGCGTGCAGCAGGTCGCCGTGCTCCTCGGGCGGAATGGCGGCGAGGTACTGCTCCCACGCGTCGGGGAAGAGCGCGCTCGCGCCGCGCTGGTAGAACCAGTCGATCTCGCTCTGGCGCAGCAGGAAGATGCCGCGCAGCACCAGCTCGGTGCAGCGGTCGGGGTGGGTCTGCGCGTAGGCCAGCGCCAGCGTCGAGCCCCACGAGCCGCCGAACACCTGCCAGCGCTCGATGCCCAGGTGCGCGCGCAGGGCCTCGATGTCGTCCACCAGGTCCCAGGTGGTGTTGTGGTCCAGCGACGCGTGCGGCGTCGAGCGGCCGCAGCCGCGCTGGTCGAAGAGCACGATGCGGTAGGCCTGGGGGTCGAAGAAGCGGCGCTGCTTGGGCTCGCTGCCGCCGCCCGGCCCGCCGTGGAGGAACACCACAGGCTTGCCCTGCGGGTTGCCCGACTCCTCGAAGTAGAGCGTGTGACCGTGGCCCACCGGGAGCATGCCGGTGCGGTACGGCTCGAGCGGCGGGTAATACGTGCGGCGTTCACTCATCGCGAAAGGTCATAGCGCCTTTCGGTACACTCGGCGGCCCCGGGGGGCCCACGACCATGCGCACCGTCTCCATCTGCCTCATGCTCTGCGCCAGCCTCGCCAGCGCGGAAGCGCCCAAGCTGGTGGTGCTCGACCTCTCGCCCGGCGGCGGGCTCGACCCCACCGTGGCCGCGGCGCTCACCGACGCGGTGGCGGCGGCGGCGGCGCGCGGCGGCCAGTTCTCGGTGACCTCGTCGAAGGAGATCCAGACGCTGCTCGGGGTCGAGCGCCAGAAGCAGCTCTCGGGGTGCAGCGACGGCGGGGCGTGCCTGGCGGAGATCGGCAGCGCGCTCGGGGCCCGCTTCATCCTCTCGGGCTCGGCCACCCTCATCGGCCAGAGCTACCAGCTGAGCCTGCAGATGCAGGACTCCGACAAGGCGCAGACCATCGGCCGCGCCACCCGCCTGGCGGGCGACCTCGACGGGCTGCGCGCGCTGGTGCCTTACGCGGTCGCGGAGGCCACCGGCACCCCCGCCCCGCAGGAGCCGAGCCGGGTGCTCCCGCTGTCGCTGACCGCCGGCGGCGTGGTGAGCGCCACCGTGGGCGTCTTCCTGCTGGTGCAGACCGCCTCGCAGGTCAGCGTCTACCAGCGCGAGCTGGAGCTCGGCCTCACCTCGCCCCAGGTGCTCAAGTCGCTCGACTTCTACCAGGACGAGCAGCGCCGCCTCACCACCCAGCGCGTGGTGTCCTTCGTGCTGCTGGGCGCGGGCGCCGCGCTCGCCGCCACCGGCCTCTTCCTCTACCCCTGGCGGGCCGGCGGCCTGTCGGGCACCGCGGCGCTGGTGCCGACCGGCCAGGGCGCGGCCTTCGCGGGGACCTTCTAGATGAGACGCCTCGCGACCTTCGCCTTCGCCGTGCTCGCCGGGTGCTCGACCCTGGACCTCACCACCGAGCGCCAGTACCCCTGTGACAGCGACGGCGGCCACGACCAGCCGGCCAAGTGCGCCAACGGCTGGCAGTGCTACCGCGACGGCTACTGCCACCCGCCCGGCGTCGGCGTGCCGCTCGAGTGCCGCGACGAGAGCGACTGCCCCGGCGGCTGGCACTGCGGCGTCGAAGGCCGCTGCTACGACCGCGACGCCGGCACCGACGTGGCCTGCCGCCGCGACGCGGGTGTCGAGGACTGCGCGCCCGGCTGGACGTGCGGGCTCGCGCTCACCTGCCTCGACCAGGCGAAGGGCGCGCCGGTGGAGTGCGCCCGCGAGAGCGACTGCCCGGGTGGCTGGCACTGCGGGGTCGACGGCCGCTGCTACGACCGCGCCGCCGCCGGCCCGGTCGGCTGCCGCCGCGACGCCGGCCTCGACGACTGCGCGCCCGGGTGGCGCTGCGGGCTCGAGCTCACCTGCCACGACCGCGACGCCGGCGCGGACTACCGCTGCGCGGCCGACCTCGACTGCGAGCAGGGCTTTCGCTGCGGCCCCGACGGCCGCTGCCTCGACGCGCGCGCCGAGGCGCTCGCCCCCACTCCGCCCGACACCGCGTTCCACGGCCGCCGCGTGCACCCGGAGTTCCTCGACGGGCCGCACATCGACGCGGTGGGCGGGCTCTTCGAGAGCCAGTCGTCCGGCATGTCGTACGCGGTGCAGCAGCTGGGGCTGCTGCGCGGTCAGGATCTGACCTTCTACGACTTCGGTGGCGTCTCCTTCCGCCAGTCGGTGCAGCACTTCGCTGCCCCGCTGACCGCGCTGTCCTTCGGCCCCGGCTACGCGGTGGCGGCGCTCGACGGCGGGCTGTGGTCGGCCAGCAGCGGGTCCTTCGTGAGCAACGAGCCGGTGACGCGCCTGTCGTCCACCGGGGTGGGCCAGTTCGGCGGCATCGGCCTCACCCAGCGCTTCACCGTGGCCTCGGGGGGCCAGCGCGTGGTGGGCCTGCGCGGCAAGGACGTGCTCTTCACCGTCGACGGCCCCGCGGGCGCCACGCTGCTCCAGGTGGTGGCGGTCAACGGCAGCAGCAGCAACAACAACAGCCAGTACTCGATGATCGCGCTCACCACCCAGGGCGTCTTCTGGGCGTCCTACGACGACGTCGGCGGTCAGTTCTGGCTCCCCAACGGCACCAAGCAGCAGACGGTGGCGTGGTCTCCACTCGCCCGCACCGGCCTGCCGGCGCCCGGCTGCGGCGACTCGTCGGCTCCGACGGTGGCGATGCTCGGCGCGTCGGAAGGCGCGAGCGCGCCCGCGCGGCTGCACTTCGTCACCCCCCAGGGCGTCTACGGCTTCGCGGAGCTGGACGTGCCGGGCACGCCGCCCGGCGGCCAGTGCCTCGGCGGCAAGGGGTCGACGGTGCCGCTCGGCGGGTGGTGCACGCCGGGCGAGGTGGTGGGCTTCTGGCGCGAAGGGCCGCTCTGCCGGCGCGCGGACGCGGGCGTCACCCTGACGGCCCTGCGGGTCAACACGCGGGTCGACGGGCTCGAGCTCTCCCGTCAGGACACCGCCGCGGGCGAGGTGCTCTACGACACCGACGCCACCGCGTCGGGCGTCATCGGCCTCGGGCTCACCCGGCTCGACCTGCTCAACGGGGCGCTGTCCTTCTCGCTGCCCCCGAGCTTCGGCCCCGCGGTGCCTCCGTGGCCGACGACCGGACAGTCGGCGGTGGTCGGACATTCCGACGGAGGGCTCGTGAGCTACGTCTCGGGCATCGCGTCCGGGCTGGGGGGCCCGTCGCCGGGGCCCTTCGTGCAGCGCCCCGGGTTCGGGCTCACCTTCCGCAGCGCGAACGGCGACCTCCTGTGCACGCCGGTGCGCGGGCGCCCGAGCCAGGCGCTCCTGCGCAGCAACGGCGTGCTGGTGCTCGCCGACCTGAACGAGTTCCGCAACACGCCGGGCGCCTCGGCGACCGCGCTCGCGCAGCTCGACAGCAGCGCGGCCTACGCGTCGCAGCCCTGCAGCGGCGAGCAAGGCCTCACCGTGCACGCCGCGGCCGGCCGCAACGGCGACGGCGGCACCACGGTGGTCATCGCCGACCCCGACCTGCTGTGGTCGACCGAGGTCAACGCGCCTCCGCCCGACGGGGGGACGCACCCGCGGGTGCCTCGCCGGCTCAACACGCCGGGCACGCTGACCGCGCTGGCCATGGCCGACGTGGCGCCGGGAGAGCCGCTCTTCGCCCGCGGCTACGCCATCGCCGGCGAGCGGCTCTACGAGGTGCGCGCCGAGAGCAAGAACCGCTGGGCGATGGTGGAGCTGGTGACGCCGGTCACCGAGCCGATGGGCGTGTGGACCGACCACTCGCGCGGCCGCGCGCTGCTGGCCGACGGCACCGCGCTCGGGCTGCCCACCGGGGTGGTGCTCGCCGGCCCGACGCCCGCGGCGCCGCTGGAGGTCGACTCGCTCTGCGGCCAGGGCGTCGTGCGCACCGCGCAAGGCCTGCTGCGGCTCACCGCGGCGAGCGATGGCGGCGTGCTCGGCACGTGGGCCAGTCTCCCGGTGCAGGTCCCCGCGGGCTTCTCGTGGACCACCGCACGCATCCAGGGCGAAGGCGACGAGCTCTTCGTGCTGGGCGCCGCCGGTGAGATCTACAGCGTGCGCGACGGCACCTGCGTGCCCTGAAGGCCTTCAGGGCCCGAGCGCGCGCCCCCGCCGCGACGCCCTGCGCGCGGCGCTCAGCACCAGGCACGCGAGCACGACTGCCGCGGCGCCCGGTCCGCTGGCGCACCCGCCTTCGGCTTCCGCGAACCCGCTCACCCCGGTCGGCGCGGGCGCGCTCGTGCCGGGCATCGCGGGCCTCGGGCTGACGGCGGCGGCGTCAGCAGCAGGCTGGACCTCTCCCGTCGGGCCCGGCGGTGTCTCGGGCAGGCCCGCGTCGAGAGTCACCGCGGCGTCGGGCCATTCGACGGCGGCATCGGTCGCTCCCGGCACGCCGGCGTCGCGCGGCCCGGCATCGCGGCCTCCCGCGTCCGCCACCGCGGCATCGGCGACCGAGGCGTCAGCCGGCCCCGCGTCCAGCCGTGGGCTCCCGGCATCGAGGCCCGCATCGGGCGGGTCGACCGGCATCACGAAGGTGCCGCCCTTCTCGACGGCGATGATCTGCACCCGCATGGTGAGCGGGTAGTAGGCGGCGTAGCTCGGCTCGCCGATGAAGCCTTCGCCCAGGTCGAGCTTCTTCTCGTTGGAGTCGCGCTGGATGATGGAGATGGAGTCGAACCGCTTGGTCCAGTCGACGCTGCTGAACTGGTAGAACGACGGCACCGCCTGACTGAAGTGCACGCGCCCCGGCGTGGTGAGGTTCGCGTAGCCCAGGCAGGTGTAGTTGCCCTGCAGGAAGCAGGCGGCGGTGAGCATCTTGGTGGCGGTCGGCTTGGCGAGCACGTCGATGACCACGTGGAAGGTGCCGTCGCGGTAGTCGACCGGGCTCACGTAGTTCGACGGTGAGAGCGTCGACGGCGCGAAGAAGGCGTGCGAGCCCTTGAGGCTGCTCGAGGCGCCGAAGGGCGCGTTGAACTTCGTGTTGTCCGAGGTCTGGGTGAAGGTGACGTCGAGCACCACTGCCTGGGCCGCCGACGCCGGCAGCGAGGCCACCAGGGACACCGCGAGGAAGGCAGCGCGCATGCGGCGCAGACGAAGCAAGGCGCACGCCGCGTGCAGCCACCGGCCGCAAGTGGCTGATCCACGCCGGGCGGACCACCTCTCGCCCCTCCACGCTCGTCGCATGGCCGCGACGAAGGGCCGCGCCGCGTCGGCCAGTGCGCACCCGGGCCCCCTGACGAACCCGTGTCGCTTCGCACCTTTGGCCCCTCAGGAGGCCCGGCGCAGCGCTTGCTCAACGAGCCCCCATGCGGCGAATCATTCCAGGACTTCGAAGCGTCGTGCTGCTGCTCGCGGTCGCGGGGTGCGAAGGGGAGATCTTCTCCGTCCCCGCGGACCACACCGGGCCCCAGGCCGCGACGCCCCCGCCCAGCCAGCCCGTCTCGCCGACGATGCCGGGCATCCCGCCGCCGACGCCGACCCAGCCGTCGACCCCGTCGAACCCGACCAACCCCACTCAGCCGGCGGTCCCCAAGCAGAAGGTGTACGCCTGCGCCGCGAGCCAGGAAGCGCTGCGCGGCACCACCCACCGGCTGCGGCGGCTCACCCAGCTCGAGCTCTCGAACACCTTGAGCGCGCTGCTCGGCCCCACGGTGATGGCCGACGCCACCCTGCAGCAGAAGCTCGCCGGCTTGCCGGTCGACCAGACGGTGCTGCCGGGCGACTTCAACGAGGCCACCCCGGTCTCGCTGGGTCAGGTGCTCTTCGACGTCTCCAAGCGCGCCGTCACCCTGGCGATGGCGGACGCCACCTGGAAGACGCAGCACCTCGGCGCGTGCGCCGCGCAGGCCACCATCTCCGACACCTGCGTCGCCTCCGCGCTGCGGAGCTTCGGGGCCCAGGTCTGGCGCCGCGACCTCACCGACGCCGAGGTACAGCTGCTCACCGCGCAGGCGAGCCAGGCCGGCGGCGGCGCCCAGGGCCTCACCTTCGCGCTGCGGCGGCTCTTCCAGTCGCCGGCGCTCGTCTTCCACCTCGAGGTCGGCGGCACGCCCGGCACCGACGGGCGCGTGCGGCTCACCGACTTCGAGGTGGCCTCGCGGCTGTCCTACCTCGCGGCGGGCGTGCCTCCCGACGACGCGCTGATGGCCGCCGCCCGCGCGGGGCAGCTGTCGACCGCCGCGCAGCTCGCGCCCCACGCGCGCCGCTTGCTCGCCACGCCGCAGGGCCAGGCCAAGGTGAAGGACTTCTTCCGCTACTACACCGCGCTGAGCCTGGTGCCCGACCCTTCGCCCACCGCCGCGGCGCTGCTGGGGCTGAGCTCCACCAGCGGGCTCGGCGTGCAGATGCGCACCGAGGCCTTCGACTTCATCGACGCGGTCTACAGGTCGCAGGGCGGCTTCGCCGAGCTGATGGGCTCCACCGCGGCGTTCCCGCGCTCCTCCGAGCTCGCCAAGGTGCTCGAGACCACCATCGCCCCCGCCGGCGGCGCCTCGGCGTCGGCGAGCCACCCGGGCCTGATGCACCGCCCCGCGCTGCTGATGTCCACCGGCCCGCGCACCAGCCCCATCGTGCGCGGCGCGCACCTGCGCAAGCTCTTCCTCTGCGACTCCTTCGGGCTCCCCGACCCGGCGCTGGTGAAGGCGCGGCAGGAGCAGGTCGGCGACGTGGAGAACATGCCCAACCGCGACAAGGTGGCGACCCTCACCTCGTCGACCACCTGCAACGGCTGCCACTCGCAGGTGAACCCGGTGGGCTTCGCCTTCGAGGGCTTCGACCAGCTCGGCGCGCGCCGCACGGTGGAGACGGTGCCCGACCCGGCCGGCGGTGCGCCGAAGACCTGGCCCATCGTGACCAAGGTGGACAACGTCACCCTGGAGCCGGGCGGCCCGGGCAGCCTCGCCGACTCGCTGGCGCTCGCGCAGGCGATGACCGAGAGCTTCAAGGGGCGCGCCTGCTTCGCCCGCCGCGCCTTCGAGTACTTCCAGCTCGCCACCGTCGACGCCACCAAGGACGGCTGCGCCCTGTCCGGCGCGGAGAACCAGGCGCACGTCGGCTCGCTGGAAGCCGTGGTGGTCGCCACCCTCGCCAACGACGACGTCTTCTACCGGAGCGCACCGTGACCATCTTCCTTCGCCGTCGGTTGTTCCTGCAGGGCGCGGGCGCGAGCCTGGTGCTGCCGCTGTTGCCGTCGCTCCTGCCTCGCACCGCCCAGGCCCAGACCGCGCGGCCGGTGCGCTACGTGCAGGTGATGAACGTGTACGGCCCCAACGAGCGCACGTTCTTCGGCTCGCGCAGCACCAGCATGCGGCCGATGCCCAACGTGAACGTGAAGCCGCTGTCGGAGATCGCCGGCGACTTCTCGCCCATCATCGGCGCCGCCTTCAACCCGCTCAAGGCCAAGTTCTCGGTGCTGCGCGGCATCGACACGCTCATCGCCAACCCCAACCACCACAGCTGCTTCGCCACCTGCGCGTCGAGCTACGCGGGCGGCCTCGACGGCGACAACTACCCGCCGGTGTCGGGCCAGGAGTCCATCGACGTGCTGCTGTCGAAGTCGGCCAAGGTCTACGGCGCGTCGACCCCGCTGGCGCGCCGGCTGGTGAGCCTGAACCCCGTCACCAACGACGACTACAGCGACGGGCGCAGCTTCTCGTTCCAGCGAAACGGCAACAACCTGCAGATGGTCTCGCCGCTGCGGCAGACGCAGGCGCTCTTCGACGCCTTCTCCTCGGGCTTCGGCATGAGCACCACCACCACCGACACCCGCGAGGTGGACCTGATGCAGGCGGTGTACGGCGACTACGTGCGCACCCGCGACAGCGCGCGCATCTCCGCCGCCGACAAGCAGAAGCTCGAGGCGTACATGGCGCTGGTGAACGACGTCGCCAAGTCGGTGCAGCCCACCACCAGCACCACCACCACCTGCGCCGCGCCCACGCGCGCCACCGAGAGCGACGTGGAAGCGGCCATCACCAACCAGTTCAAGATCCTCGCCGCGGCCATGGCCTGCGACCTCACCCGGGTGGCCAGCGTCACCCTGGGCATGTCGCAGGGCTACGGCGCGCGGCACACCGAGCACCACGCGGTGGGCGCGCAGGACGGCATCAACAACCCGTCGGGGCTGGTGCAGGACCTCAAGGCCATCGGCAACCGGGTGGCCCGGCTCATCTCCATCTTCGACAGCGTCGCCGACGGCAGCGGCACGCTGCTCGACAACTCCATCATCTACTGGAGCCAGCAGTACGGCATCGTGAAGCCGAGCGGCGAGCACGAGCCCGACAACATGCCGGTGGTGGTGGCGGGCAAGGCGGGCGGCGCGCTGCGCCAGGGCAACTACATCGACTTCCGAAACGAGGGCTCGTCGGGCGAGAGCCGCGGCCTGCCGATGAACAACCTGCTGGTGACCTTCATGAACTGCATGGGGCTGTCGTCGAGCGACTACGAGAAGACCGCCGGCCAGGGCTACGGCTACTACAACGGCAACTTCCAGGACCGGCCGGGCGGCACCACCTGGAGCGCGACCGCGGGCCGCCGCAGCGCGCTGCCCTGGTTCTACGCCGGCGCATCTTTGGGGTAGGCCCCCCGAGCGGCACTAGAGTGACTCCCCGATGGTGCTCGTCCTCGCGTGGGCCGCGCTCGCGGCCGCCAACCCGTACCTCGAGCAAGGCCGGGCCGACTTCAAGGCGCTGGAGTTCGAGCGCTCGCTCGGCCCCCTGGGCCTCGCCACCGAGGTGAAGGAGCAGACCAGCGCCGAGCGCCACGAGAGCTACGACCTGCTCGCGCAGTCGCTGCTCGCGCTCGGGCGCACCCGCGAGGCCGAGGAGACCTACCAGCGGCTGCTCGCCCAGGAGCCGATGGCCCCGGAACCCAGGGCCTCGCCCAAGGTCGCCGCCGCCTTCCTCGCCGCCAAGGAGCGGCTGTACCCCCGGCCGTCGGTGACGCTGCGGCGCCAGCCCGCGCCGCCCGAGCGGCTCCTCGTCGAGGTGCGCGACCCGTGGGCGATGGTGCACCACCTCATCGTGCGCTCGGGAGAGCAGGAGCAGCGGCTCCCCGCGCCGGCGGATCACCTGCTCAACACCGCGCTCCCCGAAGGCGCCACCGCGCTGGTGGCGCTCAGCCAGAAGGAAGCGCTGCTCGCCGAGCTGACGCTCGACGCGGCCGCCGGGGTGGCCGGGCGCGCCACCGGCCTCACGCCGGCGGGCGAGGTGCGTGCGGCCCCGTCCCACCGGCTCCCCTGGCTCAAGTGGGTGCTGGGCGCGGTCGCCGTGGGCGCTGCCGCGGCCGCGGGGCTCTTGCTCTTCGATGCCTTCCTGCCCCGGCCGGTTCCTCCCGGCATCACCGCGCGCAGCGCCACCCTGGCCAACGCCGACGCCCGCGCCAAGGCCGCCGCCGGCTGGTCCTTCCTCGGTCTCACCGGCGCGGCCGCCGTCGGCACGCTGGTGGTTGCAAACCTGGACTGACGCCGAGGGACCTCGGAGTCGCCGAGGGGCGTACTAGGTTCGAGGACGCGTGCAGGGCACCCCCTTCGGCCGCTTCCAGCTCTACGAGCGCCTCGCCGTGGGGGGCATGGGCGAGGTGTTCGTCGCGGTGCAGACGGGCATGGGCGAGTTCCGCAAACCGCTCGCGCTCAAGCTGCTGCTGCCCGACCTCACCAACGACCCCGAGCACGTGCGGCTGTTCCTGTCGGAGGCCCGCCTCGCGGCGCGGCTGCAGCACCCGAACGTGGTGCAGGTCTTCGACGCCGGCGAGGTCGACGGCCGCTACTTCCTCACCATGGAGCTCATCGACGGCGTCTCGCTGTCGACGCTCATCGACCACCTCGTTCACACCCAGCAGCAGGTGTCTGCGGAGGTGCTGGCCCACGTCGCCCGGCAGGCGCTCGAAGGCCTGCACTCCGCGCACACCGCCCGCGGCGAAGACGGCAAGAGCCTCGAGCTGGTGCACCGCGACGTCTCGCCGAGCAACATCCTCATCTCGCGGCGCGGCGAGGTGAAGCTCGCCGACTTCGGCATCGCCACCGCACGCGGCGCCGACACCCAGGTGGGCACGCTGCGCGGCAAGCTGGAGTACCTCGCCCCGGAGCTCTTCCAGGGCGCGCGGGCCACCGCGTCGACCGACCTCTACGCGCTCGGCGTGACGCTCCACCGCTTCGCGACCCTGCGCTCGCCGTTCGTCGGCGACAGTCTGCTGGGCCCGAAGCGGGAGCTCGGCCCCGGTCTCGCCGCGTTGCGCCCCGACCTCGGGGAGCTGGCCACCGCGGTGACCCGCGCCTTCGCGGCGGCTGCGAGCGAGCGCTTCGCGAGCGCGGCGGAGATGCGCGAGGCGATTCCCCGCGGCGACTTCGAAGCCCGCCAGGAAGCGCTGCGGGCCCTGGTGGAGGCCGCCGAGCAGTCCGTCGGCCGGGCCTCCGCACCGTCCACCCCGCGGCCGCCGACCCTGGACATCGACGCGCCTGCGCCCACCGAGGCGGTGGCCCACGTCTTCGCCCCCGAGCCCAAGACCCAGCTCACGAAGATGGAACCGCCGCCCGGGGCGACGCTTCCCGCCACGACGCTGCCGGGGGCGACGCTTCCCGGTGCGACCCTGCCCGGCGCGACGCTCTCGCCTGCGGCCGACTCGCTCGGCTTCGACTCGCTCAGCTCCGAGTCGTTCGACTTCGAGCCGCGGGGCTCGAGCCCGCAAGGCGCCGGCTCGCTCGACGACGCACCGGTCACCGAGCCAGGCCACCAGCGGCGGGCGCCGCTCGCCACGGTGGCGCTGGCGCTGGTGCTCGCCGCGGTCACCTGGTGGGCCCTGCGCAGCCCGGCGCCCACGACGCCCGACGTCGTCGAGGTCCCGATCGTCGCCTCGCCCACGCCGAGCCCGCGCCGGGAGGCCGCACCGCAGCCCTCGCCCGCTCCTGCGCCGACGCCCGAGTTCGTGCCGACGCCGGTGGCGCCCGAGAGCGCCCACCCGGCGCCGGCGCCCGAGGAGCCGGCCCCCGTCGCCCCGCCCCGGCCGGTTCACCCTGCACCGCGGCCCCGGCCCAGGCCTCCCGAGGTGAAGGTCGCGCGCAGCGAGGCGCCCGCCAAGCTCGACTCGCCCGCCCGGCTCACCGTGCAGGCCGAGCCATGGGCCAACGTGGAGATCGACGGCCGCGTCGTGGGGCAGACGCCGATGGCCGACTTCCCCATCGAGCGGTCGCGCATCGTGGTGCGGCTGCTCAACCCGGGGTTCCGCACGATGCAGCTGACGCTGGAGCTCAAACCTGGTGAGACGGTGAAGCTGATGAAGACCCTGGTGCCCCGATGAGCCGAGAGAAGACCCACACGCTGACCTTCGACGGGTCGCCGGCTCCCGAGAAGGTGCTGCTCGAGGTCATCAGCGGCGCCCAGGTGCAGCGGCACCTGATCGGCCAGGGGACCTGGCGGGTGGGCGGCGAGCAGACCTGCGACGTGGTGCTGGAAGACCCCACCGTGTCGCGGCAGCACGCGGTCCTCGAGCTGACCCGCACCGGGCTCACCGTGAAGGACCTCGGCTCCCGCAACCGCACCTGGTACCTCGGAGCCGCCATCACCGAGGCCTCGGTGCCGCTGGGCGCCACCATCCGCTTCGGCAAGACGCTGGTGCGCGTGTCGCAGGACCCCGCCAGCACGCCGGGGGTGGTGGAGGCGCCGCCGATTCCCGGGCTCCTCGGCGAATCACCGCCGATGCGGCGGCTGGTGGCTGCGCTGCGCCGGGTGGCGGCCGAGAGCGCCTCGGTGCTCCTGCGCGGCGAGACGGGCGTCGGCAAGGAGCAGGTCGCCCGCGCCATTCACACCACCAGCCCGCGCGCGAGCGGCCCCTTCGTGGTCTTCGACTGCAGCCGCGGCACCAGCGAGCTCATCGAGAGCGACCTCTTCGGGCACCAGGCGGGCGCCTTCACCGGCGCGGTCAGCCAGCGCATCGGCGCCATCGAGCGCGCCAACGGCGGCACCCTGTTCCTCGACGAGATCGGCGAGCTCGACGTCTCGCTCCAGCCGCGGCTGTTGCGGGTGCTCGAGTCGCGCACCTTCAGCCGCGTCGGCGACACCACCACCCGCAGCTCCGACTTCCGCCTGGTGGCGGCGAGCCACCGCGACCTCGAGGCGATGGTGAAGGAACGCAAGTTCCGCGAAGACCTCTTCTTCCGTCTGGCGGTGGTGGTGCTCGACGTGCCGCCGCTGCGCGAGCGCCGCGACGACATTCCGATCCTGGCGCGCGCCTTCGCCGGCGACCAGGCGCACCGGCTGAGCGACGCCACCCTCGCCTCCTGGCTCTCGCAGCCCTGGCCGGGCAACGTGCGCGAGCTGCGCAACGCGGTGGAACGCGCGCTCCTCGAGCTGAACCCCGAGCCCAAGGCCGCCGCCTCGCGCGCCACGGTGCTCGACAGCGTCGACAAGGTGCTGGTGGAGCAGGCGCTCGAGAAGGCGAGCTTCGACGTCAACGAGGCCGCCAAGCTGCTCAACCTCTCCCGCAGCCAGGTCTACCGGCTGATGCAGAAGCTGGGCATCAGCCCCAAGCGCCGTCGCACCTGACGCGGCATGCCCCAACGGGTACGGTGCGCCGCCATGGGTCCGGCGCGTTCGCTTGGTGTCCTGGTGGCGCTGGCCGCCTTGAGCGCCTGCCCGGTGGCGATCCCCCTCGACTGCCTGCCCTGCACCGAGGACCAGGACTGCGCGGCCGCCGGGCTCTTCTGCCTCGAGGGCCGCTGCGCCGGCGAGCGCGTCGTCTGCCCTCCGGCGAGCGCCGAGCCCGCGGTCGAGCCGGTGGTGCTCGCCCAGGACGACTTCGAGTCGGGCACCGTGCTCACCTCGTCGACGCCGCCGGGCAAGGCCGACCGCATCGAGCTCAAGGAGCAGCCGTCGACCACCGCCAGCGCGACCGCCGCCGCCGCGCTGGGCGGACGCTTCGGGCTCGAGGTCGTCGACACCGATGGCTCGGGCAGCGGCTACGGCTCGAGCACCTTCGCGGTGTACGAGGTCGACCCGCTCGCCACCACCGACGCGGGCCGCGACTTCGCGGAGTTCGACCTGCGGGTGCACCTCAGGCTCAGCTCGACCACCACCACGCCGGGCATCATCCCGCTGCAGCTGCACGGCAACATCCCCGAGGCCACGGTCGCCCAGTTCGTCATCGGCGGCGAGCCGCCCACCGCCTTCGGCTCGGCCAAGGGCATGGGCGCCCAGGTCTCGTGCCCTTCCGAGGTCCCCTTCACGCTGGGGCAGTGGCACACGCTGCACTACCGCCTCACCGGCCTGGGCGGCCAGGGCAACGCCAGCTTCTTCCTCGACGGGGTGAAGACCTGCTCGCTGCCGATGGACTTCGCCGGCGTGCAGGTGGAACGGCTCCTGGTGGGCACGCCCGCGGTGGTGCTGCCCTGGCGCGGCACGGTGCACGTCGACGACCTCGCGCTCACCGCCCACGCACCGCCGCCGGGCGCGCTGCGGCTCCTGGGCCCTGCAGCCCCCACCGCGGGCGCATGCGTGCCGCTGCGGCTGGAAGCAGTCGACGTGCTCGACGCCGGCCTCACCCGGCGCCCGGTGGTGCGCACCACGCCCACCGCGCTCGACGCAGGCGTCGCGGCCCAGATCTTCCCCGGGCGCGACTGTTCCGGCACGCCGGGCGCCCCGGTGCTCGATGCGGGCACCTCGAGCGTGGACTTCGCGGTGCGGCTGCCGACGCAGGGGCCGGTGCACCTCTCGGCGGTGGACCTGACCGGAGACCTCGACCCCGCGGCGCTGGAATTCCAGGTGGGCGCGCCTCGGAGCGCTCAGGGCTGCGCCTCGACGGGCCTCAGCGCAGCGGCGCTGCTCGCCGTGCTCGTCGCGCGCGCGCCGCGGCGACGAAGGCCACCATCGCGCTGAGCCACCAGCTGCTCCCCGGCGCGGCGCCGTGCTCGCACTCGCAGCCGACCGCCAGCGTCCCCGGCGTGCCTGCATCGACGTTCCCGGAGTCGACGGGGCCGCCGTCGCGCTCGCCTGCATCGCCTTGCCCCGCATCGCTCGGCCCGGCGTCGGTTCCGCCGTCGGGCGCCCCCGCATCGGCCGGGCCCGCATCGCTCGGCCCGGCATCTGGGCTGCCGCCGTCTGGCCCCGCGTCGGGCGGGCCGGCGTCGGGGCCCGGCCGCACGCCACCGTCGGGCAGCCCGCCGTCGCTGAGCGCGCAGCGCCCACCCACGCACTGCAGTGACCCGCAGGCCTGAGGGCTGCCGCAGGTGGCATCGAGCGGACGCGCCGTGAAGGTCACCTGGGTCGGCGGAGCGCTCAGCAGGTCGGCGTGGCTCACCGACACCTGGAAGGTGCCGGGGATCGGAGCGCTCACGCCGAAGGTCACCTGGCTCACGCCCGCGTCGACGCCCACCGTCGCCGTGGCGCCGGTGCAGGAAGCGCCCGCGAACGCGGTGGCCCCGCCCGCATCCACGTCGAGCGCCAGCAGGTACGGCGCGACCGGCGCGCCTCCGGTCGAGTCGCGCAAGGCCACCGTCACCGTCGCGCACCCTTCGGCGAGCGCGCTGGTCGACGAGAGCGCGAAGGTGCTGACGTGCGGCGTCGCCGCCACCCGCACGTCGTCGTAGTCGGTGGTGCCGGTGTACCCGGACGACGTGGAGTATTCCCCCAGCGAGAGGAAGCCGACCTGACCACCGCTGAGATCGGCCGCGGCATCCACCACCTGCACACCGTCGAGCCAGGCCCTGCGGCGTCCACTCGAAGACCCCGCGCCGAGCTGGGCGAACTCGACGAGGTGCCAGCTCCCTGAGGTGAGCGGCTGCGACGCCGTCACGCCGCTGTAGGAGTTGGGCTGGGAGTAGCCGTCGAGGTTCCAGGTGCTGCCGTTGAGCTCGATCTCCGTGCTGCACTGCTGATTGAGGCCGCTGAAGAGGCCCAGCAGGTAGTTCGACTGACTGGTGGGGCTGGTGAGGCGCAGCCAGGTTCGCACGTAGGTGTCGCCGGTGCGGGTCGCGAGCGTCGCGACGAGGTACTCCTGGCTCGAAGACCCGCCGCCGCTGCTGGAATCGACCACCCGGGCGCCACGCAGACCGCGGTGGGCGGCCGCGGCGCTCGAGGTCGGCGGGGAACCCGCGCCGGGGTTGGAGCGAGAACTCCAGCGACCCGCGGGCGCATCACTGGTGAGCAACGTCCCGGTCTCGAAGTCGTCGCTGAACTCGGCGACCTGGGCGAACGCGCCTCGTGCGGCGAGCACCAGCCCGAGCAGAAGCCTGGGAGCGGAGCCGCTGCGCTGGACACGAGACGACCGGAACACGAGAGGCGCGATGCTACGCGTTGGGGCGCGCCTGCCAAGCCGGCGACCGATGCCGTGCGCTCGCGGAAACACCGCACGGGCGGCGACGCGGCTACACTCGGCCACCTTTCGGTAGGTCAGGTGGCCCGTTCGAGCCCCCAGACCGCGCGCGACTCGAGCTGTGCCCCGTTGAAATCGCTGGAGCCCACGCCCATGACGCTTCGCCTCGCTGGACTGCTGCTCCTTGCCGGCTGCGCGGCGGATCCTCCGCAGATCTCGTTCCAGGTGTCCCCCGCCTCGCTCCCCGAGGGCGGCGGCAAGGCGACCCTGACCTGGGACGTGACCGGCGCGGACACCGTGACGCTCGCGCCCCCGGACACCAAGGTGTCGGCCAAGGGCAGCCAGGACGTCACCGTCACCCGCACCACCGGCTACACGCTCACCGCCACCGGCCGCGGCGGGACCACGAGCGCGGCGGTCACGCTCACCGTCGCCAACGTGCCGGTCGTCGACGTGAAGGGCCGGGTGGTCGACGACAGCGGCGCCGCGGTCGCTGGCGCCCAGGTCTCGGTGTCCGGAGGCGGCAGCGCCACCACCGACGCCGCGGGCGCCTTCACCCTCACGGGCGTGCGCACGCCGTACCGGGTGGTGGCGGTCACGGCGGACCAGCACGGTGCCGTCGACGCCGACGGGCTCACCCGCACCGACCCGACGCTCGTCGTTCCCGGGGTGGCGCCGGCGCGCGCGGTGCCCGGCGTCACCGGCCAGGTCACCTTCGGCGGCCCCGACAGCGGCACGGCGTACCCCGTGCCGGCGCAGGTGGTGACCCAGGCCTTCCTCACCGCCGATGTGCTGGGCACGGTGACCCTCGCGGTGGACCAGGCGGGCGCGGTGAGCGCGAGCGCGCCCATCACCTGGAAGGGGCCCGCCGACCTGCCGGCCACGCTGCGCGTCTTCCAGCGCGACTTCCGCGGCCGGCAGAGCGGCCCCATCACCGCCACCGCGCAGGTGCCGGTCACCCTCCACGACGGTGCCGCGCTCCAGGTGCAGGCCGCGCTGTCCGCGCGCGCGAGCAACGAGAAGCTGCAGGTGAACCCCACGGCCCAGGCGCCGGCCGGCTTCGCGCTGCAGTGGCAGGCGCTCGAGGTGCAGCTCGACGGCGGCGTCTTCCTTCCGATGACCACCGACACCACCGGCACGGCCACCGCCATCCTCTTCCAGGCCTTCTTCTCGGGAGAGCTGGTGAGCTGGACCGCGGTCGCCACCTCCGACGCCGGCGCGGAGACGCACGCGGGGCGGCGGCTGGTCGCCGACACCGACGTCTTCACCGTCGCGCTCCCGGCAGCCCCCCGGGCCACCGCGCCGGCACAGGGGGCGAGCGCCTCGTGGGCCTCGCTCGACCTCGGGCTCCAGGGCCCGAGCGACGGCGGCCAGCAGTTCGAGCTGCGCTGCCCCCAGCTGAGCCTGCGCGCCAGCGTCACCGGGGCACACTACGCGCCCGACTTGCCCTCGCTGCGCAGCCTCACCACCGCCACCGGCAGCTGCCAGTGGCAAGGCCGCACCACCGGCCGCTCGGCCGACGCGCTGGTCGACGCCGCGATGCTCCGCGTCTCGCAACGGCTCCAGCTGCCGGGCGGCACCACCGAGCCGCGCGCGCTCACCCTGACGCCCTGAGCGGCGTCAGAGGCCGAAGGGCGCGTCGCCGTCGGGCGCCCCCGCCTTGGCCGCCGCGGAGCGGAAGGCGGCGTTCCCCACGTCGCTGGGGTCGTACCCGTTGTAGGTCCATGCCCCCGCCGACGGGGTGAAGCCCTTGGCGACGAAGAGGTCGCCCTCGAAGTGCCCGTAGAGATAGTGGCGCTGGCCCATCGCCGTCGCCGCGAAGCTCGACTCCGGCATCGCGCACTGGGCGCTCTGGCCGTGGGCGAGCTGCAGCGTCAAGGTCCGCGTTCCGCCGGGCGGCCCCGCCGTGGGCTGCGCCCCGTACGCGTACCCCTGTCCGGCGAGGATGTAGAAGTCGTCGGGCCGGCCAGCGTAGCTCCACGCGTCGCCCTTCTTGGTGACCGCCCCCGGCAACACCACGCCCAGCTTGTCGAAGCGCCCGAGCGCCGCGGCGAGTGCCTTGTCGGTCACCTTGACCAGCTTGTCCGCGCGCACCCGGATGGTGACGTCGGTGCCCGAGAGCGAGATGCGGCCGCTCACGAAGTCGCTGCTCTTGCCGGGAGCGAACTCCTCCACCGCGAGCTTCGACTGGCCGGGCTGCCCGGGCTGCCACCCCTGCACCGGCCAGCCGCGCACCGTCACCACCTTGCCCGTGAAGGCCTGCACGTCGGTCCCGCCCAGCGCGTGCAGGCTGTCCTCGACGCCCGACGGGTTCACGATCTCGAACGTGCCCGCCTTCGACGTCAGCACCGGCACGCCGTTGACGAGTGCCAGGGTCCCCGTCAGCGAAGGCGGGGTCTTGGGGTCGACCGGCGCCTTGGCGGCATGCTTCACCGCGGCCGCGGCCTCGGTCTGCACCGGGCGCCGGGTGGTGGTGCGGCGGGCGCGGGGCTTGGCGGCGGGCTTGGCCTTGGCCTTCGCAGCAGGCTTGGCCTTGGTGGTCGCCGCGGCGCGGGTGCGGTGCGCGGCTGCGGTCCTCGGGGTGCGGTGAACGGTGGTCGCCATGGCGGGCGGCACCTTGCCCGAGCCACCGACGCACCGGCAACCTGCCCCCGGTCAGCGCGTCATCGCCAGGCGACCCTTCCACCGCGCTTCGGTGAGCGGGTCGAGCCGGTTGCCCGACAGCTCGAGCCGCACGTCGCGCAAGGTGCGCGACTCGAGCAAGGCCCGCGCGCCGGGCTGCTTGAGGCCACAGCGCGACAGCGAGAGCTCCTCGAGCCCGGCGAGCTGGCGCTCCGCCGCGAGCGCCCGGGCGCCCTCGTCGCCCAGCGGGTTCTCGTCGAGCACCAGCGCCTTCGACGCGCGCGCCGCCAGCGCGCCGATGAGCGACGCCATCGCCTCCGCGCCCCGCAGGACGTTGCGCGGCAGCGACACGCCTTCCAGCGCGCGGAACCATCTCGCGCCCGAGAGCACCTCGGCGCCCACCGACGACAGCTCGTCGCCCG
>JAIBBQ010000027.1 GCA_019694595.1 Myxococcaceae bacterium
GCCGTCGCCGCGCTCGGGGCACGGCAGCTCCTCGACGCTCCGGCCGCGCCCGGGCCGCAGCTCGCCACCGACCTCGCCGACGCCGGCGGCGCCGTGGTCGAGGTGCCGAGCGCGCACGACGGCGGCACTCCGGCGACCAGCGGGGCGGAGCCTGTCGATGCCGGAGCCACCGCGCCGCTGAGCGTGGCCGCAGAGCCGAAGCGGCCCAGCGCGCCCCGGGGCCGGGGGTGGCTCACCGTCGACGTGCAGCCGGCCTTCGGCGTGGTGACCATCGACGGCCGCGCGTCAGGCGTGACGCCGCTCTACCGGGTGCCCCTGGCCGCCGGCGTGCACCGCGTGGAGGTCACCCGCGACGACGGGCTGCGGCGCTCGCGCCAGGTCACCGTGAAAGCGGACCAGGAATCGGTGGCCCGCTTCCGCTGGTAGCGCCTGACAACCGCCGGTTGACACGCGGCCAGCCACGGCCGGCGGCCTCGCAGCGCAAGCCATTGATGTCACAGGGTTTTGACCCGGCATCCGCGCTGCAATCCAACCCCTCGGTTCGAACACCAACCGAGGAGGAACCACATGAAGACCAGGTCGCTGTCGAGTGCGCTCACCGCGTTGCTCGCGCTGACGGTGCAGGCGTGCGGAGAGCTCGGGGTCGCCGCTCCGACGGCCGAAGGTGACGAGGTGCCGAGCAACTTCCTCGAGTCGGGGCTGACCGGCGGCAGCTTCCGCATCCAGGCGGAGGACTACGATCGCACCGGCTCCGGCGCGGGCTTCTTCGACACCACGCCCGGGAACACCGGCCTCGCGTACCGCACCGACGACGTCGACGTGCAGGCCTGCGGCGACGTGGGCGGCGGCTTCAACGTCGGGTGGATCCGCGACACCGAGTGGACCGCGTACACCTTCACCGCGCCGGCGGCGGGCGACTACACCTTCACCGCGCGCCTGGCCTCGGCGCTCTCCACCACCAAGCAGCTGCAGGCGTCCGTCGACGGCCGCGCGCTCCCCGTGGTCTCGACCTCCGTCGCGGCGGGGTGGCAGGTCTATTCCAACGTGGCGCTGGGCACGCTGACGCTCGACAAGGGCAGCCACACCTTGAAGGTCCTGGCGGTGGTCGGCGGCTACAACCTGAACCACTTCGACGTCAGCTACACGCCGGTGTGCACGGTGACCTCCAAGCTGGTGAACACCTGCCGCCCGTGGCTCGGGGCCTGGGCCGAAGGCTCGCTCGACGCCGCCGCGGACACCGCCTCGCAGATCGCCAAGCACGAGCAGCGCATCGGCCGCCAGGTGGACATCGTGCACACCTACCACCCGCCCGGCAGCAAGCCGCTCAGCAGCTACGAGCGCGAGGTCATCGCGCGCGCCAACACCATTCTCCTCACCAACTGGAAGCCGGCGGCCAAGTGGGCGGACGCCGACGGTCGCAGCGCCTCGGTGAACGCCTTCATCGACTCCACCGCCGACGCGCTCAAGTCGGTGGCGCCCAAGAAGGTGATGCTCGCCATCTCCCACGAGCCCGAGGACGACGTCTCGGGCGGGGTGACCTGCACCAAGGTCAGCGGCAGCGCCGGCACCCCCGCCGACTACCGCGCGATGTGGAAGAACGTGCGCGCCCGCTTCGACGCCAAGGGCGTGACCAACGTCGTCTACGTGTGGAACACCATGGGCTACAAGGGCTGGTTCTGCATGATGAAGGACCTGTACCCGGGCGACGCGCTGGTCGACTGGATCATGTGGGACCCGTACATCCGCGGCGCCAACGACTCGTTCAACCAGAGCATCGGCTCGTTCTACTCGTGGCTCGAGGCGAACTCCGACGCCACCCACAACTTCAAGAGCAAGCCGTACGGCCTCGCCGAGTGGGGCACCTGGGACTCGACCCAGCCCGACGCCTACCGCGCCTTCGACGACGCCAAGAAGGCGGTGGAAGCGAACACCTTCCCCAACCTCAAGGCCCTGGTCATCTTCGACGCGCGCAGCGGCAGCCGCATCGCCTACTCGCTCGCCGGCGACTTCGACGCCACCGAGGTCCAGCACTACCGGGCCTACGCGCAGAGCGCCGCCTTCAAGGACCCCTGACGGCGCAGTTCCCGCGGTGCGATGAACCCGGCGCCCCTTCGTCGAGTCCGCTCGGCGAGGGGGCGTCGTCGCGCGGGGCGCCATCTCTCGCGCCCACCCGCCGCGGCCGGCGCGCTACAAGGCCGCATGCTCGCCACGCTCGCGCTCACCCTCGTCGCCGCGGCCCCCAGGCCGGTCGTCGCCTCGCTCCCGCCGCACGGCAGCACGCCGGAGCTGACGCGGCTGGGGCTCCTCATCGAGGCCCGCGCCGGCGAGCTGCTCGAGGCCTCGCACCGCTACAGCGCGCTCCACCTGAAGCAGGTGCTCACCACGGCGGAGCGCGAGGGGCTCGACCGCGAGACGCTCGCGCAGGACGAGGTGGCGGACCGGATGCGGGTCATCCTGGGCGCCGACCGGGTCATCGCGCTGCGGCTGGCTCCGGGAAACGGCGGCGTGCAGCTCGAAGGCGCGGTGCGCTCCGCCGGGGCGCCGGTGCCGCTGTCGGTGGCGCTCCCGGCGTCGTGGTCCAAGGCGGTGAGGCTCGGCAGCGAGGCCGTCGCCACCGCGGTGCTGGCGCAGGACGAGGCCACCCTGCCCGCCGCCCAGGACGCGCAGCCGGACTCGAGCTCCGACGCGGCGCTCAAGTCGCTCGGCCGCTGCTGGGACGTCGCGCTCACCCAGTCGCTCAGCGCCGAGGCGCCGGTGACCATCGCGCCCAAGGACCTCGCCGCGGCGACCGGCGCCTGCAAGGACGCGGTGAAGGCCGACGGCACGCTGCGCTTCGCCGCCGCGGTGCACGCACTGCTGCTCGCCATCGGCCGCAGCGACGCCGAGGCCGAGAAGGCGCTCGCCAAGGCCGGCACCGGTGACGGCGCGGTGGTGCCCCGCCTCCTCGCCCGCGCCTACCTCGCGTCCCGCAACCAGCCGACCGAGGCGCGCGTGAAGCTGCTGCAGACCGCGGTCGACGAGCACCCGTCCGCGCTCATGCTGCGCGCGTACCTCGCCGACACCCTGGCCTCGGCGAACGAGCACGCCAAGGCGGTGGAGGTGTGGAAGGGCTACCTCGCGCTCGCCCCCGCCTCGCCCTTCGCCCAGAGCCGCCTGAGCCGTTCGCTGTCGCGGCTCGGCCAGTCGAGCGCGGCCATCGAGGCGGCGCGCGCGGCGCTGGCGCTGGCGCCCGAGAGCACCGAGGCCCTGCTCCAGCTCGGCAGCCGGCAGATCGACGCCAAGCAGTACGCGGACGCGGTGAAGACGCTGGTCCCGCTCGCCGAGCGCCCGGGCGCACCGGCGGAAGGCATCCTCCGGCTGGGCTGGGCGTACTGGCTGCAGGACGACGTGGAGTCGGCGGAGCCGCTCTTCAAGCTCGCCGCCGAGCGCGCCTCGGGCCCGATGGCGTGGCGCACCAAGGGCCGCGCGCTCTACGACCTGGCGCTGGTCGAGCTCAAGGCCGGCCACGCCGACGAAGCGCGCGCCATGTACAAGCGGTCGCTCGAGACCGGGTACACCGTGAAGCCGGTCGACCCCGCCCTCGCCGGCAGCGACCCGAAGGCCGCGGCGGCGCAAAAGGTCTCGCCGGCCGGCGCGGTGACCGCGAAGGTGGTGGTGGAAGACAAGGGCGCGAACCTCACCCCGGAGCTGCTCGCCGCGGCGCTCACGCTGGCCAGGAACGGCGCCACCAAGGCCGGCGCCACGCTGGCCCCCGACGGCGAGACCAAGGCGGCGGCGCTGCAGGCCCTGCAGGCGCAGAAGCGGCGCGGCTTCGAGGTGGACGTGACGCTCACCCCCACCAAGGACGGCGGGCTCAAGGCCGACGCCCTGGTGCTCACCTACCCGGAGCGCGCCTTCCGCGGCGCCTGGGGCCTGGGGGGCTCGGGCGCGGGGCCCAAGGAGCTCCTCGAGGCCATCATCCCGGCGTTGATGAGCGACGTGGCGACCGACCTCGACTGGTAGTTCGATTTTCGGGGAGGCGCGGTGACGGATCCGCGCGGGAGTTCCCAATTCGAAGGACACAGCACCCTGGAGTTTCCATGCACGCCCGCATCGCCTTGACGTCCCTCGCCTTCCTCGCCGCCTGCGGCCCCGGAAACTCGCTGTCCGGCACCGTGGCCGGCACCGGCTTCACCATCAAGGAAGCCATCATCGGCCCGGTGAAGTCGTCGTCGAAGGGGAGCGGCCTCACCACCACCGCGGCCGGGCTCATCCTCTCGGACACCGCAGGCTGGTGCGACGCGCTCAAGGCCAACCGGATGAAGAAGAACACCCGCTCGATGGTGATTCTCCTCACCAACCGCCCGGACCAGAGCACCCAGCTCGCGCCGGCCGCGGGCGACTTCACCGTGACTCAGCAGTCGAGCGCGCTCGGCAACCTGGCGAGCGCCCAGGTGCTCGACCTCGACGGCACCTGCACCAGGAGCAGCGACCCCGACGCCCGGCTCGCGACCAGCGGCCTCGTCAAGCTGACGCAGCTGAAGCTCGAGGCGAACGGCACGGCCTCGGGCGAGCTCGACCTCACCTTCGGCCCCCAGAAGGACAAGGTGACCGGCACCTTCAACGCCACCTACTGCGAGTTCCCGCCGACCGCGGGCAGCCCCAGCTGCGAGTGACCGGGATGCCCTTGCGGATCCCTGGGCCCTTTGGGTAGCGAGGGCCCATGCTCCGCACGACCTTTCCTGTCCTCGCATTGACCTTCTTCCTCCAGGCCTGCTCCGGCGGCTCCGGAGGCGCCTCCGGCGGCGGCTCCGGCTCCTCTGGCGGCGGTACCAGCAGCTCCGGCGGCGGCTCGAGCGCCGGCGGAGGCACCGGGGCGATGCCCGTGGTCATCACCGGCGTCAGCGGCGCCACCGACCTCTGGGTGACACCCGGCCGCGCGTATTTCATCGGAGAAGTGACCGCAGGGCAGCCCGCAATTTTCGCCGCGACCACCACCGCGACCGCGGCCACGGTCGTCTGCAAGGGCCCCGCGGGCGCCACCATGGCGGGCCTGGTGCCCTACGGCACCGCCCTCTTCGCCTTCGTGGAGCCCGCCTCGGGACCCAAGAAGATCGTCAAGGCGAACACCAGCGACACCAACGCGACCTGCACCGAGGTCGGCACCGTGACGCCCAGGAGCTTTTCCTTCGGCGGCAACCTCTTCCCGGCACAGGTGGCTGGCTCGCTGGTGTACCCGGGAGAGTCGGGCGCCATCATGGCCTTCAACCTCACCGCCAACACCGAGAGCACCCTCCTGGAGACGACCGGCGGCGTCTCGTACTTCCCGCTCGTGCAGTCCGCGGGGGGGGCGCAGGGCGTGGTCGCCCGCGCCACCAACGGCCAGACCGCGGAGCTCAAGCTGTTCACCCTGACCGGGGTGGGCGCCACCGTCGATTCCTTCAACAAGCCCGAGTTCACCACCGTGGGCACCAAGGTGGTGTGGGCGGTCGACGGCACGGGCGGCGTCACCTTCAAGAGCCTCGACACCGCGACGGCCGGCGCCGCCGCCCAGACGGGGGCGACGGCCAACCTCGGCCCGGCCGGGCGCACCACGTTCTCGTTCTGCCGGTCGAACGACGGCGCCACGGCCGCCTTCGTGGTGTCCAGCGCCGCGGGTGACCAGGCGGGCTACTACCGGCTGCCGGCCGGGACCGCGCAGCCGACGCGGCTGACCACCCAGAGCTACGACGCCCCCCTCCACTGCGGCACCGACGGCCAGACGCTGTGGTTCATCGAAGGCCAGGTCGGCGGCACCCGGCGCGTGCTGCGCGTGCAGTGAGCTGAGGCTGGTACGGCCCGTGCTTCACCACGGGCATGACTTCCCCCGCAGACCGGGAGCCCGGCGAACGCCTCGGAGACCGCTTGGTGCGGGTGGGGCTCGCCACCCGAGCCGACGTGGAGCTCGCTGCAAAAGCTGCGTCGAGCGCCAAGCTGCGCATCGGCGAGGCCCTGGTGAAGGCCGGCGTGGTGTCGGAGCGCGACCTGCACCAGCACCTCGCGGAGCAGGCGGGCCTTCCGTTCGCCGACCTCCAGGTGGTGCTCGCCGAGGCCGACGGCGGCCTGTTCCAGAAGGTCCCCGCGCGCTTCCTCGAGCGCCACCACATGCTCCCGGTGCGCCTCGACGGCGACGTGCTGGTGGTGGTGACGACGGAGCCCAAGCTCGAGGCGTCCGAGCTGGGCTGGGCGCTGGGGGCGCGCAGCGTGCGGCGCCTGCTGGTCACGCCCACCGATCTCGCGCGCATGCGCTCGGCGCTGACGCTGGGCCAGGTGGGCGCGGCGCGGCGCACCGCCCAGGTCCAGGGGCGCGACGTGCTCCGCGCCGAAGCCGAGCCCGACGCCACCCTGGTGGCGCTGCTCAACGCGATGCTGGTCGAGGCCGTCACCGAGCGCGCGAGCGACGTTCACCTCGAGCGCTACGGCTCGCGCGTGCGGGTGCGCATGCGCATCGACGGCGACCTCGTCGACATGACGCACTACCAGCTGACGCCGGAGCAGCACCTCGGCCTGGTGAACGTGGTGAAGCTGCGCGGCGGGCTCGACATCTCCGAGCGCCGGCTGCCCCAGGGCGGGCGGTCGTCGGTGCGCGCGGGCGAGGCGACCTTCGACCTGCGCATCCAGACCCAGCCGACGCTGCACGGTGAGCACGTGGTCATTCGCCTGCTCGCCCAGCAGCAGCGAGTCATCGAGATCGAGAGCCTCGGCTTCCCGCCTCCGCTGTCCAGGGCCTACCGGCGGCTGCTCGACTCCCCGGGCGGGCTGGTGTTGGTGGTCGGGCCGACCGGCTCGGGCAAGAGCACGACCCTGTACGCGGGCCTGCAGGTGCTGGCGAAGGACGCCACCCGCAAGGTGCTCACCATCGAGGACCCCATCGAGTACGCCATCGACGACGTGCAGCAGACGCAGGTGCGGCCGGAGCTCGACTTCAACTTCGCCGACGCGATGCGCGTCTTCGTGCGCCAGGACCCCGACGTCATCCTCATCGGCGAGGTGCGCGACGCCGAGACCGCGCTGGAAGCGATGCGCGCCTCGCAGACCGGCCACCTCGTGCTCTCGACGCTGCACTGCAACGACGCGGTGGACGCGGTGCAGCGCCTGGTCGACCTCGGCGTGCACCCCAACTCCATCGCCAGCGAGCTGGTCGGCGTCTTCGCCCAGCGCCTCGCGCGGCGCATCTGCGAGCAGTGCCGCGTGCCCGCGACGCCCGACCCGGCGCTCCTCGCCGAGGTCTTCCCCCACGGGGTGCCAAAGGACTTCCGCTGCTTCCGCGGCGCCGGCTGCCCGCACTGCAAGGGCCGCGGCAGCTACGAGCGCATCGCGGTGGTGGAATTCCTGCCGGCCAGCGCGCCCCTGCGCATCGCCATCGCCCGGCGCCTGCCGCTCGACGAGCTGCGGGCCGAGGCGCGCCGCGTGGGCGTGCTGCCCATGCGGGCCCACGCGCTGACCTTCGTGCAGGAAGGCATCATCACCTTCGAAGAGCTGCGCACCCTGCTGTCCTTCGAGCAGCTGAGCGACCAGGCGTAGCGGCGCGCAGTTCCTGCGGCCCCGGCCGGCACCGCGCAGCCGTTGCGACCTGGGCGCGGGCAGCGGGAGCCAGCCGCGCGGCAGGCTTCTTGAAGTGGCCCCGCGCATGTCTCCGCGCGTCCTCGCTGCCACGCTCGCCCTCTCCGCCTCGCTGGCACACGCCTCGTCCATCGCGGTGTGGACGCACGGCACCGGCCCGGCGCTGCCCGCCAAGGCGCTCCTCGACCTCGAGACCCTGCCTTCGGAGGTGAAGGAGCTCGCCGACCCGCAGTACGACGGCGAGCGGCGCTGGTACCGCGGCGTCGCGCTGCAGGCGGTGCTGGAGCGGACCCCGCCCGGCCCGGGCGTGGACCTCGCGCTGCTCCACTTCCAGAACGGCATGGTGATTCCGGTCCCGTTCCAGGACCCCGCGGTGCTGAAGAAGCTCGGCGTCTTCGTGGCACTGGCCACCTCCTACGGCGCGCCGGACTCCGGCTTCGTCGACACCTTCGAGCCGGCCGCCAAGCCCGGCGCCCAGAAGACGGACCGCCGGCCGCTGCGCTTCGACGGCAACAAGCTGGTGGTGAGCTCCGCGTGGCACCCGATGGTCACCGCGAAGGCCAGCGCGACCTTCAACCCCTGGCGCTTCGCCGACAGCCTGGTAGCCATCGAGTACGTCGACGAGGCCGCCTGGTACGGCCAGTTCGAGGTCTCTCAAGCCACCCGCGCGGGGGCCGCGTCGTTCCGCGGGCGCTGCCAGTTCTGCCACGGCGCTCGCAAGGTGGGCGCCGGCTACGGCTGGGACTTCGTGGAGCCCTACCCGCTCTACAAGCACCGCCAGAGCGGCTCGCTGCTGCTCCACACCAAGTACCGCGAGCTCGACGCCGCCGAGCGCGGGCTGATGATGCCGGCCTTCGCGGAGATCACCGCGCCCGAGGTCGAGGGCCTCTGGCAGTGGCTGGAAGCCATCGGCACCCAGGGCCTCAAGCCGTACCGGGTGAAGCCGCGCTGAGCAAAAGACTTCGCAGCCTTCCCCACTCCCTTCATCGACCGAGGTGACGCCATGACGAAGTCCAAGACCACGCGCTGGGTGTACGGGCTCGACGAGCTCTCGAAGGTGGAGCGCCGCGTCCGCACCTGGGACGCCGTCCGCGGGCTCCTCGGCGGCAAGGGCGCCAACCTCGCGGAGATGACGCGGCTCGGGCTCCCGGTGCCGCCGGGCTTCATCATCACCGCCGAGGCGTGCGTCGAGTACCTCCACCGCGGCCGTGCGCCCCGGACGCTCGATGCCGAAGTGAAGACCGCGCTCGCCACGCTGGAAGCGCGCACCGGCAAGCGCCTGGGCGACCCGGCGTCGCCGCTGCTCCTGTCCTGCCGCTCGGGCGCCAAGTTCTCCATGCCCGGCATGATGGACACCGTCCTCAACATCGGGCTCACCCCCGAGGTCACCCGCGCCCTGGCCGCGTCCACCGGCGACGCCCGCTTCGCCTGGGACTCCGCCCGCCGCCTGGTGCAGATGTTCGCCGGCGTGGTGCTGGGCGTGCCGGAAGAGCCCTTCGAGGAGGTGCTCGCCCAGGCGCGCAAGGAGCGCCAGGTGAAGAACGACGCCGACCTCCCCGCGCAGGACCTGGAAGCCATCACCGCGCGGTTCCGGGCGCTGGTGCTCGAGCACGCCAAGCGGCCGTTCCCCGACGACCCGCACGAGCAGCTGCAGCTCGCCATCGAGGCCGTCTTCCGCTCGTGGAAGGGCAAGCGCGCGCAGGACTACCGCAAGGCCGCCGGCATCAGCGACGACCTCGGCACCGCGGTGAACATCATCACCATGGTCTTCGGCAACCTGGGCGACGGTTCCGCGACCGGCGTCGCCACCACCCGCAACGTCTCCGACGGCGGCCCTTCGCTCGAAGGCGACTACCTGCTGAACGCCCAGGGCGAAGACGTGGTGGCCGGCACGCGCGAGACGCGGCCCATCGAGGCGCTGGCGAACGACATGCCCGCCGTCGCGGCGCAGCTGAAGAAGTACGCCACCACGCTCGAGCGCCACTTCCGCGACGTGCAGGACGTGGAGTTCACCGTCGAGCGCGGCACGCTGTGGATGCTGCAGACCCGCGACGCCAAGCGCACCGCGCGCGCGGCGGTCCGCATCGCGGTGAGCCTGGCCAAGGAGAAGCGCATCAGCCGCGAGGAAGCCGTGCAGCGGGTGAAGCCCGAGCACGTCGACTTCTACCTCCACCCCCAGTTCGACCCCCAGGCGGTGAAGCAGGCGAAGGCCCAGGGGCGGCTGGTGGCCACCGGGCTCAACGTGTCACCCGGGGCCGCGACCGGCGTGCTGGCCTTCGACGCCGACACCGCGGAGCGTCTCGCGAAGCAGAACAAGGCGGTGGTGATGATCCGCGCCGAGACCAAGCCCGACGACGTGCACGGGCTGCTCGCCGCCAAGGGCGTCATCACCAGTCGCGGCGGCCGCACCAGCCACGCGGCGCTGGTGGCCCGGCAGTTCGGCAAGCCGGCGGTGGTGGGCGCGATGGCGCTGGAAGTCGACGCCGTGAAGCGCATCGCCACCATCGCCCGCAGCGAGCGGGTGCTGAAGGAAGGCGACGAGGTCTCGCTCGACGGCACCACCGGGGAGATCTACCTGGGCCAGCTCCCCACCCGGCAGCCGGAGCTCGACGACCCGTACCTGCTCGAGCTGCTGCGCTGGGCCGACGGTTTCAAGCGCCTCGCGGTCATGGCCAACGCCGACTACCCGCGCGACGCCGAGCGCGCGCGACAGCTGGGCGCCCAGGGCATCGGGCTGTGCCGCACCGAGCACATGTTCTTCGAGACCGAGCGGCTCCCGCTGGTGCAGCAGCTCATCCTCGCCAGCGACCCCGCGGTGCGCAGCGGTCTGCTCGAGAAGCTGCTGCCGCTGCAGCGCGAGGACTTCGCCGGGCTCTTCCGCACCATGGCGGGGCTGCCGGTCACCATCCGGCTCATCGACCCGCCGCTGCACGAGTTCCTGCCCACGCAGGAGACGCTGGTGCGCCAGGTGGCCGAGCTCGAGACCCGCGCCCGGCTGGGCGACGGCGACGCCGGAGCGCTCGAGAAGGAGCTCGCCGAGAAGCAGCGGCTGCTCACCGCGGTCGAAGGCCTGCACGAGCAGAACCCGATGCTGGGCCTGCGCGGCGTGCGGCTCGGCATTCACCTGCCGGAGCTGGTCGCGATGCAGGTACGGGCCATCTTCGAGGCCGCGTGCGCGGTGCAGAAGGAAGGGCTGCGCGTGCTGCCCAAGGTGATGATTCCCCTCATCGCCCACCGCAACGAGCTCCAGGTCGAGCAGACCATGCTCGAGGCGGTCGCCAAGCAGGTGATGGCCGAGCAGAAGCAGAAGGTGAAGTACCTCTTCGGCACGATGATCGAGATTCCCCGGGCGGCGCTCACCGCCGATCAGATCGCCGAGTACGCGCAGTTCTTCAGCTTCGGCACCAACGACCTGACCCAGACGACGTTCGGCATCTCGCGGGACGACGCGGAGACCGGCTTCCTCGCCGAGTACCTGAAGAAGGGAATCCTCAGCGAGAACCCCTTCGCCACCCTCGACGAGCACGGCGTGGGGGCGCTCATGCACACCGCGGTGACGCTCGGGCGCAAGACGCGGCCCGGGCTCAACGTCGGCATCTGCGGCGAGCACGGCGGAGACCCCAAGAGCATCGCGCTCTGCCACCGCCTCGGGCTCGACTCGGTGTCCTGCAGCCCGTTCCGGATTCCCATCGCGCGCCTGGCCGCCGCCCACGCCGCCCTGGCGGCGCGCCCGAAGCGCCGCTGAGCGCCTACGCGGTCCGGTGGTGCGTGGGCAGCAGCAAGCGGAAGGTGGCGCCGCCGCCTTCCCGGTCGTCGACCTCCACGCTGCCACCGTGGGCCTGCGCCACCAGGCGGACCAGGTGCAGCCCGAGGCCGTGTCCGCGCCGCGCGTTCTTCTTGAGCAGCGCCACGGAGCCGAACTTCTCGAAGAGGTTGTCCTTGAGGTCGTCGGGCACGCCGTCGCCGCGGTCGGCCACCGAGACCACCACGCGCCCGCCGGCCGAGAGCACCTCGACGTCGATGGTGCCCTGGGTGTGCCGCACGGCGTTCGCCAGGAGGTTCTCCAGCGCGCGCCGGACGAGCGTGGGGTCGACCTCGGCGGCGATCGCGCTCGAGATCTCGAAGCGAATGTCGACGCCCTTCTCGTGCGCAGCGAGGCGCACCATCTCCACCGCGCCGAGCGTGAGCCCGAGGAGGTCGGTCTCCTCGCAGCGCAGCGGGAGCCGGTTGGCTTCCAGCAAGCGGATCTGCAGCAGGTCGCTGGTGGCGTCCATCACCTGGTTGGCCGAGCGCAGCCCGAGGTTCACCAGCTCGCGCTGTTCTGGTTCCAGGACACAGTCGAGTTCGATGGACTGCAGCGCCAGCCGCACCGCGACGAGCGGGTTGCGCAGGTCGTGCACCACCAGCGCGGTGAGGTCGTCACGCAGCTCGACCAGCTCGCGCAGCGCCCGCACCTGCGCCCGGATGACCCGCTGCTGCCGCACCACCAGCGCGAAGTGGTTCACCCGCAGCGACAGCTCCCGCAGGTCGAAGGGCTTCACCAGGTAGTCGTCGGCGCCGGCCTCGAGCCCCTTCCAGCGGTTCTCCGAGTCGTCGAGCGCCGTCAGCATCACGATGGCCAGCGAGCCAGGCGCCGATTGGCGGCGCAGGGTCCGGCAGACCTCGAGCCCCGACTGTCCGGGCATCATGATGTCGAGCAGCACCACGTCGAAGGCCGAGCGCCGCGCCAGCTCCAGCGCCTGGATCGCCGAGCCCGCGGTGGTGACGTCGCACGTCTTCCGCAGTGCCCGGCTCACCAGCTCCTGGAGGTCGACCTCGTCGTCCACCACCAGCACGCGCGGGCGCTCGGAGTGCTCCGGCTCGTCGTCGGGCGGGCGAAGCACTTCGGCGGCAAGGGTCATGGGGCGTCCTCGAGGTGGCCTGCTCGGAGCACGGATATGCAGGACATGCGCCCCGCGAAGAGGTGCGGCGATGTACCGGCGTGGACGACCTCCACCCTCATGGTGACGGTGGCGGCTGCTCGGTGTTTCGCGGGTCTGCGCGATCGCCCGGTGGCCAGCGCGCGGCCGGCTCGGGCAGAGGTCGCGTCACGCGTGAAATCGGCCGGTGTGCTGCGACCCGCCCAGGGGCCCGAAGACCTGGCGCAGGCTCAGGCGACCTCGCCCGGCGTCATGGGGCCGGAGCTCGACAGGAGCCCGAGGATGCGCACCACGTCGTCGCGCCGACCGAGCGCCGTGTAGTGCTTGAGCAGCTGCTGCAGGTGCGGCGTGGCGTCGGGCATGAGGCCCAGGGCCACCAGGTTCACCGCGACGAGCTCGCGGGCGGCGGTGTGCTTCGGGTGCAGCTTGAGCGCCTGCTTGGCGCTCGCCACCGCCTTGAGCTGGAAGCCGTGGCCGAGGTGGCACTCCGCGATGCGCAGACAGGTCCACGCCGCGGCCTCGCGGTCGCCATCGCGCTCCTGCAGCTGGGCGAGCTTCGCGAGGAGCGCGAGGTCCTCGGGCGCGGCGCGCAGCGCCTCCAGCACGTCGTCGTAGGGCTTGCGGACGGTCACGGCGCGCGTCAGTTCGCCGACTCCACCCGCACTCCGCCGGCCTTCTCGAACGTCACGAAGACGGCGTTGTCCCCCCACACCGATGGGGAGCGGAACTGGAAGAGGTCGGTCGCGGGATTGAGCCCCACCGCCGACTCGTTGGGGTCGGTGATGCGCTCGAACGCGGCGCCCGTGAGGCCCCCGGTGCGCAGGTGGAACTCCAGCACCGCCGGTGCGCCGCCGTTCTCCGCCAGCCTGCGGCCCTCGGTGCGGGTCAACGCCACGGCCAGCGAGCGGGCAGTCGCTTCGTCCCGCGACGTCAGCCGCGCGGCGCTCGAGCGGCCCGCGGTGAGGTCCACGCTGCGCAGCGTGGTCGGCAGTCCGGCCGCCACCAGCTGCGTCGAGCGGTTGGTGCGCGCGTCGAGCTGCTCGAGCGCACCCAGCACGGGAGTGCCGACCACCGCCTGCAGCGCGGCGGAGAGCGCCGGCGCCATCAGCGGCGTCTCCTCGAGGGTGGTGCCGTCGACCACCTCGGGCGGCTGCCCGCGGGCCGGCGGCTTGATGGTCACCTCGAAGCGCGCCTGCCCTCCGTCGTCGCGGCGCGCGGCGACCTGGGCCGTGGTGGTGGTGCCCCGCGTCCTGACGTCGGTCACCACCGCGCGCTCGAGCGCCGCCGGTGCGAGACGCCCCAGCGCGGCCGCCACCGTCGGATCCACCGCCGGGCCCTGTCGCACCGCGAGGTACGCCGCCTCCAGCCGCTGCCCCAGGTCCGGGCGGCGCTCCAGCATGCGGTCCACCTCGGCGCGCGAGAGCAGCTCGGGGCCGCGGGTGTTCACCGGCGCCAGCTGCTCCGTCGCGCGCCGCATCGCCTCGTCGACCACCGCGTTCACCGAAGGGTGTGCCCCCGGGCGGCCGTCGCGCAGCCCGGCGATGGCCCCGCGCAGGTCGGCGCTGCGCACCTTGCTCTCGTCGCTGCGCGAGATGCGCTGGTCGCCTCCAGAAAGCGTGACCGCTTCCTTGCGGTACGACTCGCGGATCAGCGGCAGCACCTCGGCGAGCTTCACGGTTCGAGCCATGGCGAAACCTCCCCTCACCCATCGAATCGTCGCCCCCGGGCCAAGGCAAGCGGAACCTCCCGGCACCCGACCCGGGGTGGGCGTGACCCGCACAGGGGCTCACCTCGCCACGCCCGGCGCCCGTCTTTTTCCTGCACGCCAACGAGCGCCCCGGTGTTCTTGATGAGCATCGCAAGTCTTCGCGGCGCAGCGCAGGCCGACGACAGGGGAGCCACATGAGCAACGGAATCAAGGGCACCAGCCGAGTGCCCAGCCCGGGGAGCCTCCAGGTGGCGCCCATGCCGGAGCGCATGGAATTCCGCTTCGCCACCGTCGACACGGAGTCGTTCCGGGGCGCCGACCTCAAAGAGGCGACGCTCGGCCTCAAGAGCCCGGGAGGGTACTTCGTCGTTCAGCTCGGCGCGGCCGGCCAGGTCCAGATGAGCCGTGGGCTCGCCGGGAACGCCCGGATTCCCAACTTCCGCGACCTGACGAGCGAGGAGTCCGCGGACCTGAAGCGCGTGCTCACCGCCGAACGGGACCGGCAGACGATGCCGTACGACCGCAAGGCCTATGACCGCTTCAAGGACGCGTTCGAGTCCAACGAAATGACCATGTCGCGCGCCGAGTACAAGAAGATGCGCGTCAACGCCGAGAAGCGCTGGGACACCGGCATCCAGTCCATCCTCGACAAGCTGTAGCCGTCGAACACCGTCAGCGGTGCTTGGCCGCCCAGCGCGGGTACGGCCGCCCCACCGCGCGGTCCGGGTCCACCAGGTTGCTCGCGAGCCCGTTGCGGCCGGCGAAGTAGTCGTGCACCTGCTGCCGCGCGAGCGGCGCGAGGTCCCGATCGCCGATGGCGATGGCGTGAATGTGCGGCGAGAAGCCGTCGGCCGGTCCGCGGGTCCATGCCGCGAAGCCCGCCAGCCGCAGCGCCTTCACCATCTTGAGCTGGGTCGCGTGCGAGCGGCCGGCGACGCTCACGTCCATCGCGCCGCCGCCGTCGTGGGTCCCCGCGCTGGCGGCGACCCCCGGGTGGTAGCTGCCCTGCACCAGCCCGAAGTCGCCGTGCACGCCGAGCTTGTGGGCGTACAGCTCCGCGCGCTGCAGCATCACCTTGGTGCGCTCGTTCAACGTCACGCCGCGAAAGTGCACGTGGTGGTAGTCCGCCGGCGGCCGCGCGACGTGCGGGTGGCGCTCGCGCGGCACCCGGTTCGCCGCCCGGTGCAGCAGGCGCTCGGTCTTCAGGTCAGCCACGCCGTCGGCGCGCAGGTGGTGCTGCCGCTCGAACCGCTTCACCGCCTCGGCCACCGAGCGCTGGAAGCGATCGCCCGCAGGCGTCTTCACCAGCCCCAGCCCGAAGAGGTCGCGCTTCAAGTTCGCGACCCGCTTCCCGCTGTCTCCCCGGTGGAGCCCGCGGTGGGTCGGCGTCTCCAGCGAGTCCTGCTTGAGCGCGCGCTGCTCCTTCACCCCTGCCGTGCCGTCGGCTGGAATCCCGCGCTGCCTCTCGTACGCCTTCAGCGCACGCTCCGCCCGCTGGTCGAGCCGGCCGTCGACCGCGCCGTCGAAGAGCCCGAGCCGCCGCAGCTGCAGCTCCATCCGCTCGACGTCGAGACCGCGACTTCCGAGGTGCAGCCGGGCCATGGGAGCCTCCGAGGCGAAGGGGTCCCAGGGTTGTCTGCGGTCGCGTGCCAGAGCTGCGCGCTGTCCCTGGCGCATCGGCTGACACTGACCTCCTCGGGAGGACAGACCTGGGCACGGCGTTCAATGCCGCCGCTGGAAGTAGCTGAAACGATGGGACCCAGCGCGGTGCCCCTTCGGTGATGGCCGCGACGAGGTTGCGTCCGATTCTTGCGAACCTCTCTCTCATTCCTCGTGCAGTGAGCCGATCCGCCGCCACCGCGCGACCCGGGGGCATCGGTCAATCTCGACCGCCTCGAAGGAGAAGGTCCATGCAGCGTTGGAAGATTCTGAGCGGAGTCGTGGTGGGGTGTCTGTCGCTCGCGGGCTGTGGGCCCGAGCTCGGCGCGCCGGTCGAAGAAGGTGACGACGTTCCGATCGGCGACCCTCAGCAGCTCGCCGAGCAGGAGCTCGCCGCCGACTCCATCGGCTCCTCGGCCATCTCGAAGGTCCTCAGCGGGAAGACGGGGCCCTGTGTCAGCGGGAGCAAGAAGCTCCTGCGCTCGGTCAACTGGAACCCGGTGAACCACATCTACTCGCAGTACCCCAAGGGCTCCCAGGTCACGACCGGCGAGTACATCGTCATCAACCGGGTCATCCAGGTCGCGTACTCCAAGGTCTCCATCTACGAGGAATGCATCAACTCGAAGTACTACGAGGTGACCTACCCGACGGCGTGGATGCACCGGCACAAGGACATGCAGCAGAACTGCTACGGCGGGGGCTGCGTTCCGATGTGGACCTCCTACTCGACGTGGAAAGACGGGGCGGTCTGTAACCACAAGCTCTGACGCTGGTCGCTGCACGAAGGGTGGGGCCGTTCGCGCTAGCCTGTGGGCTTGCTCGTGCTGCCCTGCCCTTCACCCTCGGAGCCTCGATGAACAGCCGTCACCTCGCCGCGTTGTTGTTCGCCATCACCGCGTCTGGCTGCGCCGCCGTGCAGGTGAAGGACCTCGACCAGTCCAAGGCTGGCCTCGCCAAGCCTGCGGGCTGCACCATCGAGCCGTTCATCAAGAAATGGCCGGAGCAGAAGTACGAGGTGTTCGGCACCTTGGAGTTCAAGCGCAAGGTGAAGGCGACCTACCAGGGCGCCAGCGAGCAGGACAGCCGCACCGTGGTGCTCAAGGAGCTCAGCGACCGCGCGTGCGAACTGGGCGCCGACGCGCTGCACATCGACGACCCCGACTACGACGACATCGGTCAGAGCCGGAGCATCTTCGCGGGTGAACGGGTGATCACCGCGGAACTGATTGTCTACCGGAAGGAGTGAGCCTTCCCCCGGGCGCCTCGGGTAAGAACGCTGGCGCATGGCGGACACCGCTCCCAGCCCGGTCAGGGTCGCGCTCGTCGAGGATCACCCCGCGACGCGCGAGGCCCTGGTGCGCCTGCTGGAAGCATTCCCCCAGCGCGCCCGGCTGGTCTGCGCGGTCCCCGATGCCGAGAGCTTCCTGCGCAGCGGCAAGCTGAAGGACGTGCAGGTCGTCCTCGCGGACCTGATGCTGCCCGGCAAGAGCGGCAGCGAGCTCATCGCCGAGCTGTCCACCAGCGCGCCCGAGCTGCGCTGCCTGGCGCTGACCGCCTTCGACTCCGAGCAGCAGGTGCTCGAAGCCATCCGCGCCGGCGCGTACGGCTACCTGCTCAAGGACGAGCCCCCGGAGCGCCTGGTGAGCGCGGTCGAGGAAGCGGCCGCGGGCGCACACCCCGTGTCCAGCCGGGTGGCCGGCTTCCTCTTCACCCACACCCGCCGCGCTCCTGCTCCGGTCACCTTGAGCGACCGCGAGGAGGAGCTCGCCCGTGCGCTGGCCGACGGCCTCAGCTACCAGGAATGCGCCGCCCGCATGGGCATCGCGATCGGCACCGTGCAGGACTACGTGAAGCGCCTGTACCGGAAGCTCGACGTCAGCTCGAAGAAGGAAGTCCGGGCCTGGGTGTCGATCTACGGGCTGCGCCCGGGGTCCACCTAGGCCGACGGAGCGCCAGCGCCCTGCGCCTCGCTCGGGACCTGCGACCGGGGCAGCGTCAACACCAGCCGCACCGCCTCGCCCGACGCCTGAGCCTCGACCGAACCAAAGCTCGCGGCCGCGCGCGCCCGGGCTTCCGCGGCACCACCCGTCCCTTCCACCGCGACGACCTGCGCCGGCGACGCCTCCACGGTGACCGACAGCGCCTCGCCGAGCGAGACCCGCAGCCGCAGCCGCCGCACGCCCGGAAGTCCCGCCAGCGACTGCACCAGCGGCTGCAGCGCACGCACCGCGGCGAAGGCGACCGGCGCCGCCAGCGTCTCGCCCGGCCCTTGCTCCAGCTGCACGCGCTCGCAGTCCACCGTCGCGCCGCAGAGCCGGCGGCAGGTGGCGTCGAGCAGCTTGGCGAGCTCGCCGAGCGTGCCCCGCTCGCCCGACAGCATCAGCACCACGGTGCGCAGCTCCTCGAGTGCCAGCTGGGCGCTGGCCGCGAGCGTCGCCGCCTGGGGCACGCGCTCGGCGTGACCGCGCAGCTGCAGGAACAGCGCGGTGATCTCCGCCCCCACGCCGTCATGGAGCTCACGGGCCATGCGCTCGCGCACCTGGGCCACCTCGCTCGCGAGCAGCGTCTGCTCGAGCAGGTCGCGCTCCACGCGGCTCCGGGTGGCGCTCCAGGTCGGCCCTGCGGTCATCGTCTGCGCGACGAAGTTCCCCACGAGCGCGAGCACCACCACGATGGCGTCACCGGTGCGGCCGGTGGCCAGACAGCCCGCGAGCGCGAGGCCATGGGCCACCAGGTTCAGGACGAGGGTGCGGTACCACCAGCGGCGCGAGCGCGGCCGCCACATGAAGCCGAGCCCGATGTCGATGAAGAGGAAGGGGAGCGCCGCGGCCCCCGACAACACCATGCAGCCGAGGAGCGCCAGCACCCGGAGCAGCCGGTCGAGCTCGGCGGTGAGCGAGGTGACGGCGTGGCGGGGCCCGAGCCACGCGTGCGCCCCCGCGGCCAGGAGGAAGCCGCAGCTCGCCGAGAGCACCAGCACCGCGAACGCCCCCGGAGACAGGTCGCCGAAGACCGGATCCGGAGCGCGCCAGGCGGCGAGTGCCAGACCACACGCCGCGATCCCGACCACGCCCAGGGCGACCGGCCACGAGCGGAGCCTGGCCTCGCTGCGATCCGCGTCGAGCTCGAGCGCCTGGATCGTCGCCACCTCCAGGGTCGCTGCGTCGACGAAGTCGGTCGTCGCCTGGGCGGTGCGAACGCTGGCGCTCATGGCGCGCTCATTGCCACGGGAGGCCCTTTCGCGGAAGGGTCGCGCGCGGTAGCACTCGCCCCCCCACCATGGATGACCTGGCCGCCGAGCAAGCACAGCTCATCACCGAGGTCACCGCGCGGGCCGACGCGCAGCGGCGCTCGTGGGCCTTCTCGCTGCAGATGATCGCCTCGAACGTGCTCTTCGCGCTCACCACCCTGGCGCCGAAGGCAGAGCGGGTCTTCGGGACGCTCGAGCCCTGGCTCGCGCTGGTCATCATCACGCCGGCCATGGTCATGGTCGTGGCCAACCTCTGGCTCTACCGCCGGCTCGGCTCGGGCTCGCGCCTGTTCCGCGCGAGCGACACGCTCGAGTCCACCTTCATGTACTGCATCGCGCTCAGCTTCATCGAGCTGTCGGGGCTGCGGTGGTCGCTGCTGTGGTCGCTGTGTGTCTACACCGCCATCTTCTGGGCGCTCACCAACCCCTTCAGCACCCCGCGCTTCGTGGGGCTCATCCTGGGGACGCACGCGGTGCACGTGGTGGTGATGATCGTGCGCGGCCACGGCGCCGACATCGGCGCGCCGATCTCCACCGGCCTCGCAGCGCTGCTCACGTTCGTCATGGTCGCGCGCAGCCGGAGGGCCTCGATCCTCGCGGAAGCGGAAGGCAACCTCCTGCGGCGCTCGCTCACGGCCCGCGCCGTGGAGACCGAGCGCGCGCGCCTGGGCACCACCATCCTCGCGGGCGTCGGTCAACGACTGGAGGCACTCGCCGGCCAGGCCAGGGCGCTCGAAGCCACGCAGGCCACCAGCGGTCTCGCCGTTCAGGCCCAGGCGGCACTGCGCGAGCTCGCGGCCATCGTGAGCGCAGCGCGCCCCGACGCCCTGCCGCGGTCGGTCGACGGCCTGGTCGCGCTGCTGCAGCGCAAGCTCACGCCGCTGTGCGTCGGGCGCGCGCTGACGGTGGGTGCGGCTGCGGGACCCGCGCACGACGTTCCGCCCGGGGCCGCGCTCGCGGTGCTGCGCATCGGCCAGGAGCTGGTGCGGAACGCGGTGGTCCACGGGGGCGCCGGGCGCATCGACGTCGAGCTGCGCCGCGACGCGGCCGGCCTCGCGCTCGCGGTGCGCGACGACGGCAAGGGGCTCCACGACCAGGCGCTCGCGGCGGCCACCGGCGGGCTGCGCAACGCCCGCCGCTGGGCCGAGGAGCACGGGGGCACGCTCACCCGCGAGGCGGGAGACACCACGGCCCTGGTCGTTCACCTGCCGCTCGACGAACCGATGCCCGCGGTAGCGGGAGAGAAGGTCGCCACCGCGGCCAGCGCCAGCTGACGGGCCCTCAGCTCCCCGCGTCCGGAAGCTGCGCGTACGGGGCGGCGTCGAGGGCGCTGCAGGTCCCGCCGTCGTCCGGGAAGGTGAAGCGGTTGAACTCGAGCGCTTGCGGGCTGCCGGTGTCGATGGGCGCCGCCTCGTTGATGCGCCGCTCCACCAGCACCCCGGCATCGTCCGCAGCGAGGTAGCCGACCTCGTACCAGTAGAGCGCCGACTGCATCGGCATGCAGGCGGTCACCTGCCAGGGGCCGCCGTCGGCCCGGGCCATCTCGAACCGCCTGGTGGTGGCGACCAGCGCCGCCGAGTCCTCGAAGGGCGAACGCGCCGCGAGCGCGAACACCACCGGGCAGCAGCCCGCGTCGGCGATGGTGCCCGACGGGACCTGGGGGGCGCTCGGGTAGCGCTCGCCCGCCTTCACCGGGTCGGGGGCGGTGGGCGCGGGCAGGTCGCGCGTCAAGAGCTCCGGCGCGACGGGCTTTCCGCCGCAGGCCGCGGCGAGCACCGCGAAGAGGACGATGCGCTTCATCGGAGCACCTCCGCGACCTCGTCCTCGGTGAGATGCGCCGAGAACTCGTTGATGAGCGAGGTGTCGTGAGCCCGCTCGAACTTCGCCTGGGCGACGAGCGCGGCCCGCACGTCAGGCGCCTGCGCCACCGTGCTCTTCGACACCAGGCGGATGATGTTGCGCCGCGCGAGGCCGGACTGAAGCAGCGGCAGATCGCGCAGCGCCTGGTCCACCAGCGCCCGGCTCGCGCCCTGGCGCAGCGCCGCGTGCTGCTCCCAGATGACCTTGTAGAGCTTGTTCTTCACGAAGGGGTTCTGCTCGCGCCGCAGCCACGCCAGCTCGGCCGCCTCGGACGCCTCCACCGGCATGCGTCCGAAGGCATTCGCCGCGTCCTTGCGGGTCTGCACGTCGGGCGCCTGGGAGAAGACGAGCGCCTGATCGAGCAGCGCGGGGTCGCCGGCGTTCCCCACCCCGGCCAGCGCGGCCCGCTGCACGGCCGTGGTCTCGCTGCCCTGGTGCAACAGCCGTCGCAGCGCCTCGGTGGCGACCTCCGAGACGGCGGGGTCGTCTTGCAGCCCGGCCATGGTGGAGAAGGCGAGCACCGATTCCCGCGCCAGGAAGTCGCCCGCCTGGGTGCGCCGGGCGAGGTGGTGGTCGACGTCGGCGACGAATTCCTGCGCCAGGCCACGCCCCACGTCTTGCCGGGTCACCAGCGCGAACATCGCCCGCACCTGGTTCATCGCTTCACCGGCGTCGTCCCGCTTGAGGTCGAGCAGCTGCTGCAGTGCCTCCGGGGTGCGCGCCTTGCTCAGCGCCAGGAAGAAGGGCCCGGTGGCGTCGTCCGGCAGCTCGCCGTCGAGGTACGCACGCACCGCCGGGCGAATCGACTCGGGGTGCACCTCGAAGTATGCCGACAGCTCCGGCCACGTCGACTGGATGCCGACCTTCCGGTTCACCCGGTCGACGAAGGAATCCAGCGCCTCCTTCGGCGTCTGGTTCGCCACCTTCTGCTGTCGCTCGGCGTCGAAGCGCGTGAAGGGGCGCTGGACCAGGCTGTCCTGGTGCAGCGGCAGCAGGTCTTCCCACCGGTACGCCGAGAGGTCGCGGTCCGCCGTGGTGAACGGCCGCCCCAGGCTCGGCAGCTTCTCGAGGTCCAGGGTTCCCACCACCGAGCCGCCTTCCAGCGCCTGCGTCTCGCGCGACGAGAGGAGGTCGAACCACGGGCCGCGGCCGACCCGCACCACCAGGGCGCCCTCGGTCCGGCCCGCGGCCGTCTGCCCCCAGCGAGAGACGTAGCGCTCGAGCGTCCGCCGCAGCTCGGCCGGACCTGCGAAGGCCAGGCGACCTTCGGCCACGCCGGTGCCGTTGCTCATGCGAAAGGCGTCCGACGACTCGAGGCGGAACTGCGCTTCCCACAGGAGCGCCTGCTGGCTGCGGCCCGCCGCGCGGCCCTGCGACTGGTGGCGGGCGAAGCGCGTCAACTGGCACCCGGAGTCGACGGCCACCAGGAAGGGCGCCTTCAGCCCCTCGGGGTCGAACGCCGAGCCGCCCTTCGCCTTGAGCTGGGTGAGCCGGCCCACCAGCACCGCGTCGGCGCTGCTCGCCTGCAGCACCTCGAGTTCCAGCGCGCCGACCAGCGCGAGGTCGAGCGGCAGCTCGCCGGCACCGGGCACCGACTGGGTCCCGTGAGAGGTCACCGTGAGCCCGTAGGTGAGCCGGTCACCCCGGCCGAACCGGCAGGTGGTCCGCTCCGGCACCACCGCCGGCGTCACCTGGCCCGACGCGCCGGGCGACGAGGCCCCGGCGGCGGGAGACACGGGAACCGCGCCCTGCGGCCACCACACCCAGGCGGCCGCCGCCACCGCGGTGACGGCCCCCAGGCTCAGCGTCGCGAATCGAACGGTGGGCTTCATCACTGGAGCTCCTTCCGGAAGTAGCGCTCCCAGCTCTTGAGCGACCCTTCACCGACCTTGAAGCCCTCGTACTCGAGCAGCGTGTAGCTGAAGGTGAAGAACGGGGTGACGATCTTGGCTTCGATGGAGCCGGTCATCATCGAGATGCTCCAGCCCACGTCGAGCTTCATCAGCGCGTTGCTCGCGCTGTGGCCGAGGCCGTCGCTCACCGTCGTGTGGCTGAAGCTGATGCCGGGCTTGAGCTTGGCCTCGATGACGTTGATGGCGCCTTCCAGACAGACGCCTTCGTCGTCGTCGGGCGTGCAGTAGGCGATGGTGAAGCCGCCCGAGAAGCCCGCCTCGAGGGTGATGGACGCCTTGTGCGACTGCCCCTTGGCCACCGCTTCCCGCGTGCACACCGACGGGTAGGAATCGGTCAGCTTCCGGGTCGCGAAGAACGAGTCCTTCAGGGTGACGGCGCGGGCATCCACCGGCGCATTGGAATCCGGCGTCTCGCCAGTGAAGCTCCCATCGGCGAGTTCGCGCGGCGTCGCCACCGCGAAGGGCGAGAACGAGTTCGAGCTCATCAGGTTCTCGGCGTCGGACAGCCAGCGCATCAGCATGGTGTGCCCGGTCTTGCAGACCGACGCGTTCCAGACCTGGGCGCAGTCCTGGTCGGAGCGGTACTCGTTGCCGACCTGCGCGCCCACCCACTGCTCGGTGCCGGCAGCCAGCGCTGCGCGCATCTTGCCCACCATCGCGGTGCTGCGCGGCTCGGCCAGCTCGCCGCCCAGGAAGTTGCAGCGGTCGCGCGCGTCCTTGAACGGCATCGCCGGGAGCGCGATCTCCTTGGTGGGGCAGTTGGTCTGCGGCGAGCCGTCGGCGTTGCTGGCCGCGCACGACGCCTCGACGCTCAGGTTCGCCTCGTGCTCCAGCACCAGCCCGATGCCCACGCCGGTGCCGACGCCGAAGATGAGGAAGCCCTGCGCGGGGCCGTAGCGAACCGGCACTTTGTACTCGACGCCCATGGAGATGCCGTTGATGCCGGCGGCGATGCGCTTGCCCTTCACCCGGAAGCCCGGCGTCTTCTTCCCCAGCTTCTCGAGGATCGGCTCCCAGTTGGGGCTGATGGTGATGGTGGTCTTCGCCGACTTCGGAGGCGAGTCGAACGACTCGTTGAGCACGTCGAAGCCGAAGAGCTTGAACTCGGTGGCGAACTTGCCGGTCATGTCGTCTTCGTCGTCCTCGCTGTCGGTGGTGAAGATGGGCGCGGCGATCGGCTCCGCGCTGCCGCCCATCGCCTGGCTGGAGTGGGTCTCGCAGGTGGACCCGGTGCACGTGCGTTCCTCGTCGCCGTCGAAGGTGCCCGACAGGCGGGACTCGCCGCTGGTGGTGGGCGCGGCGTCGGTGACGTCACCGTCGCTCACCTCCGGCTCCTCGAGCGGGGTGACCACGTTCTCGCCGCGGATCGAGAACAGGTTGGAGTCGACGCAGTTGTTCCACGCGGTGTCGGTGACCGACCACTTGTACCAACCGCCAGGGACCTTCTGCCAATCGAGCAGGTCCTTGGGTCCGGTGGTCCACTTGGTGGAGATCCCCGAAGGGCAGACGCGCAGGTAGAAGGTCTTCGCCACGCCGGGAGCGACGCCGGCCTGGGCCAGCATCGCGCGCACCGTGCGGTCGATGCCGATGAAGAGGGGAATCGAGGTGCCGGACTCACCCACCGGCGCCTTGGTGAAGAGCCGCGCGTTGAGGAAGGGAACGCCGATCTCCATGCCGGTCACGTAGCGCCCGAACTGGTTCTTGACCGTCGGATCGGGCACCAGGACCAGCGCGGTGTCGCTCCCGGCGGCATAGCGGTTGAGGTCGACGAAGAACTCGCCCTTGAGCGCCTGCGGGGCTTCTCCTTCGAACTTCATCACCGCTTCATCCATGCCGAGGAGGTTCGAGGCCTTCTGCGCCTCGATCCCCTGGATGACGATGCTCACGTCGGCGGCGATCTGCCCGCGCGCACGGCCGGCCATGTTCACCTTGTATTCCAGGCGACGAACGTGAGCCTCGGTGGCGGCGATCAGCGTCTGGCCGTCGCGGAAGCTCATGGTGAACGGGCGGCCCTTGGCGGGCTCGGCGCTCAGCTGCATCGCGTTCTGCGAGTAGTACGAGCGCGAATCGAAGGCGCGGGCGCGGTAGTTGTAGAAGAAGTCGAGCGGCTTCACGCTGCAGGAGACCGCCTCGGTGCTCTTGGGCGCCACCACCAGCGCGCGATCGTCGAGGTCGTAGGAAGCCTTGAGCTCGGTCGTGAGCGCGGTGGTGGGCAGGTCGGCGTCCTTCACCGTGGTGAGGTCGACCCCGTCGCCCAGCAGCGAGGCCTTGACCGCCGCCTTGAACGGCTCGCCGTCGCTGCAGTGGGTGGGGAGCCGGAAGCGCTCCTTGAACGCCACCTCGGTGCCGCCGTCGGCCGGCTGGTACTTGGCGAGGTCGAACTTACCGACCACGCAGCGCAGCACGTCAGTGGTGGCGATGAGCGAGCCCGGCGTGGTGATGGTGCTCTGCATCCACAGCGTCACCGTCTGCCGGGGCGCCGAGGTGCCGCTCGAGCGGACGGTGCCTTCGAACTCGTACACCTGCTCGTGGGCCAGATTGAGCCGGGGCTGCCCGGCGTCGGTGGCGTCCCACATCGGCTTCCACCTCGCGATGTCCGCGAAGGCCTGGGTGAGCTTCGGGTTGTCCGGGTACTCCCGGGGGTGGACCTGGATCAGCTGCGGCTGCACGCTGGTGAGGCTGAGCACCGGGAGCGCTTCCACCGGCTTGAGCAGATCGGGAGCACACTGCAGCAGCGTGTCGCGGCGCGTGTGCCCGTAGCAGTTCTCCGGCACGCACGCGAAGCGGGGCGAAGGCTTCGGCAGCGGGCAGCTCACGTGGAGCGCGTCCGTCGTGCGGATGCCCACCACCGAGTCATCGTCGGAGCAGGTGTACTTCACCGACATCCCTTCGAGCCCGCAGCCGGTCTGACTGATGAGCTCGCGCTTCTGCTTGAAATCGTCGGCGCCCACCGCGCAGTCGGTCAGCAGGTCGCAGCGCTTCGAGAAGTAATTGACCGCCTGCACCGCCGACCCGCCATCAGGGTGAAACTCGTCGCGACAGGTCACGTCGACGATGGCGATCTGGTTGACCCGGCGCCCCGCGTCGAAGCTGGCGCCTGCCTGGGCCAGCGCCTCGCTGGTGAGCTCGGAGTGAAACCGGCCGAAATCGTACGGAACCTGCCCCGCCGGGCACTTGAGGGTGTCGAGGGTCTGGTGACTCGAGCTCGCGCCCGAGCCGCCGCCGCTGCACGCCGCCAGCAGCCCCACCGTCACCGCCGACGTCAGACGCTTCATGTTCGTCATGGCACGCACCGGAGGACCACGCAGCCGTTCTGGGAAGTTCCTGCACTGCTGCTGCCCGCGCCGCCGCAGCTCTGGCTGTTGTCCCAGGCACCGCTGCCGGGAGCGCTGGTGTTGGTGGCGACGTCGTGGACGAAGCCGCTCGGCAGCGGGCCGACGCTGCCCCCTTCCCCGCCGAGCCCGTTGGTCCCTGCCACGCCGCCGTCGAAGCCGGCGCCGCCGCCGCCCGCCGTCGACGACGCGCCCGCGCTCTGCCCTCCGGCGCTGGTCCACCCACCCGAGCTGCTGCTCCCCGCCGCGCTCCCCAGGCCCATCGCCCCGCCGCCACCGCCGCCCGGAATCGTCAGGCTGGTGATGAGCGTGCCGTTGCCCTGGGCGTGCTTGATGCTGGTGAGCCCACCGCCCACGCCACCGCTGTTCTGGTTGAAGAGGCCGTCGCCCTGGCCGCCCTTCGCGATGACGCCGAGGAGCGAGCCGATGCCGGTGGTGTTCGTCGACTGGTACTGCACCGCGCCCGCGGCGCCGACCCACACGGTGAAGACCTCGGTGGGCGTGGTGGTGAGCGTGCCGTGCAGGAAGCCGCCGGTGCCCCCTTCCATCGTCAGCGGAGGTCCGCCGCCCCCGGGCACCACGCCCGGGCCGCCCGCCGCGCCCCACGCCTGCACGAAGACCTGGTTGCAGCCCGTGGGCACCGTGAAGGCCCCGCTGGGCGCCACGCCGTCGGTGGTGGGGACCTTGAACACGGCCTTGCCTGCGCCGCAGGTCCCGGTGCCGCCCGTGCAGTTGCCCGAGCTGGCTCCGCAGTAGCAGTCGGCCGCCGCGACGCAGTCGGTGTCGCGCGTGCAGCCGGTCGGCCCCGCGTCGGACACGCCCGAGTCGGCCACGCCCGAATCCAGCTGGCCGCCGTCGACCATCGTCGAGCCGCCGTCGGTGACGTCGAGGCAGGTGCAGGCGAGCTGGGCGGTGACGTCGGCCGCGGTCAACGGCCCGGTGGCGGGGCTCGCGAGCGTGCACGAGAAGCGGTACCGGTGCGGCTTGAGCCCGAGCTGGGCGCCCACCGCCGGGTTGACGTTGTACTGGTAGGTGGAGTCGCCCTCGACCGACGCGCCCAGGGACAGCGCCCAGGCCGCGCCGCCGTCGTAGAAGCCGCCGTCGCTCGCGCGGGACACCGTCTGCCAGAGCGCGGGCAGCGTGGAGCGACGGACGTCGGTCGACGGGCTCCCCGAAGAAAGCTCGATGCCCGCGCTGGTGGCGAACACCGACAGCGTGGGGCCTTGCGGGAAGCGCTCCCAGGCGCGAATGGAGTCGGTGGGCTTGGTCACCTCGAGTTCCACCGGACAGCCAGTGCCGTTGGTGGTGTAGCCGATGTTCGACTTCACCCGCGTGCAGCGCAGGGTGTTGCCGCCGGGGGTACCGGCGTCGCCCAGCGACCAGTTCCACCGGCCCTGGCCATCGGCGGTGTCGAAGGTGCAGATGGCGTGGCTGTCGGAGATGACGCGGGCCGAGAAGGACTCCACCGCCTGGAAGCTGCGCGTGAAGGCGGCGCCTCCCGAGACGCCGTAGAGGTCGACGAAGGTCTCCGGCTTCCCGTCGCGCGCGGAATAGATGCGCAGGAACGAGTCCGCCCCCAGGCCGACGATGGTCAGCGGCAGGCTCTGGAGCGTGCGGCAGGTCTGCGCCAGGCAGTCGTTCCCCGGGCGGCAGCCGGAGACGTCGGCGCACGAGAAGCCCGCCGCGCAAGGGCACCCGCCGCCGCAGTCGACGCTGGTCTCCGTGCGGTTGAGCCGGCCGTCGCTGCAGGTCTGCTCGACGCACTTCGTCTGGAAACACTCGCCGGCGGCGGAGCCCATCGGCGGGGTGCAGTCGGCGTTCTTGGCGCACACCTTGGCGACGTCGCAGCGGCCGTCTCCCGAGCGATCGCCCGCGGGCTGCATGGCGCAGAAGTCGCCGCAGTCCACGTCGGCCTCGAGCGGGTCCTTCTTGCCGTTGAGGCAGGTGGAGACCTTGGTCTGGGTGTCGACGGTCGAGGTGCCGGTGGTGGTGTCCACGGTGATGGTGGCGTCGCTGGTGCCGGTGGTGGTGCCCTTGGTGGTGGTGCTCGACTGGGTGCCGTCCGCCTGGGTGGTGGTGGTGGTCACGGTGACGCCGGTGCCGCTCGAGGTGGTGTCCGCGGTCACCTTGACGTTCTTGGGGTCGCTGGCGTCGACGGTGACGCCCGCGGCGGGCTTGTCCACGGTGACGGTGACCGTGGTCTCGCTCCCGTCGGCGTTCTTGGTGGTGGTGGTGATGGTGGTGCCCGCGTCGCCGGTGGCGCTGTAGGTGACCGTCTTCTTGTCCGGGTCCACGGTGACGCCGCCGCTGCCGCCGGAGCCTTCGACCTTGGCCACCACGGTGGGGCTGGTGGCGAAGATGGTGCCCGCGTCGGCGCCCACGGTGACGGTCTTGGCGCCCGAGCCGGAGCTGAGCATCACGTTGGTGATGCCGTTGGGCGGCTTGCAGAAGCAGTCGGCGGCGCCGGGCATCACCAGGCCGCCGTTCTCGACCAGCTGACCGTCCTTCACGCCCACCGAGGTGCCGTCGCCTTCCACCAGCACCACGCCCTGGGTGGTGGAGGCGGTGAAGCCGTCGGAGAACGGCGGCACCAGCACGCCCAGGCGGGCGGTGACCGGAGAGAACTGGAGCGGGTTGTCCGCGTTGCCCACGTAGGTGCGGGGCGCGTCGGGGTTGGGCGAGCCTTCGTACGACCAGGTGTTGGCCTTGAGGTCGAGCTCGAGGCGGCGCTCCTCGCCGGGGAAGTTGGGGTCGTAGAGGCGCAGGAAGTACTGGTTGGCGCCGTCGCCCTTGAAGTACCCGAAGGGCACCACGGCGTGCCCGGCGTGGAAGCCGCTCTCGTCGCGCATCGACAGGAGCAATCGCCAGCCTTCGTCCTTCTTCTTGAAGGCGTCGGCGAGGAAGGCGATGGCGTCCTTGGGCGCGAGCCGCTTGTCGCTGGCGTGCGTGGACAGGATCTTCTGGGTGATGGCCCAGTAGGCGAGCTCGGCGCGCAGGCGGCGGTCGTCGAAGCTGAGCGCCGCCGCGTTGGAGCCGCCGAAGGTCGCGGGGTCCACCTTGCCCAGCGACATCAGGAGCGCCAGCACCGCCATGCCTTCGCTGTGCCCGTGGTGCAGCGTGGCGTTGGCCTCGGCGATCCACGCCTTGGCGGCGTCGTTGGGGACACAGTCCGCTCCGGCGCCCTTCGCGCAGACCTTGGCGTCGCCGAACATGCGCGCGGCGAGCGCGGGCGTGAAGTCCCCGCCGCCCTGCGCGTCGTCGAAGTTGGTGAAGGTGAAGGCCTGGGTGGTGAAGTCGAAGCCGCCGTTCATCGCGTCCGGAGGACCGGAGGCGCAGCCAGCGCAGAGCAACGAGGCGAGCAGACCGACGCCCGCACCGCGGACCCAGCGCGAAGACGTCTGAACCATCGAATGCCCCCTCTGGAGCGCGCCGGGTGCGCCGGACGATGCTCGACTGGAAAGTCAGGGGTGGAGCGTATCCACCTGCGGACGCGTGAAAATCCCCATGAAGGCCCCATGCCGCGCAGGTCCCACGCCTGCGAGCTGTCCGGCGGGCCGAGCATCTTCGACGATGCCGGGGAGCGGGCAGAACCGTCGCCACCGACAGAAAAAAAACCGGAGCAGTCCGATAAGCCGAGTTCTGTTCCGCCCCGGTCATCCCGAGGCGGCGGTGAACATTCATCTAGGGCCCGCGTTGCCGCGGAACCTCGACAGCGAGCGACCCGGGAGCGTGAGGTGGGCCACCCCTGCCAGCGCCTTGCGACGCCAGCGGCTCCCTGTTGGCTCTTGCTCCGGGTGGGGTTTGCCGTGCCGTTCGACTCACGCCGAACGCGGTGCGCTCTTACCGCACCGTTTCACCCTGACCTCCCCGTGAGGGAAGGCGGTCTGTTTTCTGTGGCACTGTCCTGCGAGTCACCCCGACTGGCCGTTAGCCAGCACCCTGCCCTTCCTGGAGCTCGGACTTTCCTCCCGCCACCCGTGCCTGCGGTGGCCAGCGTTCACCTGGACTGCTCCGGCGCCTGCAGCCCTAGCACACGACCGCCCTGGCCGACGACCCGACCGCGCTAGCCTCTGTGGCCCATGCTCCCGGCGCTCGCGCTCCTGCTCCTGGCTGGCCTCCCCGCCACCCTCGCCGAGGCCGGAGGCACCTGCCGCCTCGAGCGCACCGTTCGCGTGGGCCGCGGCTACTCGAGCTCCTGCACCGGCGGAGGCGCGCTCGCCATGGGACCCGCGGGCGGCCTCTTCTCCGCCGAGAGCCGCGAAGGTCAGGTGTGGTGGCCACTCACCGCCGCGGGCGATCGCGCCGGGACCGCGCCTTCACCCGGCGAGGGCACCTGGTCCTTGAGGGGCACCGTCGGCAGCTGCGTGGTGGCGACCACCGACGGGCGCTGCGGCGGCGAGACGCGCGGGACCTGCCTCACCCTGCGCGCCTGGTCGCCCAAGAACCGCGCGTGGACCGAAGCCGTCACCGTGCCCGTCGCGGGCGATCGTCGCGCCATCCTCCTCGGCACCGACGACCAGGAACAGCTGTACTTCCAGAACGCCCCCGGCGCGATCGACGCCACCTGGCTCCACCTCGGCTGCGACCACGAGCAGCTCACCGTTCGCGAGACGCGCTTCTCCGCGCCCCGCGACGAGCGCGCTGAATTCCCCACGCCCGACGCCTGGTCGCTCCCCGGTCAGCCAGCCCTCGTCTTCCGCCCTGACCACGGCAAGCCGTTCTTCCGCCTGGAGCCCGACGCCGGCCTCTGGCCCCTCGACGTCTCCTCCAGCATCCGCCTCCATGCCGCGCGCTCCGACGGCGGGTCGCTCGAGCTCCTCGTCGAGGACGCCAAGGGCTACCAGGCGCTGTCCCCCGGGGCCGACGCCGGCCGGCCGCTCTCTGCGCGAGAGCTCGCGCGCTGGCCGCAGCAGATCTACGCCGGGTTCGGCACCACGGGCGGCCTCCACCTCGACCGCTCCGGCGCGGGCGTCGACGACTCCGAGCGCCGCGGCGTCTACGCCACCCGCGCCATCACCGCGGCGCCGTCGAACGCCGAGTTCGCCAGCGGGCGCTTCCACGCCGCCTACACCGTCCGCGGCAAGGAGAACGCCGAGCAGGGCTGCGACGTCGACTACTTCATCGCCCAGGTCCGCTGCGGCGGGCGCTGAGCCGCCCCCAGGGGCACCCGAGCCGGGCCAGTCGAGCCACTGACCCGGCACGACGCTTCGTTTCCCCAGGCCGAGCCTTCGCCGTGGCGCCGGCGCGACTTCCGTCGGCGCGAGTGTCAACCCGGGCGCGACAGTCGAAAACCCGGAGGTGACGTCCCCCCGCATGCGCTCCTGGAAAGACCCGTTCTTTCCCGCCGTTCTGGCGCGGCACGGCGCCTGCTCCAGTGGAAGTGAACCTGCGCCGATGTGAGGCGCCCACCCCCGAGGCACCCCATGGCTTCCACCAACGCCCCGTCGCTCTTCGGTCGCGCCGCCATCAGCGTCGCGCGCGCCATCGCCCAGCCGGCCGAGCCGCCGAAGCACGACCTGGTGCGCCTCGACCACCTGGAAGCGCTCGGGTCCGCCCTGGTGCCGAGCCCCAAGGGCAAGGACGTGCCCGCGTCCCAGCTCGCGATGCAGCTCGCACAGATGCAGCACGCCGAGCCCGGCATCGTCCCCCGCTCGAGCGACGGCCGCGCGATGTTCAACCCGTCCGCGTTCGGCGCCGACTTCGCGCAGAAGTTCCAGGCGCGCATGAGCGAGCTCGGCGTCACCACCCGCGGCATGTCGCTCGAGGCCGCCGAGGCCGACGCGGTGAGCCGCCCGGCCATGGTCTCGGTGCGCGACGTTCCGAAGAACACGCCGCTCGACGGACTCGTCGAAGGCAACGCCCACCGCCACCCCGAGACCATGTACTCGCCGGTGAAGGGCGAGGACTACGTGAACCTCGCCCAGCTCGCGCAGCGCCCCCTGGGCTTCGAGCTCCACGCGTCCGACCTGCGCGACCTGCCGTCGGTCCGCATCGACCCCACCCCGAGCCAGGCCGTCGAGCACGCCCGCGGCGTCCTCGGGCCCCAGGGCCTCAAGACCTACGGCGACCTGAGCCCGCTGCAGAAGCAGCTCCTCGGCGGCGACGGCCCGCAGCGCTGGGCCACCGAGCTCAACGCCCGCCAGAAGGAATGCTTCCTCGTGCTCACCCACCTCTGGGAGCACCCCGAGACCGTCAACACCTTCAACGCGGTCAAGGACCCGGACTTCAAGCCGTACACCGAGGAGCAGCTCGCGGGCCTGCGCCTGACGCCCAAGGACCTCGAAGGCATCACCCTCGCCGAGGTGAACACCGACAAGAAGCACTTCGAGCTGCGCATGCAGGCCTCGCCCGAGGCCATCACCCGCCTCACCGAGGCCACCAAGGAAGGCAACAGCCGCGGCATGGTGCACGCCATTCCGTGGGTGGCCTTCCACCCGGCGACGCAGGCCGCCGGCGGCCGCATGCCGTTCCCCCAGTGGACCTCGCAGATCATGCTGTCCGACCCGAAGGCGGGCATCTTCGACGCCGACCTCGACAAGCACCTGCCCGAACGGCTCGAGGGCGAAGGCAAGGGCAAGGCCTTCCTGCGCCACTGGTTCAAGCACTGGGGCGAGATCATCGGCGGCAAGAACAACGGCACCGACTACATGCGGCCCGACAAGGTCGCCCGCAGCCTCGACGACAAGGTGCCCGGCACCTACGACGCCATCTTCTTCCCGCCGGCGCGCTGAAACGCGCGCTGCACCGCTCGGGCACGCAGCGCGTCACCACCCGCGGGACGCTGTCACCTGACGCGTGACGACGCAGGCGAGGCGCTCCAGGAAAATCAGCGACTCCCGCGACGGCGGGGCCTGGCGCGACGCTTGAAAAGAGTCACCCCGTCTCCCCTCGGCGAGGTGTTCCCATGGCTGGCCAGATCGAACGGCGCGCGGCGGTGATGGTGGCAGCCCCCCTGTCGCGCCGCGCACAGCCGAGCGACGCCAAGCGCGTGCTCGACGCCATCCCCGAGCGCGCGTCGCTCGAGCTGCGCTACCCCGGCGCGCAGGAGTTCAGTCGCACCACGCGCAACGTGACCTTCGACGCGCTGTGGAAGGCCGAGAGCGGGCAGCTCGCCTTCGGCTTCTCCGACGCCCGCTTGAACGCCCAGGCCGCCACCGCCACCGTGCGCTGCTTCGACGACGCGAGCGGCAGGCTGCTCGTCACCGCCACCCCGTCGCAGGTGCAGGGCAACACGCTGCGCGCTCCCGAGCTCGCCAGCGCCTTCGGCGCGCTGCCCACCGGCACCGCCATCCGCACCGTCATCACCTTCCAGAACCCCGAGACCGGCACCACCCACACCCTGAAGGCCCAGGGCTCCTTCGTCCTCGGAGAGACCCCGGGCTGGATGAAACGAGGAGCACGCCCATGAGCACCGCCGCCCACGTCGCTGCTGCCGCCGTCGCTACCGTCCCCAGGAAGACGCCCGCGAGCCCGCTCGAGAAGGCGGTCATCTCCGGGGCCACCTTCAAGGGGCTCAAGTCGGTGGGGACCGAGAAGGACGCCGCCGCGCTCCTCAAGCACATCTCCACCCTCACCTTCCCCAACCCCCTCAAGGACGGGAAGCGCGAGGAGATCGCCTGGGCCACCCTCACCGCGTCCACCGGCAGCGGGCAGTGCATCAACCGCTCGCGGCTCATCGCCACCGCGCTCGGCCTGGGCGCGAAGGGGCTCAAGGAATTTCCCGCCGACCTGAGCAAGGCCGACCTCATCAAGCTCGCCACCAAGCCCGAGGCCCAGGGCGTGCCGATCAAGATCTCCGGCCGCATGCGCATCACCAGCGCCTACAGCGACAGCGCGCGCAAGCTCGAGCTGCCGCAGAACTTCCTCGCCGACTGGACCTATCACCAGGCGACGCTCATCAAGGTCGGCGGGGAACCTCGCGTGGTCGACCTCGCGGTCAGCGACAAGCCGCTCACCATCGACGCCTGGACCCGCTGCTTCTTCCCCGAAGGCGTCACCCCGAAGCCCGTCTCGCCCGACGCGTTCCACAAGAGCGTCGACCTCGGCCAGTCGAACCCGCCGCCCCAGCTCACCGTGCTGCCCGCGATGTTCGAGAAGGACGACGCCAAGAAGACCATCGGCACGCCGCCGCGGCTCACCGGCCAGTCGGACTACTCCCGCGCGCTGTGGGGCATGGGCGAGTCCAACCGCGAGCTGACCAACGCGCTCACCAAGAAGGGCCTCGACGCCAGGCGCTACGTCGACGAGTTCGGCGACTTCCGCGCCAAGGTGATCACCGCCGCGTGACGGAACCTCGCGCCTGCCCCCAATCGCCGTCGAACCCCTTCGGGAGGCCGTTCGATGCAGCGCGGAAGCTGGGCGGTGGCGGTGGTGATGGCTCTCGGGCTCGCCTGCGCGGGCTCCGGCGGCTCGAGCGGCGGCGGCGGCGGGAGCTCCGGCGGCTCCGGGGGCTCCGGCGGCGGCTCTGCCCAGGCGTCCGGCGGTGGCACCTCGAGCAGCTCCGGCGGCGGCGCCGGCCAGTCCTGCTCGGTGGCCGACAGCTGCCCGTCGTACAGCTGCAGCTGCAGCAACGGCACCCACTGGGACAGCGCGCGGTACTGCAAGAACAACGTCTGCCAGGACGCGCCCACCACCTGCGCCAACGCCTGCTCGGGCAGCGGCGGCGGCGCGGGCGGAGGGACCGGCGGCGGCACCGGAGGTGGCGGCAGCGGAGGCACCGGCGGCGGCTCCACCCAGAACACCCAGTGCGTCGCGGGCTCGTCTTACGACTGCCAGTACACCGCCAAGGGCACCTGGACCGGCACCCAGTGCTGCGTCGGCGCCGGCGCCGCCTGCGGGCCGGGCTCCTCCTACGACTGCCAGTACACCGCGAAGGGCCAGTGGACCGGCTCGGTGTGCTGCGTGAGCGGCGGCGTGCAGTGCGTCGCGGGCTCGTCCTACGACTGCCAGTACACCGCCAAGGGCAACTGGACCGGCTCCAAGTGCTGCGTGCCCCAGGCGCTCTTCTGCACCTCGGGCACCTCCTACGACTGCCAGTACACCGTGAAGGGGAAGTGGACCGGCAGCGTCTGCTGCTCCTGACCGGCCCGCACGGCTACGCTCCCGGGCACCCGTGCCCGCCTCGCCCCAGGAGCTCGAGACCATCGCCCGCGACCTCAAGGCCCAGGGGTGGAACTCCTCGGTCGTCGCACGGAAGATGATCGAGCTCCACGGCATGGACGAGCCCCGGGCGCTCGAGCTCGTCGGCGGCCTCTACGGCAAGCGGGTGAGCGCCCGCACCGGCGACACCACCTCAGCGCTCCTCACCGCCGGCCTCCTCGTCGCCGCCGGGGTGGGCGTGGCGCTCGTCACCTGGCAGCTCGACGACGACGGCGAGCTGGGCGACCTGCTCTGGGGCGGACTGGTGCTCGTCGGCGCCGGGCTCAGCCGCGGCATCATCGCCCTGGTGAACGCCGGCGCGAAGGACGACCTCCGCACCCGGCGCGATTGAGCCCCCCGCGCTAGACTCAGGGGTCGATGGACGAGGCCGAGCTCCAGACCAACCGGCTGCGCGCGCTCGCCGAATCGTCCCAGATGTTCGCGGAAGCGAGCGTCGACCTCCCGCGCCTGCTCGCGCTGGTGGCGCGCCGCTTCTCGGAGCTGGTCGGCGACGCGGTCAACATTCGCCTCATCGAAGGCGACGCGCTGGTGCCCGCGGCGACGTTCCACCCCGACCCGACGACCAACACCTACCTGCGCGAGTTCCACGACGCCACGCCGCTCCAAGTGGGCGAAGGCATCTCGGGCCAGGTGCTGGAGACGGGCGAGCCGTACTTCCGGCCCCAGCTCGACCTCGCGCAGCTCAAGCAGCACCTCGCGCCCCGGTTCCATTCCATCTTCGACCGCCTCGGCATCACGGGGATGATCGTCGCCCGCCTGCGCGCCCGGGGCACCAACCTGGGGTACCTCTCGCTCTTCCGCATCAGCGAGGACCGGCCCGCCTACACCGTCGACGACCTGCGCCTGGTGCAGGACCTCGCCGACCGCGCCGCCCTGGCCATCGACAACGGGCGCCTCGTCGACGACCTCGAGCGGCGGGTCGGCGAGCGCACCGTCGCGCTCCAGGCCGCCAACCGCGAGCTCGAGGCCTTCGCCTACTCGGTCTCGCACGACCTGCGCGCCCCGCTGCGCGCCATCGTCGGCTACTCCTCGATGCTGGAAGAGGACCACGCCGCCCAGCTCGACGACGAAGGCCGCCGCGTCCTGTCCGTCGTCCGCACCAGCGCGCAGCAGATGGGCACCCTGATCGAGCACCTCCTGCGCCTGTCGCGCCTGGGCGCCGGGGCCATCGAGCCCGTGGAGCCGCTCGACATGGGCGCGCTGGTCACCGGCGTGCTCGCCCACGTGCGCGCCAACCACCCGGAGGTGACGCTCGAGGCGCACGTCGAGGCGCTCCCGCCCGCGGTGGGGAACGCCGACCTGCTGCGGCAGGTGTGGGTCAACCTGCTCGACAACGCGGTGAAGTACTCGCGCCTGAAGAAGGTGGCGCAGGTCGAGGTGCGCGGCGAACGCATGGGCGGCGAGCTGCGCTACACCGTCACCGACCACGGCGCGGGCTTCGACCCGGCGTACGCCAGCAAGCTCTTCGGCGTCTTCCAGCGGCTCCACCACCAGCACGAGTTCGAAGGCCACGGCGTGGGGCTCGCGCTGGTCCAGCGCATCGTCGGCCGGCACGGCGGGCACGTCTGGGCCGAAGGCCAGGTCGGGCGAGGCGCCACCTTCGGGTTCGCGCTCCCCGAGCGGGGCCACGGCCACCCCGTGCCGGCCCCGCGCTAGGAACGTCCGAGCGTGCGCTGCACGCGCCGGGTGAGCTCGACCGAGGCGTCGATCTCCGCCTTGCCCAGCGAGACGCTCTCCACGTTGGCGCCCAGCGGAATGCCCTTGTCGCGGGCGAAGCCGTGGAGCTCCTCGAAGACCCGGGCCGACACCTCCACCGACGTCTCGAGGATGTCCGCGCTGTGCGAGAGCTCGTTCTCGAGCCAGCGGGGCACCGAGACGCCCAGCCAGCGCATGAACTCCAGCGTCTTGAGCGAGCCGCAGGGGCTCAGCGTCACCAGCACCGGCGGCACCGGGCGCCCCAGCGCCAGGCAGCGGTAGTGGAGATCGCTCAGCAGGTTCTTGGTGCTGGTCACCGCGTACACGGTCTGGCTGACGAAGAACGAACAGCCCTGCGCGCACTTGGACAGCACGCGGTCGACCTCGCTGCCACGCTCACCGTGCCGCTCGGCGATGACCACGCCGCCCAGCGGAAGCCCGCCCACCTCGGCGCTGCGCAGCGCGTACGCCTCGCTCAGCCGGGTCGCAGGCACGCTGTCCTTCGACGGCGCGCCCACCAGCACCACCGCGTGCCCCCGCTCGTGAATCGCCTGCAGCGACGCGCGCAGCGCCGGCAGGCCCCGGCGGCCCACCGACTGGTAGACGACCCTGGGCACGGTGACGCCGCGCAGGTGGTCCGCCGCGTAGTCCGCCGGGTCCACCGTCTCGAGGAAGGGGAACGGCCGCGCCACCGGGGTGCGCGACGACTCGTCCTGCAGGTCGTAGACGACCAGCGCATCGACGCCGAGCGCGTTCACCCGGGCCGTCTGCAGCGCGGCGATCTCCCGCTGCCGCTCGGGGGCGGTGGTCGCCTTGGGCGGGGTGAGCCCGTAGGTGAGCTTCAGCTGCGGGAACGGCGCCATCCCTCGTGTATAGCCGCCCCGCGGGCAGCGAGACGACGCCTAGAGCCGCTCGTCGATGGCGCGGTTGCTCATCTCGTCGGCCGCGCGGTTCATCTCCCGCGGCACGTGCACCAGCTTCACCCGCGAGAAGTCGTTCAGGAGCCGCACCGCCTCGTCGTAGAGCGGCTTCAGCGTGGTGCTCTTCACCTGGTAGCGCCCGCCGAGCTGACGAATCATCAGCTCGCTGTCGGCGAAGACCTCGACCTCGCTCACGCCCAGCGCGCGCGCGCGCCGCAGCCCGAGGAGCAGGCCCATGTACTCGGCGTAGTTGTTGGTCTTGACGCCCAGGTACTTGCCGACGCGGTCGAGCACCTGGCCCGACGGCTCCACCAGCACCGCGCCCGCGCCCGAGTGGCCCGGGTTCCCCCGCGCCGCCCCGTCCGAATAGACGCGCACCTTGGCGGGCACCGGCGGCGGCAGCGGCGGGCTCGACGGCTCGCGCAGCGCATCGGCCGCGCGCTCCAGCGCCTTCGACAGCCGCTCGCGGTTGAGCCCGGGAAACGCCCTGAGCGCGAGCGCGAACGGCTCCTCGCGGGCGAGGAAGCGCAGGAGCTCGACGTCGGAAGGGCTCTTCGGGCGGCTCACCATCACGCGCGGGCGCCCGCTCGAGGACCGGAACGTCCGGTCCCCGTCAGGCGGCCTTGGGCTCCAGCGCCTCGGCCGCGTGAATGATGCGGTTGCAGCGCGGGCACTCGCCGATGCCCATGGAGGCGATCAGCTGGTTGTACATGTTCGGCGGCACGTTCATGCGGCAGCCCTGGCAGGTGCCCGGGTGCACCACCGAGACCAGCGCCGGCATGCGCTTCTTGCGGACCTGGTCGTAGCGCTTGAGCAGCGTGGCATCGACGGTCTTGGCCGCCTCCGCCCGCTTGCCTTCGAGCCCGCTCATCGCGCCTTCGGCCTCGGCGAGCTTGGCCTTGATCTCGTCCATCTTGCCCTGCAGCTCGGTGGCCTTCGCGGAGAAGACGCCTTCCTTCTGCTTGGCGACCTCGCGCTGCGCGGCGACCTGCTTGGCGAGCTCGACCGACTCCTCGCCCATGGTCAGGTTCGACTTCTTGGCGATGTCGATTTCTCGCGCCAGGGCGGAGTACTCGCGGGTGGAGCGCTGCTCGGTGAGCCGCGCCTCCCACTTCTTCACCTTGTCCTTCTCCTCGACGATGGTCTGCTCCAGCGTCGAGCGCTGGCGATCCATGTCGGTGAGCTTCGAACGCTCGGCCTCGAGTACCGACCGCGCCGCCGCGAGCTCCTTCTCCAGCTCTCCGAGCTGCTTGGGGTAGGTCTCGGCAGCCTTGCGCGCAGCGGCGATCTCCAGATCGACCTTCTGCAGTTGCAGCAGCGCCAACAATTTCTCCCGCAAGCCCGATCCTCCGTGAGACAAATCACGTCGATGCGTGATCGCGTTTGCTCTTACCTAAAAGGTCTCACCCGATCCATCGCCGTTTTCGCCGTCGCCGGATTCGGGTGCAAGGAACGCCAGGAACCCGCCGCGGCGCCGCCGCCCGCAGCCGTCGCCCGGCTCGCCGCCGAAGGGCCCAAGGGCGCGGTGCACGGCGTGGTGCGCTTCAGCGGCCCCTTCACCAGGAAGCCCCCGCAGCAGGTGAGCGCCGACCTGGTCGCCGCCTGCGGCGCCGAGGTCGAAGACCGCAGCGTGTTGCTCCACGACGGCGCGCTGGAGAACGCGCTGGTCACCGTCGACGGCGCGCCGCTGGCCACCACCCCGCCCGGCAAGGCCCAGGTCGATCAGCACGGCTGCGCCTACCTGCCCCCGGTGGTGCTCGCCCGCGCCGGAGGGCAGCTCGCCATCGTCAACAGCGACCAGGCGCTCCACAACGTGCGCGGCAAGTCGGGCGCGGCCAACGTCTTCAACGTGGCGATGCCCTTGCCCCAGACCATCACCCGCCCCCTGCCCCAGGCCCCCGGGGTGGTGGAGCTCAAGTGCGATGTGCACCCGTGGATGCACGGGTGGGTGGCGGTGGTCGACCACGAGCTCGCCGCGCTCACCTCGGCCGCGGGCGAATTCAGGCTCGACGGTGTGCCGGCGGGTGCGCGCACGCTCACCGTGTGGCACCCGGTGCTGGGCACCACCCACGTGAGCGCGACGGTGGCCGAAGGTCAGGTGGCCGAGGTCGCCGTCGACCTGGCCGCCCACTGACTCACGGCTCTTCGTCGTCGGCCTCTTCGACTTCCTCGAAGTCGTCGGCCTCTTCCTCGTCGTCGCCCGCCGCCGGGGCGATGGGCTCCTCGACCGACTCCACCACCTTGGGAACCGACGCCAGGCGGCCGCGCGTCTTTTCCGCAGGCCGGTTGGCCGGGCTCTCGCGCTGATCGGTCCCGCACTTGGGGCAGACCGGATCAGGCTTCTTCATGTCGTAAAACTTTGCGCTGCACTTGAAGCAGACGAACTTGTTCCCGAGGTCCCTGGCCGGCATTGAAGAGTCCCCACCGTGAGAGAGGGTTGGAAAGGCGCGGCTTCCTATGTGGGGGTTGGTTCCAAGTCAACGAATGCCGAGGTAACCTCCTTTCTGCAGCCTCCTTTGCCCGAAGGCCCTCGACCCCGTGAACGTCACCTGTGACAAGTGTCAGAAGCGCTACGCCATCGCCGACGAGAAGGTGCGGGGGAAGTCGGTCAAGATCCGCTGCAAGCAGTGCCAGAACCTGATCTCCGTGCAGGGCCCGTCGGCCCAGGCCGTGGACACCTCGGGCGCCCCGGCCGGCCCTTCCCCCTGGGAAGAGGAGAGCACCCGGGCCATGCCGTCGCTCGACATGTCGGCCGCCTGGTACGCCATGGTCAAGGGCACGCAGATCGGCCCGCTCGACCTGGTGGCGCTGGAGCAGAAGGTGAAGGCGGGTGAGCTGACCCTGCGCACCTACCTCTGGAAGCAGGGCATGGCCGACTGGAAGCGCGCCAGCGACGTGCCCGAGGTGAGCCCGGTCTTCGCGGGCGTCGCGGTGGCCCCCGGCGCGGCGCCCCGGCCCCCGTCGAAGGCCTCGGCGGCGGTGCAGCGCGACGTCGCGGTGGCCAACGAGATGCCGTCGCCGGAGATCACCAACCGCCAGGCGCCCGCGCAGGGCGGCAACGGCAACGGCAACGGCCACGGCCACGCCGAGGTCTCGGCGGAGCCCACCGACGCCGCCGGGGCGCAGTTCGACGACCAGGCGACCCAGGCCGTCATCCAGTCGCCGCTCAACGCCGCCAGCGGCGGGCTGGGCGACCTCTTCAACGACGCCCCGGCCACCGACCCTCAGCCCGACGCCGCCGCCAGCACCGGGGACACCGACGCCAGCGGGCCCGACGCCACCGCGAACGACGGCGCCTCGGCGGCGCCGGCCGACCCCTTCGCGGCCCTGGGCGAAGCCGACCCGAGCCTGGCGCCCCCTCCCGGCGAGGCGACCAAGTTCTTCATCGCCCAGGCGGGCGTCAACAAGCGCAACCCGCCCTGGAAGATCGCGCTCTTCGTGCTCGGCGGCCTCGGGCTGCCGGTGGGCATCCTCTTCCTGCTGTCCACCCTGCACATCGTGCCGCTCAACGTCACCCGCACCGACGAGAACGGCCAGGAAGTGCAGCAGTCGTTCTTCTCGGCCGAAGGCATCAGCGGCCTCAAGGACATCTTGAGCGGAGAAGAGAAGCGCCGGCAGGCCGCCGCCGCGGAGCGCAAGAAGCGCCAGCAGGAAGAGCAGGCCAAGCGCCCGATGATCGCCGGCAACACCGGCGGCGCCAACACCGGCACCGGCAGCGCGGGCACCGCGACCAACCCGAGCAACGCCGACCTCTTCGGCGGCGGCACCAAGACGCCTGGCCTCGACGACTTCTACAAGGAGAACGCTGGCAAGGGCGGCGACAAGATCCCCAAGGATCGCCGGGCCAACGAAGGCGGCTCCAAGCCCGAGGTCGTGGTCTCCGCCAAGTGGTCGGAGGCCGCGCAGCGCACCGTGAACGACAAGATCAAGTCGTTCCAGGCGTGCATCGAGGAAGAGCTGCGCAAGAACCCCAACCTCAAGGTGGGCAAGGTCATCGTCACCGCGAACGTCGTCGGCTCGGGCGCGGTGTCCAGCGCCAGCATCTCGCCGGAGAAGTACAACACCAGCTCCTGGGGCGAGTGCATGAAGAAGGCGGCCAAGCGGGTCACCTTCCCCAGCCTGGACAGCCCCGACGACACCACGGCGGTCGAGATCCCGATCACCGTCGGGGTTGCATTGGACAACTGAAGCGCTAAGTCCACCCGTCATGTACCTGGGCGAGGTGATCGGCACCGTCGTCGCCACCAAGAAGGTGGCGGGCCTCGAAGGCGCGCGCCTGCTCGTGGTGCAGCCGCTCGACCACCACAAGAAGCCGTCGGGCCCTCCGGAGGTCGCGGTGGACCGCGTGTCCGCGAGCCCCAAGTCGCTCGTCTACCTGGTGGGCAGCCGCGAAGCGGCGCTGGCCTGCGACCCGTGGTTCGTGCCGGTGGACAGCGCCATCGTCGGCCTGATCGACGAGGTCGACGCGTGAACCTCTGCAAGGTGCTGGGCACGGTGGTGGCGAGCGAGAAGCACCCCGCCTTCCACGCCCGCAAGCTGCTCGTGGTGCAGCCGCTCGACGAGAAGCAGGCGCCGATGGGCAAGAGCTTCCTCGCGGTCGACCACACCTCGGGCGCCGGCAAGGGCGACGTGGTGCTGGTGCTGCGCGAAGGCACCGGCGTGCGGCAGATTCTCCAGGACAAGACGCTGCCCATTCGCTCGCTGGTGGTGGGCGTGGTGGACAAGGTCCAGCTGGGTCCGGCCTAGCGTTCGATGCCTTCCGCGCCCCTGCCCAAGGTCCGCGCCGAGCTGGTGCAGGTGAGCCGGCGGCTCCACCAGAACGGCTGGGTGGCGAACCACGACGGCAACGTGAGCGTGCGCCTCACCGGCGACCGCTTCCTCATCACCCCCACCGCGGTGTCCAAGGGCAGCGTCGACGACGGCATGCTCCTGGTGGTGGACGCCGCGGGCAAGGTGCTCGAAGGGCGGCGCAAGCCGTTCGGCGAGCTCGACCTGCACCTCGCCATCTACCGCGGGCGGCCCGAGGTCGACGCCGTGGTGCACGCGCACCCGCCGTACGCCACCGCGCTCGGGCTCACGGGCCAGCAGCTCTCGCCCATCGCGCTGCCCGAGATGGTGGTGTCGCTGGGCAACACGGTGCCCACCCTGCCCCGCGCGATGCCCAAGGACGCGGCGCAGAACGCGGCGCTGGAGAAGGCCGCAGGCCTGTACGACGCGGCGCTGCTCCAGGGGAACGGCGTCTTCTCGTGGGGCCCGTCGCTCGAGCTCGCGCTGCTGCGCCACGAGCTGGTCGAGCACTGCGCCAAGATTCTCCACCTGGCGAAGGCGTTCGGCCCGGTGCCGCCGCTCGGCACCGCCGAGGAACAGAAGCTGCTCGAGGCGCGGGCCAAGGCCGGCCTCGGCCCCAAGCCCCGGAAGTGACGCGTCAGAGCCGCGCGAGCACCGCGTCGGTGACCTGGCTGGTGCTCTTGCTGCCCCCCAGGTCCCTGGTGGTCTCGCCCGCCGCCACGCAGTGCTCGACCGCCTTCTCCAGCGCCAGCGCGGCCACGTCGTAGCCGAGCTCCTTGAGCATCAGCGCGGTGGTGAGGAACATCGCCATCGGGTTCACCAGGCCCTTGCCCGCGATGTCGGGCGCCGAGCCGTGCACCGGCTCGAAGAGCGGCGTCGACTCGGGGTTGAGGCTCGCGCTGGGCGCGATGCCCAGGCCGCCGGTGAGGCCCGCGCCCAGGTCGGTCAGGATGTCGCCGAAGAGGTTGGTGGTGACGATGACGTCGAAGTCTTCCGGCTTGAGCACCAGCTGCATGGCGAGCGCGTCGATGTAGAGGTGCGTCGCTTCCAGCATCGGGTACTCGGCCGCCACTTCCTTGAAGGTGCGCAGCCACAGCTCGTGCGCGCCGATGGCGTTCGACTTGTCGCCCAGCGTCACCCGCTTGCGGCCGTTGGCCTTGGCCCACGCGAAGCCCGCGCGGATGAGGCGCTCGACGCCCTTGCGGGTGTTGATCTCCTCGCAGATGGCGAGCTCGTCGGCGGTGCCCTTCTTGAAGACGCCGCCGAGGCCGTTGTACTGGCCTTCGGTGTTCTCGCGGAACACCACGAAGTCGATCTCCTTCTTGCCCTTGCCCTTGAGCGGCGAGAGCCGGTCGTCGAGCAGCCGGCACGGCCGGAAGTTGACGTAGAGGTCGAGCCCGAAGCGCAGGCCGAGCAGGATTTCCCGCGCGTGCACCTGCCCCGGCACCCGCGGGTCGCCCACCGCGCCGAAGAGAATGGCGTCGAAGTCCTTGCGGAAGACCTCGAGCTGCCCGGGCGGCATCGCCACCCCGGTCTTGAGGTAGCGCTCGGCGCCGAAGTCGAACGACTCGCGCTCCAGCGCGACCCCGAACTTGGCCTGCACGCGGTCGAGCACCCGCTCGGCTTCCTTCATCACCTCGATGCCGGCGCCGTCTCCGGGAATGAGGGCAATCTTCTGCGCCATGGTGTGACCTCGGTCGAGCGACGGGGAAGGAGTCGGGTCAGCCGCGCGCCGCCAGCGGCGGGTGGGCCTCGCCGGTGAACTCGCGCAGCGCGAGGTAGGCCTGGTACGCGCACTGCAGCGTCAGGGTGTCGCCCTTCGCCAGCGCGGTGGGCCCGGGCGGGTGGAGCTGCTCGGCGTTGCCCAGCGCGACCCGGCTCAGGGTGAGCGCGCCGAAGCGGTCGCGCAGCTCGCTCACCTTCATGCCGGTGAGCTTCTCGCCCACCAGGAAGCGGCTCACCACCATGAGGTGGGTGTCCACCGGGAAGGAATGCACGATGCGCGGGTCGAGCGCGCTCAGGGCCAGCGTGTGCGCCGCCAGCGCGGAGGTGGAATGCGCCTCGGCGTGGAAGTTCTCGCGCACCCGCTCCACGAGGTCCTCGTCGAACAGCCGCATCACCACCCGCACGTGGGGCGCCAGGCGGCGGGCGTCGAGCGCCACGTTGAGGTTGGTGAGGTCGTCGTCGGTGGCGCACACCACCGCCTCGGCGTGGGCCACGTTGAGCCGCTCCAGCGAGCGCGGCGCGCGGATGTCGTCGATGAGCAGCGGCACCTGGAGGTCGCGGATCGCCGCCACGAACGGGGCGTCTTGCCGCTTCTCCACCACCACCACCTCGCGCTTCAGCTTGAGGAGCTGGCAGGTCACCCGGTACCCGATGCGGCCGGCGCCGCAGACGATGACGTGACCGCGCATGCTGTCGGCGACCAACTCGATCCACTCCTTGTCCGCCCGGTGCTTGGCGAAGAAGAGGTAGGCGAAGCGAACGATGCCGTCCACCACCAAACCGATGCCCACCGGAGGGATGAGCAGGTTGAGCACGATGATGCGCCAGTCGTCGACCAGCTCCAGCGTCGGCTGACCGAAGAGCAGGAAGTAGACGTGCTGCAGCGCCCGCCCGTACGTGGGCGCCGAGCCGTCGGCGTACCGGTACGCGAGCACGTAGAGCAGCGGGGTGCCGCCGAAGAGCAGCAGCGCCACCACCAGATTCATGCGGAAGCGCTGCAGCACCACCCGGAAGTACCGGGCCCGCCTCGCCAGGGTGGGTGTGGGTGCGCGCATGGCGGCTTTGGTGGTTACCACGGAAGACGAGACGCCAAGAGGGCCGATGCTAGGCTTCTCCATGATGGCGATGGAGACGCAACCCCTGCCTGGCCCGATCCCCGTACCACAGGGCCCCGACCCCCTCATCGGGCAACGCGTAGGCGACTACGTCATCGAAGCCCCACTGGCGATCGGGGGAATGGGCGTCGTCTACCGGGCGATTCACCCGCTCATCGGCCGCAACGTGGCGGTCAAGGTGCTGCGGCCCGACCTGGTGAACGACCCGGAGCAGAGCGGACGCTTCCTCAAGGAAGCGCAGGCGCTCTCGACCATCAAGCACCAGGGCATCATCGACATCATCACCTTCGGGACGCTGCCCGACGGGCGCCAGTTCATGGTGACCGAGTTCCTCGAAGGCGAGCCGCTCGACAAGGTGCTGCAGCGCGACGGCCGCCTGAACGAGCGGCAGGCGCTGGGCTTCGTCGACGACATCCTCGCCGCGCTCTCGGCGGCGCACCGCATGGGCGTGGTGCACCGCGACCTGAAGCCGTCGAACGTCTTCGTGTCCGTGCAGTCCAACGGCGAGCGCCACGTGAAGCTGCTCGACTTCGGGCTGGCGAAGCAGCAGCCGGTGGAGTTCGCGGGGAAGGACGCCTCGCTCGACGGCGCGCGCGCCTCGCTGATGATCGGCACGCCGGAGTACCTCGCGCCCGAGCAGGCGTGCGGGCTGCAGGCGACGCCCCAGACCGACCTCTACTGCCTGGGCGTGATGCTCTTCGAGATGCTCGCCGGGCGGCTGCCCTTCCTCGGCAGCACGGTGGTGGAGCTGATGCGCCAGCACGTGATGGAGAAGCCGCCCCGCCTGGGCGCGCTGGTGCCGGTCTCGCCCCAGGTCGACGGGCTCCTGGAGTCGCTGCTGCAGAAGAAGCCCGAGCTGCGCCCCGCCTCGGCCGACGCCACCCGTGAGCTGGTGCGGCGGGCCATGCCCGAGGCGACGGCCGCGGCACGCGTCACCGCAGTCGAGTTTCCGGTGGTGAGCGCTCCCGCCGCGCGCGAACCGGAGAGCCTGCCGCTCGCGCCGGTGGTGCGCTCGCGCTCGCGCTGGCCGTACGTGGTGCCGGTGCTGGCCGCGGCCGGCGTCGGCCTGGTGTTCGCGCTCGGCCCGGGCGCCGCCCCGCCCCGCG
>JAIBBQ010000227.1 GCA_019694595.1 Myxococcaceae bacterium
GTCGAGCGGCGGTGGTGCTGCGTCGAGTGGTGGCGGTGCGGCGTCGAGCGGTGGCGGCGCGGCGTCGAGCGGCGGCGGCGCGGCGTCGAGTGGTGGCGGTACTGCGTCGAGCGGTGGCGGTACTGCGTCGAGCGGCGGCGGTACGGCGTCGAGTGGTGGCGGTACGGCGTCGAGCGGTGGCGGTACGGCGTCGAGCGGTGGCGGTACTGCGTCGAGCGGCGGCGGTACTGCGTCGAGTGGTGGCGGTACTGCGTCGAGTGGTGGCGGTACTGCGTCGAGTGGTGGCGGCTCGGCGTCGAGTGGCGGCGGGAGTGGCCCGGCGTTCGGGAGTCCTCCCGCGGCGACGGTGAGCGCAGCCATCGCCGCGCCGCTGGGCTGGTTCGGCGTCAACAGCGGTGGCGAGCGGTTCTGCAGCGACTGCGACGGACAGTCCATCGTGCTGGCCGCGGCCTCGTACGCCGGGAACTCGACCGCCGATGCGCGCCTGCTCGCGCAGCTCCGCTACATGCTCAACGGGAGGGATCCGTTCGGCAACGGTGGCTACATGGCCCAGCACGAGCGGATGCTCACCGGTCCGCTCGCGCTGGCGAAGCTGACGCCGCGGGTGTGGTCGCAGCTCACCGCCGCCGAGGTGACGAAGGCCGACCTGGTGATGAAGGCCACCCTCGTCGGCTCGGCGTACACCACGGCCGACGCCAGCTACGCGGGCGGCAAGACGCCGACGGGCATCGACGGCGACACCAACCTCGACCGCGGGTGGAACCCCAACTACCGCGAAGGCATGGTGGGGGCGGTCCTCGTCTCCACGCTCTATCTGGGCGGGCGAGGGCCGACCGAGGCCTTCCTCAACGCGTACGACCACGCGGCCTTCACCGCCCAGCTCCAGAGCGCGGGGTTGACCCACCTGCACGCGGTCTTCGCCACCTCCGGCGGCGGTGCGCCCGGCGGCGCCACCATCGCCGCCAACATCAAGAACTACCGCTACACCGGCCTCACCCTCGACCAGCTGTTCGACATCTACCTCGCGCTGGCGAGCGACACCTTCAGCACCACGGTGGCCTGTGGCCTCAACGGCGGCGCGGGCGTCTCGGTCGGCAGCGGTCAGTTCTCGGGCCTGCTCGCGGCGGGCTGCGCGGGCCTGCCCAACAAGGGGCAGCTCGGCCAGCTCAAGGAGTTCGACTCGGTCGACGCCAACGGCAAGCGCAGCGCGACCTTCTACGCCTTCGATGGCTTCAAGCCGCACCTCACCAACCACCTGGTGCTGCTCGCGTACGGCGCGCTCAAGCCGGGGGCCTCGCTCACCACCGCGCTCTCGCACCTCGGCGTCGGCGCCACCGACCTCTTCTACAAGGTGACCCAGGGCTACCGGGACTACGCCAAGGGTCACGACTACGGCGTCTACAAGCTCCCGGCCACGCCGACCGACGGGTACCAGTACTTCCGCCCGCTGTGGGAGCAGGTGGTCGCGCCGGCGCACGGCCTCTGAGCCGGAGGATTCCTGCACTCGCCGTCACCCGGAGGTGTCTGTCCGGGCATGACGACGCGACGCTTCGAGTGCACCGAGGGTGGGGCCAGCAAGTTCTGGGAGTTCGAGGTCGACGGCTCGAAGCTCGTCGTCCGCTTCGGGAAGCTCGGCACCGCGGGCCAGTCGAACGTGAAGCCCTTCGCGGACGCCGCCGCTGCCCAGGCCGCGGCAGAAGCGCTGGTGCGGGAGAAGACGAAGAAGGGCTACGTCGAGGTGGGAGGCGCTTCCAGGAAGGGTCGGCCGGTTGCGCCGGCCGCCGCGACCACGCGCGGATCCGGCGACGGAGCAGCCGCGCAGGCGCTCATCGCGGCCTTGACCGCGAACTACCCGCGCTACGTCGCCGCGCTGTCTCCTGCCGCTTCCCTGAAGGCGCTCGAGAAGGCGATCGCCGTGCCGGTCTCGCTGCGCACGCTCTGGGCCTGGCGCGACGGCGGTGACAGCCTGTTCTGCCAGAGCGAGCCCGAGGGCATGGACTGGCTTCCGGTCGACGCGGCGTGCGACGCACTCGAGGAGCTCCGGGAAGAAGTCGAAGGCTTCTCTCCGTCGCTGCTTCCGGTGGCGACCGACGGTGCGGGCAACTTCCTCTGCGCCGACGTCGCCGCCGGCGCGCTGGTCGACTGGGACCACGAGACGCGCAAGACGAAGGTCGTCGCGAAGCAGGTCGACGAGTTCCTCGAGCGGCTCACCAAGCGCGTGCTCGCGGGCAAGTTCCTGTCCGGGAAAGAGGTGCCGTCGGGCAAGGTCGATCGACGGGTCGCGCAGGCCACCAAGCTCATCGAGGCTGACGCGCGCGCGAACGCGGCCGAGGTGCTGGAGCTGGCCGACCGCGCGAGCCCCGAGAGTGGAGTCGCCATCCTCCGCGCGCTCCGCGCCGCGCTCACCGAGAAGGATTGGTCCAAGCGCGATGCCCCGGCCGCCGACCTCCACGCGGAGCTCGCGCGCCTCGAGACGCTCACTGGCGAGTTCGCCTCCGCGCTGACCTCGGCCGCGGTCAACGCCAAGCTCGGCAACGTGTGGGGCGACTCCCGCCTGCAGTTCCTCGCCCAGCGCGCGCTCAAGGCGAAGGCCTACGACGTGGCCCTCGAGGCGTACGAAGTGATGCAGCGCTACTACCCGGGGCCCGAGGCCGCGGTCGGCGTGGCGGTGGCGCTCGCCAAGCAGGGTCGTCCGGCCAAGGACGCGATTGCGCAGGCCAGGCGGACCATCGAACAGGAACTCAAGCGCCCGGTCCGCGACGTCCCCAATCCCTTGGTGAGGGCCCAGTACCGGCTATCGGGTGAATGCGGAAAGCTCGGACAGGCAGCGGTCTGCCGCGCCATCCTCGCCACGCTCGAGTCCGATGCCGACAAGGCGAGCGCGGTGCTGGCAGAGGCCAGGAAGGAAGTCGACGCGCTCCTCGCCGCGGCCCCGGTGAAGGAGATCGGCGTGGCGTTCAAGAACATCAGCCGCCGCGCGGTGGACGACGTCTCCCTGCCGTCGCTGCGCAAGGACGACACCTTCGGTCCGCTGCTGGGCGCGGTGGGCCTCTAGGACCCCGGCGTGAGGAGCTGGAGCCGCCGCGGCTCACCCGACTCGATGGCCTTGCCGTCGGCGAGGTAGCGCACGAAGCGGGGCGGCAGGCCGTGGGCCACCTTCCAGTCGAGCCCGTCCATGAGCTGGTAGTGCAGGTGCGGCTCGGTGGAGGCGCCGCTGTTGCCGATGAGGCCGATCTTCTCGCCCGCGCGGACCTTCTGGCCCACCTTCACCGCGATGCTCCCCGCCTTGAGGTGCGCGAGCAGCGAGAACTCGTTGCTGCCGTGGTCGATGACCACGTGGTTGCCGAAGATCTCCAGCGGGTTGACCTGCCCGGGCACGTTGTCGCCGTAGCCGGCCTTGAGGACCACCACCGTGCCGTCGGCCGGCGAGACCACGGGCCGCCCGAAGCAGAAGTACTGCGCGAGCTCCTTGCCGTCGCCCGCGAAGGTGTTGGGCCCCTTCCACAGCACCAGGTCGAGCGCGTAGCGCTGGTCGGCCACCGAGGCGTGGTGGTTGTCTTCCCAGGTGCGGCCGCCCCAGAGCACGTGGAGCGGGCCTTCGAACGGGAGCCGGAGCTTGGTGCGGGTGACGTAGTCCGCGTACGGGCTCGGCGCCTCGCGCTCCGACTGCTGAACGGTGAGCTGCGCGAGCCGGCCCGAGGCGTCCCACGCCAGCTCGAGCTCCACGCCCCGCGCGAAGTAGCTGAAGGCCGAGAGCCGCGTGTACACGGTGAGGCCCGCGCGCTCGTGCACCTGGTCGTGCATCAAGCGGGTCTCGGTCCCGAAGTCGCCCCGCACCTTGCGCGAGAGCGCGTCGAGGCCCGCGGCGCCTCCGACCTGCTGCAGGAACGCGGGGGTCGACTGCTTCTTGAGCGCCTCCGCCTCGTCGGCGAGGAACTGGCTGGCGAACCGCCGGCCGGCGGTCAGCTGCGCATCGGAGGGCCCTGGGGCCGGGTCCTTGGGCTCCTCCTCGCCTCCTGCGGCGAGGAAGGCGACGAGCAGGAGCGCGCGCATCACTCGAAGGGGATCACCGAGAGCTTGTCCTTGGGCTTGACGCCCAGAAGCTCGCGGGCCCACGTCGGCAGGTAGGCCTGGGTGTCGTCGAAGCGCACCGGGGTGCGCACCGCACGGAAGCGGTTCTTCCCCGTGGGCCGGGTGACGCCGACGAGCATGTCCTCGGCTTCCAGCTCCAGCGGTTCCTTGGCCAGGGTCGCGGTGCGGAAGCGCCGCACCAGCGACACGTTCTCGAGGTCGGCCTCGTAGTGGGGGCCGCCGTCGAACGGGTCGATGTGGTTCACGTACGAGAAGCCGATGCGCTCCAGCATGCGCTGGACGCCCTTGGTCTCCGGGCCCACCTCGCCCACCAGCTTCTGGGCGCGCTCGCTGAAGAGCGAGACGTAGATGTCGGAGGCGGGGAAGAGCTCCTTGATGAATTCCTTGTTCTTGCGCGAGAGCTGATCCGCCTCGCGGTAGTCGAGGCCGGTGAACTTCTTGCCGCAGGCCTCCCAGAGCACGCTGCGGCCGTCCTCCAGCAGCGGCGGCATCAGCTCGGCGAGCACGCGGGGGCGGAAGTTCTTGCGCTGTCCCGCCATGAAGAGGAAGCGCACGTAGGACAGCTGCTTGCCCGGCTTCTCGGGCCCGGAGCGGAACGGCGGGTCGACCACCAGGCCGCCGATCTCCGTCGGGCCTTCGTAGTTGTAGCCGATGGACAGCACCTGGTGCCGGAAGTGCCGGTCGAGCGACGCGCTGTAGTGCTCGGCCTGGGACACCTGGAAGTAGATGTGCGGCGCTTCGCGGGTGCCGTGCTGCGCGATGATCATCGAGGTGCCGACGAGCGCCTTGTTGCGCTTGTCCTCCAGCACGAAGAGGTACTCGCGGTCCTTCGGCTCGAGCTTCTCCGCGAAGCTCTTCACCGAACGCTCGATGAGGCGCTCGAGCACGTCCTTGTTGTGCGGGAGGTTCACGCTGTCGAGCACCTTCGCCAGGCGCATCAGCCCGGTGAGGTCGCTCTTCTGAACGTCGCGCAGGACCAGCATGGAGAAGCCTCGGGCCGCGTTCGGCCGGGCCGCTGGCAATAGCCCATCGCCCTCGCAGGGTCACGCCGCGCGCGCAACCCGTGGTAACGACGGGGTATGGGCTCGACCGAGGCGGTGAAGTGGCTCTCCAGCCGGCTCCCCGAGGTGGAGGAGGCGCTGGCGGCGCTCGTCAACGTCAACTCCTTCACCGACAACCCGGAAGGCGGGCGAAAGGTGGGCGCGCTCCTCAAGGAAGCGTTCGCCGTGCCTGGGCTCGGCTGCGAGGTGGTGGCGAGCACCCGGTTCGCGGATCACCTGGTGTTCTCGTCCCAGGGCCGCGCGGGCGCGGCGCCGGTCGCGCTGCTCGGGCACCTCGACACCGTCTTCCCCCCGGGCAAGTTCGAGGGGTACCGGGTCGACGGCGAGCTGCGGCGGGGGCCGGGCGTGCTGGACATGAAGGGCGGGCTCTTGGTGGTCGCCTGGGCGCTCAAGGCGGTCGCGGCCACCACGGGGCTGTCGGCCATTGCCCCGGTGCGTGTGGTGGTGGTGAGTGACGAGGAGGTGGGCTCGCCCGAGGGCGCGCCGCTCATTCGCCGCGTCATCGCCGGTGCGCAGGCGGCGCTGGTGTTCGAGTCGGGGCGCGCCAACGACGCCATCGTGACCGCCCGCAAGGGCACCGGGGCGATGACCTGCCTGGCCAAGGGCAAGGCCGCGCACGCCGGGAACAACCACGCTGACGGCGCCAACGCGCTGTGGGCCTTGGCCCGCTTCGTCGATGCCGCCCAGCAGCAGACCGACTACGCGAAGGGCGTCACGGTGAACGTCGGCAAGGTGGTCGGCGGGCAGGGCAAGAACACCGTGCCGGACGACGGCGTCGCCGAGCTCGACCTGCGGTTCTCGACCAAGGCCGACGCGGAGGCGCTGGTGGCCGCGCTGCAGTCCGCCGCGGCGAAGGCGGCGGCCAGCGTCCCAGGAACGGCGCTGACGCTCACCGGGGGGCCGTCGCGGCTTCCGATGGAGCGCACCGACGCCTCGGTCAGGCTGCTCGAGAGCTACGCGCGCTGCGCCCAGGCACACGGGCTCGCAGCCTCGGAGTCGCCGCGGGTGGGCGGGGGGAGCGATGCGAATACCTCGAGCGCGATGGGCATCCCCTCCATCGATGCACTCGGGCCGCGAGGGAAGGGCTTCCACACCCTCGACGAGCACATCGAGGTGGCCACGTTGATTCCACGGGCGCAGGCGCTGGCGCACTGGCTTCTCGAGAATCAGGGTTAGGGCGCGCGAGCGGCGCCGAGTCTCGGTGCGTGAGACTTCGAGTGCGTTCGTCTCTCGCGAGTGCGCGAATGAGGATCTTTCGCGAGACCTGAGACTTCGTCACGGCCGCGCCGTCGCCCCGTCGCGAGTTCGTACGGGAAATCAAGCGGGGTGTCCGAGAAAGCACCGGCCCACTCGGCCGGGTGCCCTCGTTGGCGGCAGGGTACTCAGGCACCGGGTCGACCGGGTGCCTGGGTCGACCGGGTGCGTGGGTCGACCGGGTGCGTGGGTCGACCGGGTGCGTGGGTCGACCGGGTGCGTGGGTCGACTGGGTGACCGGGTCGACTGGGTGACCGGGTGACTCGGTACTTGGCGTTTGGGCGAGGCGGGGTGGGCCCCGGGGTCAGTAGCCGCCGTAGTCGTGGTCGATCCAGTACTGGGCGTTCGAGCGCAGATCCGGGGGGGCGATGCTGGCGTCCTTGTGCACCGTCGCCTGCCAGAAGGCCCAGGCCCGCTCGGGGGTTCCGTACCGCTTCTCGATGTAGCGAAAGCCACCGACGGCCTGCCAGTACGGATCTTTCGACCCGTACGGAACCTCGGGCAGGTAGCTCGACCAGGTCGAATCGAGGAACTGGAACATGCCGAACGCCGAGCTCGACGGGTTCTTCGCATCGGGCCGGAAGCCGGACTCGTGCTTCACCAGCTCGATGAGCGCGGGGTTCGAGGCCCACGACTCGGGCACGCCGGCCTTCTTCGCGGCGTCGACGAACTGCGAGTAGTACGGATTCGCTCCAGCATCTCCGCTCGGGCTCGGCGCCGCGCTGGTCGGGCCGCTGGGCGCGGGCGTGCTCGATTGGGGGACGTCGCCGCCCTCGGGGATCGTGATCTGCTGCCCGGGGAAGATGAGGCTCGGGTTCCGGATGTCGGGGTTCGCGCGCAGCACCTGCGCGAGGCTCACCCCGGCGCGCGCTGCGATGCCCGAGAGCGTGTCCCCCGAGCGAACCGTGTACACGTTCGCCGGCGGAGCGGCCTCGGGCGCCGCGGCTGGATCCGGCGCCGCGGGCGGCGGCTCCGCCGGTGCTTCGGGCGCGGGCGTGGAGCCGAGGTCGACCGGCGGCGGGGCCGGCTGCTCGAAGTCGTCGGTGCTGCCCGGGAGCTGCAGCTCCTCTCCCGGGTGAATGAGGCTCGGGTTCTCGACCTGCGGGTTGGCCTGGATCAGGTCCTTCAGCGACACGCCAGCGCGCTGCGCGATGGCCCACATCGAGTCGCCTGCTTGCACCGTGACCTTCGACATCGAAGGACTCCTTCCAGACCGCTCCCCTTGCAACCGCTGCTGGAATTGTCGCCTTCAGGTGACAGGAGGTTTCGCCCTCTCGCAGGTGGCTGCAACGACAAGGACTTTCAGTCCGCCCGCGGCTACAAGGCGCGGTCATGGCCAAGCTCAAGGCGCTGTTGATCGGTGGCACCGGGTACGGCGGCGCGGAGCTGCTGCGCCGGCTGCTCTTTCACCCCCAGGTCGAGGTGGCGCGCGTCACCGCGGTCGACAACGTCGGCAAGGCGCTCGGGGACGTGCACTTCAACCTCGCCGGGCTCTCCAGCCTGCGCTTCGAGCAGGTGCCGGCCGCGGAGGCGGCCAAGGGCGTCGACGTGGTCTTCCTCGCGCTGCCGCACAAGACGACCGCCAAGGTGGTGCTCGAGCTGCTCGACTCCGGCTACGGCGGGCGCATCGTCGACATGTCGGGCGACTTCCGGCTGCGTGACCCGAAGGCCTACGAGACCTTCTACGGCGTCGCCCACCCGCGGCCCGCGATGCTGGAGACCGGCGCCTTCGCCTACGGGTTGCCGGAGCTCAACCGCGCCGCGCTCAAGGGCGCGAAGTACGTGGCGAGCCCGGGCTGCTTCGCCACCACCATCGCGCTGGGCCTGGCGCCGCTCGCGAAGGCCGGTCTGCTGACGGGCCCGGTGCACACCGTCGCCGCCACCGGCAGCTCCGGCAGCGGGGCCAACCCGGTCATCGGGACCCACCACCCGCTGCGGGCCTCGAACCTGCGGACCTACAAGCCGCTCGAGCACCAGCACGTGCCGGAGATCCAGCAGACGCTCGGCGCCGTCGGGGCGAAGGACTTCTCGCTGGAGTTCGTGCCCGTCTCGGCGCCGCTTCCGCGCGGCATCTTCGCCACCACCTTCGTCGACGTGCCGGCGAGCACCACGCAGGAGGCCCTCACCCAGGCGTGGGCCAAGACCTTCGAGGGCGAGCGCTTCGTCCGCATCGTGCGCGGCGATCGCCAGCCCGAGGTGGTCGCGGTGTCCGGCGGCAACTACGTCGAGGTCGGCTTCTCGCTCGGCCCGGTCACCGGCGCGACCCGCCGCGTGGTCTGTTTCTCGGCGCTCGACAACCTGGTGAAGGGTGGGGCGGGGCAAGCCGTGCAGGCGTTCAACGCGATGATGGGCTTCGACGAAGGGCTCACGCTCGCCGAGCCGGGGCTGTGGCCGTGAGCGGCCTCGAGCAGCACCGCGGCGCGTGGTTCGTGGTGAAGGTGGGCGGCGAGCTCGCCCAGGACAAGCAGAAGCTGGCGCGCGCGGTCGGCGGCCCGGTGAAGGCGTTCCTCGCCGCGGGCATCAAGGTCTGCGTGGTGCATGGCGGTGGGCCGCAGGCGACCGACCTCCAGAAGCGCCTCGGTCTCGAGACCAAGCAGGTCGGCGGCCGGCGGGTGACCGACGAGGCCACGCTCGAGGTGATGAAGATGACCCTGGGCGGCCAGGTGAGCGTGGACGTCGCGGCGGCCTTCCGGCTCGCGCAGGTGCCTGCGCTCTGCACCTCGGGCGTCTCCTGTGCGCTGGTGGACTCGGTGCGGCGTCCGCCGCAGGTGGTCACGGGCGGTGGACCTGCCCCGGTGGATCTCGGCCTGGTGGGCGACGTCACCGCGGTGAACGTCTCGGTGCTCGAGACGCTGGCTCGCATCGGGGTGGTGCCGGTCATCGGCTCCCTGGGCGGCGACGCGCTCGGGCACGTGTACAACATCAACGCCGATACGGTGGCCACGCGCGTCGCGGCGCACCTGTCGGCCGCGAAGCTCTTCCTGGTCTCGAACGTCCCCGGCGTGCTGCGCGACAAGAACGACCCGTCGAGCCGGCTGCCCACGCTCACCGAGGAAGAGGCGAAGCGTCAGATCGCCTCGGGGGTGATCCAGGGCGGAATGATTCCCAAGGTGGAGGAGTCGTTCGCCATGCTCGCCGAGGGCATCGCCGCGATTCACATCGTGGGACTCGACCCGGAGACGTCGCTGCTCGACGAGGCGCGCGAGCCGGGCTCCCGCGGCACCGCGTTTCTCCGCGCGAGGTGATGCCGGAGTCCCGCAGGTCGTAGACTGTGGCCGTGAAGCACCTCCGGACCGCGGCGGTCGCCTTGCTGCTCGCTGCCTGCGGCGGGCAGAGCGTGGTGGTCGTCGACGTCACCTACGTCCTCGAGCGCGACGAGCCCCAGGGCTGCATCGCGCTGCGCTTCACGCCCGAGGCTCCTGCCCAGCGGAAGGAAGCGACGTCGTTGGGCCTCTCGGGCCGACCGCGCATCGATACGCTGCGCGTCGCGGCCTTGCCCGAGCCCGACTGGACCGGCCAGGTCCGCGTCGAGGCGGAGCTCCAGATCCCAACGTGCGGAGGTCCTCCTGCGGCCACGGCGTCAGGCGCGGTGACGCCCCGGCGAGGCGCTCCGGCGCTGGCACTGCACCTCGAGGTCCCGCGCGTGGACGGAGGAATCCCCGACGGAGGAAGCGGCGGAGGCGGGGGCTCCGGCGGTGGCAGCGCAGCAGGCGGCGGTTCAGCGGGCGGCGGCGCAGGTGGTGCGGCGGGCGGCACAGCGGGCGGTGGCGCAGGGGGCGGTG
>JAIBBQ010000228.1 GCA_019694595.1 Myxococcaceae bacterium
AGGCCTTCGCCGACGCGGGGCCCGTCGAGGGCCAGGCGCTCGACGCCGGGCCAAGCGACGCCGGCGTGGTGGAGCCCGGGCCGCTGGACGCCGGGGAGGTGGCCGCGCTGGCCGTCGACGCGGGCATCGCGGGCGACGGCGCGGCGGTCGCGCTGACCACGGTGGTGACCGGCTCGCGAACGCCGAGCTCCAAGGCCGACGCGGTGGTGGCCACCGAGGTCATCACCCGCGCGCAGATCGAGGCCTCCAACGCCCGCGACCTGGGGCAGCTGCTCCAGCAGGCCCAGGGCGTGGAGACCACCGACAGCTTCCGCGGCACCGGGGTGCGGCTGCAGGGGCTCGACTCCGAGTACGTGCTGTTGCTCATCGACGGCGAGCGCATCAACGGCCGGGTGGGCAACGTCATCGACCTCTCGCGCTTCACGCTCGCCAACGTGGAGCGGGTGGAGATCGTCAAGGGCCCTTCGGCCGCGCTCTACGGCGCCGACGCCATCGGCGGCGTGATCAACCTCATCACCCGCCGCCCCCAGCGCCCGCTGGAGGCGATGGCCCGCTTCCAGCTCGGCACCTCCGGCGGAGAAGGCAGCCAGCAGCAGGGCGCCGACCGCCTCTACTTCCCGCAGACCAAGCTCGGCGAGGTCGACGCCCGCGGCATGGTCGCCGGGAAGCTGGGCTTCTTCGACGGGCGGCTCAACGCCGGGTACCACGCCGCGCCGCCGTACTTCATCCTCTCGCCGACCACCGAGAACCCCGGGCCGCGCACCGCGGGCCCCGGGGTGGTGCTCTGGTACGCCGACGCCGAGCTGGGCGCCAAGCCCACCGCCAGCGTCGACCTGGTGGGCAAGCTCGGGTACCTGCGCCGCGACACCGAGGCGGTGGACCTGGGCGTCACCGGCGCGGTGTTCGACCGCCGGGGCCGCCAGGAGCAGTTCGACGCCTCGCTCAAGGCCACCGTGCGCCCGCAGGAAGGCACCACGGTGATGGTGCGCGGCCGCACCGGGCTGTTCCGCGACCAGCTCCTGCAGGACCAGCGCGGCGCCATCGCGCTCGACGCCTACTCGCGCAACCTCGACCGCCTCTACGAGGCCGAGGGCCAGGTCGACCACCGCTTCGGAGACGCGAACCTCGCGACCGGCGGGGCCAGCTACCTCCAGGAGTCGCTGCTCTCGACCCGCATCGGCGTCGACCGCGCGGTGCGCCACCGGGCGGGCTTCTTCGTGCAGGACGCCATCACCCTGCTCGGCAAGCGCCTCGAGCTGCTCCCCGGCCTCCGGCTGGACCTCGACAGCCAGTTCGGCGCCGCGCCGTCGCCCCGCGTGGCGGTGAAGTTCGAGCCCGCGCCCGCCTTCACGCTCCGCGCGAGCTTCGGGCTCGGCTTCCGGCCGCCCAGCTTCACCGAGCTCTACCTGCTCTTCGAGAACACCTCCGTGGGCTACGTGGTGCAGGGCAACCCGGCGCTGCGGCCGGAGCACTCCATCGGCACCACGGTGGCCGTCGACTGGCGGCCGCCGCTCGAAGGGTGGAACGTCTCGCTGGGCCTGTTCCGCACCGACCTGACCGATCTCATCAGCGTCGACACCACCCAGCCGCCCAACCCCGAGAACCCGACGCTCTTCACGTACCGCAACGTCTCGCGGGCCTACACCCAGGGCGCCGAGCTGCAGGTGCGCATGCGGCTCGCCCGCGCGGTGTACTTCGACCTGGGCTACCTGCTGAACGACGCGCGCGACGTCGAGAAGGCGCGCGCGCTGGAAGGCCGCTCGGCCCACCGCGGCACCGCCGCCCTCACCGCGCGCTACCGCAAGCTGGGGCTCGAGCTCACCGTGCGCGGCACCCTCAACGGCGCGCGCCCGTTCTACGTCGACGAGAACGGCGACGGCCTGGAAGAGACCCAGTGGGCGAAGACCTTCGCCGACCTCGACGTGACCGCCGGCTACACCTTCCGCGAGTGGCTGCGCTTCTTCGTCACCGGCTACAACCTCTTCAACGCGGGCGACGTGCAGTACCTGCCCCGGCCCCCCCGCGGCGTCATCGGCGGCGTCCAGGTGAACTACTGATGCGACCCTTCACGCGGCTGTCCTGGTGCCTGGTGGCCTTCGCGGCGGCGGGGTGCGCGCCCGACCTGCGCACCGACTTCCCCTTCGACGGCGCCCTGCCCGACGGCGTCTACTTCAAGACCGAGGCCCTGCCCTCTGGCCTCAACCGGAGCGTGGTCACCGCGACCAGCAAGAACTCCTACGTGTACGTGGACCTCGACACCGCGAAGGACCTGCCGGCCCACGAGGCGCTGGAGACCAACGCCTGGGACCTGGCGTTCCAGCGCTACAAGATTCCGTTGAACGGCGGCGCCGGGGGCCCCGGGCCGGTCGAGGCGGCGGTGCTGGTGAACCAGAACTTCGACGCGCTCACCCGGGCGCCGGCGACCGGCTTCATCCAGGACGCGAGCGACCCGGTGCTCAACGGGCCCGAAGGCGGCTGGTACTACTACGACCTCGGCAAGCACAAGCTCTACGCCCGGCAGGAGAACTTCTACGTCGTGCACACCACCGCGGGCGCGTACTTCAAGCTGCGCTTCCTCGCGTACTACGACGCCGCGGGCACTGCGGGCATGGTGAGCTTCGAGTGGAAGGCCGTCGACGCCCCCTGACGAGCGACGCGGCGCCGTGAAATGCGAAGGCCCGGCTCGCTTTCGCGAACCGGGCCTTCTTTTTGACGATGAGAGCGGAGGGAATCGAACCCACAACCTATGGATTAAGAGTCCATTGCTCTGCCAATTGAGCTACGCTCCCGTCTGCGGCGCGCGGGCTTTAGAGGAAGAGTTCGAAGGTGTCAACGACGGTTCCTCGGCCCGACGCCAAAGCCAGATTCCGGTGATGAACAACCCCACCACGATGTACTGGGCCGGGGTGAGGCCCAGGTAGCGACGGTCGACGAAGCCCAGGTCTGACGCGCGCAGGAAATCGAGGAAGAACCGGCAGGGGGCGTAGAGGAGCGCCAGCAAGGCCATCAGGCGGCCTTGCTTGGGGCGTTTGCGGGCGGCCAGGTACAGGACCACGCTGATGGCCCCCAGGACGAAGACGTCGAAGAGGCCGAGGTCGTAGCGGGGGCCTCCGAAGTCGCCCAGCCCGAAGGTGCGCGGGGGGAAGTTCACCGCCAGGGGGGAGTCGGTGAGCACGCCGGGGTGGTCGTGCACCACGAAGCAGCCGATGCGGGCCACCATCCACCCCGGGGCGGTGCCCAGGGCGAAGGCGTCGAGGTACGGGGTGAGGACGATCTTCTCCCGCCGGAAGTACACGAAGATGCCCAGGAGCGCCCCCAGCACCCCGCCCATCGACGAGAGCCCGTCCCACACCCGCAGGATGCCCCAGGGGTCGGGCCTGATGAGCTCGGGGTGGTAGGCGAACAGGTGGAGGAAGTGGCCGCCCACCAGGCCGAAGCTCACCGTCCACGGCACCACGCCGCGCAGCGGCTCGTCGTCGCCCGGCGCGTAGTGCTTGGCGGCCCGGGCTCCGAGCCAGGCGCCCAGCATCACCCCCGCGGCGGACAGCACCCCGAAGAGGTCGATCTTCTGCCCCAGGGGCAGCTCGAGCACCGGCGACTGGAAGTACGGGATCATCGCGACCTGGCCGTGTAGCAGGGTTCTCGTCGGGCCAGCAGGGTCAGCCGCTGCGCCCCAGCGGATCGTCGAGCTCGAAGAGGTCGCGCTCGGCCTCGAGGGCCCAGGGCCCACCCTGCCCCGCCGCCTGGCGGTAGTGGGCCCGCGCGTCGTCCAGCGCACCGCGCCGGCGCGCCACCTGCCCGGTGTGAAACCACGCGCGCGCCGAGCGCGGGTCCGCCGCCAGCGCCTGGCGACAGGCCTCGTCGGCCTCGTCGAGCTGTCCGAGCGCCAGCCGGGCGGCGGCGGCGAGCGCCCAGGCTCCGGCCCGGAGCGGCGGTGACTGCCCGCCGGCGACGCGCAGCACCACCTCGAGCTCGGCGAGCGCCTCCAGCGGGCGCCCCGCGTCCTTGGCCGCCTGGGCGCGGGCGAGCAGGTCGAGCTTCTCCTGGGCGGCGACCCCGCAGTACTTCTCGCGCATCTGGGTACGCAGGCGCGCCGTCGGCGCATCGTCGATGGCCGCCGCCAGCAGCTCGGGCGCTCCGGGCTTGCCCTGCATGCCGAGGCAGAGGCCGAGCGACCAGCGCGCGAAGGCGAAGCGCGGCAGCTGCTCGAGCGCCGCGCGGTACTGCCCTTCGGCGGCCGCCAGGTTCCTCGCCTGCTGGGCCCGCTGACCGCCGTCCAGCGCCTTCTCCGCAGCCTCGGCCTGTGGCCCCCAGGGCGATCGGCAGCCCAGACAGCGGCTGTCGTGCGCAGGCGTCAGCAGCTGGCACCGGGAACAGCGCACGCGCTCGAGGACCCGCCCGGGCCGCGCCGTGGAGCGCTCCACCACGCCTCCGGGGCCCACCGTGATGACGCCGGCGTCGTCGAGCTGGGCGCCGGTCCAGCGCAGCTCGCCCTGGAGCTGGTGCCCCCACGGCGTGAAGAAGTGCCGCACGAGGTAGTCGAGCCACTCGAAGGGCAGCTCGGGCGTGGCGTCGGCGACGCCGCCCAGGGTACCGCCCCCAGGGCGCAGCGTGAGGGCGCACCAGAGCGAGGGCTGGCCCAGCGGCGGCCGGTTGGGGTCGACCACCCCGGCGCCGGGCGCCCCCGGAAGCCCCGGGAGCTCACCGTCTTGCCCGAGCTCGCCGCCCGCCCCCACGAAGTAGCCGCCTTCGTCGCCGAGCGGGAGCCCGGCCTCGGTGCGGCAGGGGTCGGGCAGGCCGGCGAGGGCTGCCAGGTCCCGACGCACCCGGCGGGTGGAAGCGAACCGGGTCAGGTAGGCCGCGCGCGCACCGACCACGGGTGGGGTCACGGTGATCTCGCCGTGAAGCTTCACGCGTCGCTCCCTTCCGGGTGCAGCCGACTAGGGGCCGAAGGCCAGCGGCCCGTTCCCCGCGCCGAGCAGCGAGGCCACCAGCTGCACGTAGCGCTTGGGGTCTTCCCCGACGAACCAGCAGTAGGCGGCGGCGCCCGCGGCCACCACGCCCACGCCGACCAGGGTCCAGCTGACGGCCTGCAGCGCTCCCAGGCTCGACGCGGTGGAGCTGAGCTCGGCGCGGCACCCGGCGGGGTTCGCCGCGCAGTCGGCGCTCACCGGGTCGATGAAGCTCGACGGATCGAGCGAGGGGTTGCGCGAGAGCGCCTCCAGCACCTTCTGCCGCGGGAGAAAGGCGTTCTGGTAGCGGGGCTCGGCGACCAGCCTGTCGACCGCCAGCGCCGAGACGATGGTCGCCACCGCGAGCCCGGTGCCGACGTACGCCCCGATGCGCAGCCGGGCGTTGCGCCGGTTGTAGTCGGCGACGAACTCGGGCGACGGCACGAGGATCGCGTCTTCCAGCGTCAGCTGGCCCTTCTTGATGGTGACTTCCCCCACCCGGGCGATGAAGCCGTCTTTCTTCACCGTGAGCCGGTGGCGCCCGCGCGGGAGCGACAGCGGCCCCGGCATCGGCGTGGAGCCGCGGAGCACGCCGTCGACCTGCAGCTCGGCGCCTTCCTCGCGGGTGCGCACCAGGAGGCTGCCTTGCTCGGCCTCCAGCAGCGGGCCGACGAGCTCCTGCACCACCGAGGCGAGCGACTTGCCCACCGCCTCCAGGGTGGCCACGGTCGGCGTCGACTTCTGGGCGATCACCTTGCCTTCCTGGGTGTCGAGCAGCCGCAGCTCGGCGGAGAAGCCGCCTTCGGTCTTGGTGAGCGTGCCGACGATCTGGTGGCGCACGCCGAGCACCTGCACGCCCGCGGCGAGCGCCGGCGACTCGACGCCCTGCAGCTGCCGCTGGCGGTCGATGGAGATGAGGCTGCGCAGGTCGTCGGCGCTCATCACCTCGAACGCCTCCAGCTCGCGCAGGCCGCGCACCATGGCGATGCTCGCGGCCTCGGCGGCCATGGGCGGGGTGGAGATGCCTTTGAGGTCGAACACGGCGATCGGCGGCCGCTGCTCGTCGGCCAAGGCCGCGCCGGAGAGCACCGCGCACGCCAGCGCCAGCAGGCGCACGGTGGAGTTCGAGACCACGCAAACGCGTCGGAAGGTCACCATGGTCAGTTCGCCGTCGCCGTCGAGGGGTTGGACCAGGCGCCGCTGCCGGCCGCGTTCTGGACCTCCACGTAATAGGTGTACGCGGTGCCCGAGACGAGGCCCACGTCGTCCATCGACGTCATCGTGGTGGTGTTGATGAGCGACGGCAGCCCCTGCGCGAGGCGCCGGTACACCTTGTAGCCGGTGGCACCGCTCACCGCGCTCCAGGTCAGCCGAATGGTGCCCGCCGCCGGCTGGGCCACGGCGGAGCAGCCGGTGAACGTCGGCAGCGACGCCGACGGGGTCGCGGTGTCCGGGGTCGACCAGGTGCCGTTGCCGGTGCCGTTGTTGGCGGTGACCACCACCCACAGCGGATTGCCGTTGGTTCCGTTGAGCCGCGCGCGGCTCTCGTACTGCCCGCTGACGGTGGTGACGTAGTTGAACGGGCCCCCCTGCGCGCCCGAGGTGTAGAGCGCGTAGGACGTGGCCCCGGCGACCGGACTCCAGTCGACCTGGGCCGAGGCGTTGCCCGGGCGAACGGTCACGCCCTGCGGAGCCGGCGGGAGCGCAGCGTCGACCAGGCCCATGGCGCTGAAGGACCAGGCACTGTCGCCGCCCGGGCCCACCGCCTGGACCGCGTACCGGAAGCTCTCACCGTTCTGCACCCGCTCGTCGAGCCAGGTGAGGCCAGCCGTGGTCACCAGCTGGGCCCAGTCGGTCCACGGCGCGCGCCGGTACAGGCGGTAGCCCGTGGCGCCGGACACCGAAGGCCATTCGAGGCCCATGGCCTGGTTGCCGCGCGTCAGGGTGAGCGTCGGAGTCAGGGGCACGGCGCTGGTCGCGCTCGCGGTGACCTGGGCGACGTAATCGCCGTACCCCGAGTTCCCGTAGCCCTCCACCGAGCACGACAGCGGCATGCCGTTGGTGCCGAGGAACGAGGCGCGGGTGTCGAACGGGTCGGACGTGGTCGCGCGCTGGCTCATCGGCGCCCCGGGGGTGCCGCCGCAGAGCACGGCGTAGTCGGTGACTCCCACGATGGGGTTCCACTGCGCGAGGAACTGACCGTTGGCGCCGGTGAGCGTGAGCCCGGTGACCTGCGGCGGCTTGACCGCGCTCGGGGTGAGCCAGCCGCTCAGCGCCCAGCTGCTGGTGTGCCCCGAGGCGTCGAACGATTCCACGGCCAGCCGGTACGGCGTTCCGTTGACGGCGTCGGACCGGAAGAACAGCGCCGGCGAGGTTCCCTTGAGCTGCCAGTCGGTGTCGAAGGTCCGCAGGTAGAAGCGGTACCCGGTCGCCCCGGAGGCCTGGGCGCCGATGACCGAGATCGACCCGTTGCCCGAAGCGAAGTTCGCCGGCGGCGACGCCGGCGCGAGCGGCTCGGGCACCATCTGCACCTCGTCGGAGTACGCGCCGTCGCCCTGCGGCGAGCTGACCAGCATGCTCACGTAGTAGGTGGTGCCGTTGGAGGCGCCGAAGGTGCAGCGGCTCTCGTAGGCGCCGTAGGACGAGCAGCTCGTCGCCGGCGAGTACACCGACGACCCCGGGGTGAAGCCGGCCTGCACCGAGTACGAGCTCGCCCCCGCGACCGGAGTCCAGCTCACCTGGAACCCGCCGTTGTACGGCGTCACCGTGAAGCCGGTGGGCCGCAGCGGCCGCTTGGCGGACGGGGTGACCTCGGAGCTGGTGCGCCACGCGCTCACCCGCGGGCCGGTGGGGTTCACTGCCTGCACGGCGTAGCGGTAGGCGACGCCGTTGGTCACCGTGGTGTCGGTGAACGACGTGGCGGAAAGCGGCGCGGTGAGCTCGACCCAGTCCGACGTCCGGCTCCGGCGGAACAGGCGGTACGAGGTGGCGTTGGGCACGGTGGACCAGCCCACGGTGAGCGCGCCGTTGCCGCCGGTGATGCCCAGGGACGGCATGGGCAGACCAGCCGTGGCGCCCACCGCGGTGGGCGTCGCCGAGACCTCGGCGCCGTACGGGCTGTAGGTGGTGCCGTTGTAGGAGCGGACCACGAGGTAGAGCGTGGTCTCGTTGGTGGCGCCCAGCGTGCAGCGCGTCTCGTAGGTCTCCGAGGAGAAGCAGACCGAGCCGTTGTACGGCCCGCCCGGGGTGGTCCCCGAGGCCACCTCGTACTGCTTGGCGCCCGGGACCGGGTCCCACCGCAGCTGCAGCGCGCCGTTGGTGGCTTCCACCGCGAGGTTGGTGGGCGTCGCCGGGGTGCCCGCGGCGAGCGGCACCGCCGACACCTCGTTCGACAGCTGGCCCTGGGCGCTGCCGTTGTCCGGGCGGACCACGTAGTAGTACCGGGTGCCCGCGGTGACGGTGGTGTCGTTGGCCGAGGCGACCGCGGTGTACGGGCCGCCCGAGGTGGTGGAGCGGAGGATGGCTGTCGACGTCGACCCGGAGCCGCCGGTCCACGAGAGGTCGAGGCGGTTCACCGAGGCCACGGGAATCGCCAGCGTCACCGGCTGGGGCATGAAGAGCGGCCCGGGCGCCGCGACCGCCTCGGCGAGGTCGCCCACGAGACCGTTGACCACGGCGCCCACGAAGTGGCGGTAGGTGGTGCCGTTTCCGAGCCCGGTGACGTCGATCGACGTGCCGACCGGCACGTAGCCGGTGAGCGACGGGGTGTCGCTCGCGGTGTCGTTGCGGAAGACGACGTAGCCGGTCGCCGACGGCACCGCGTTCCACGTCAGCTGCAGCCAGGCATAGCCCCGGGTCGCCGCGAGCGCGCCCGGTGCCGGCGCGCGGGCCGCGTCGAGCACCGCGGCCACCTCGGCCGAGAAGACCGACGGACCGGCCGCGCTCTCGGTCTGCATCACGTAGAAGTACGTGCCGCCCGCGTTGAGGCCGGTGTCGAGGAAGGTGGTGGTGCTGCTGCCGGTGACGACCGAGGTGTACGGTCCACCGGAGGTCGTGGCGCGCCACAGCGTGTACCCGGTGGCGCCCGAGACCGCAGACCAGTTCACCAGCGCGGTGGTGCGGTACCCGGTCGCGTTCGGAGTGCTCGGAGGCAGCGCCTTGGACGGTGACGGCGTGGTGAGCAGCTGGCTCGAGGCCGGCGTCAGCCCGAAGGGCGTCTGGGCGACCACCTGGTAGTAGGCCGAGAGGCCGTTGGTCGCGTTGTTGTCGGTGAACGACTGGCCTCGCGCGGTGAAGACGGTCGGCGTGCCCGTCGGCGTGGCACTGCGGAAGATGGCGTAGCTCGTGGCCCCGGGCACCGCGTCCCACTGCAGCGTGACCGCGTGGTTGCCGACGACGGTGCGCAGGTTGGCCGGCGCGCTCGAGCTGGTGGTGAACTTCCAGCTGACTGGTGCCGCGAGCGGCACCGCGTTGCCGTCGGTGAGCCCGGTGGTGAGCCCCACCGTGTAGTCGGACTCCGGCGCGAGCGGCGCCGACGGCGTGAAGGTCACCGTGTTCGCGCTGGAGGAGACCGTGCCGGTGACCGGGCCACCCGGGCCCGTCAGGGTCACCGTGCTGGTGCTCGCGTTGGCGATGGTCTTGTTGAAGCGCACCACGACGGTCGAATTCGGAAAGACGCCGCGATCGTTCGCGTCAGGGCGGGCGACCACCACCGCGAGCGGCGCCGCGCTGGGCACCACCGGGATGCCGCTGGCTGCGGCCGAGTCGGGGCTTTCCCCGGCGGAGTTCCCGGCCGTGACCACGAAGTAGTACGCGGTGCCGTTGGTCAGCCCCTGGAGCACGTAGGGGCTGGTGACGTTGGCGATCGCGGTGCCGTTGGACTTCGACACGTTGGGCTGTGCGGAGCGGTAGAGCGTGTACTTGGTCGCGCCCGCGCTCGCGTTCCAGGCGATGGTCAGCTGGCCGTTGCCCGGCGTGATGGTGAGCGAGGTGGGAGCGGCGGGGATCGTCACCGAGCCGCCACCGGCGCCGCCGCCCGCCGCGCCACCGCCCGCGCCGCCTCCCAGGCCTCCACCTGCTGCGCCGCCGCCCGCCGCACCACCGCCGGTGCCGCCACCCGCCGCGCCGCCTCCAGCGCCACCGCCCGCGCCGCCTCCGCCCGCGCCACCTGCCGCGCCACCTCCCGCCGCGCCACCGCCCGAGCCGCCTCCGGCCCCGCCGCCTGCCGAGCCGCCTCC
>JAIBBQ010000229.1 GCA_019694595.1 Myxococcaceae bacterium
CCCGAGGCGCTCGCGCCACCTGCGCCACCTGCGCCGCCACCGCCGCCCGCCGAACCCTCACCAGGTCCCGCGCAGCCCCCCAGGGCCAGCGTCAGGCCTGCACCCAGGAGTGGAGCGATGGCCAGCAAGCGCCGGGAGAGCACGAGGAGACGGTACCACCCGCGCCACCCCGGAACCTCGCACCGGCAGATCCTTCCGCGCCCCTGGCCGTTGAAGCGCGGCGCATGATGACCGCTGCCCTGCTCTTCGCCTTGTCCGCGGCGCCGATCTCCACCCCGGCCCCGCCCGCGTTCGGTGGCATCTACCTGCTGCAAGGCGGCACGGTGCTCGTCCTCCGGGAGCACACCTTCCGCGAGAGCCCTCCGCCCCCCACCTCGCCGTTGCGGCACTCGCCGCCCGAGCTGCGCGGCACGCTCGCGGCCACCGCCGACACGCTCACCTTCACCCCGGAACACGGGCCCGCGTTCCGCGTCACCTATGCGCTCGACCACGGCGTGCTGCTGCTCGGAGCCCTGGTGAAGCGCGGTGACGGATACCTCGCCGAGCTTCCGCCCCCCCAGCTCCTCGGAGGGGCCCCTGCGCGCGTGGTGCGGTGGTCGCCTTCGGCGAAGCGCCTGCAGGTCGACGGAACGACTGCGAGCGGCGTCGAGGTGGTCCGGCGCCCGTCGGCCCCCGAGGTGTGGCTGCCGGTGGTGCCGGCCGCCGACCGCTCACCCTGGGCGACAGGCGCCGACTGGCGCGGCCAGGAACCAGGCGCGCAGCTCGGCACGCTCGCCGCCCGGGCAGTCGATGGGCAGCCGGTCGACCGCGAGCGGGTGTTCTCGACGCGGGCCCCCGCGTACCGGGACCTCGACGGCGGCGCCGCCATCGCCGCCCCCTTCACCGTCGCGGTGGGGAGCGCCGGGCTCTGGCCTGGAACGGTACGACCCCACGAGAGCGCCGGCCGCTACCGCTGCGTCAACGAGCCGATGACCCTGGTCACCCCGGAGCACTCCACCTTCGGTCCGCCGCCGCGGTTCGGCTGCGTCCCCCACCGGCCCCTGGCCAACGCGGTGGTGCTGCAGCCCGATGCCGATGGAGTCAGCCGGCAGGTCGTCGCCTGCGACTGCCAGCAGAACCACCTCGACCCCACCTTCGTGGTGTCCGTGGTGCCGCTCGACGTCGGCAGCATCGCCGTGCAGGTCGCCGACACCGAGGAGCTGAGCGCCGCTCCCGTCCACCGGTGCCGGCGCCTCGTCGAGTGGGCCCAGCCTTCGAACGCCGGCCCGGCTCAGTAGTGGAGGAAGCCGTCGTCCTTCCACTGCCGGTACGCGTTGTCGAGCTCGGTGGCGAGCGTGTCGTCACCCTTCTCCTTGCGCACCTTCGCCTCCCACTTGGGGAACTCCTCCATGCCCTTGAGGGCCGAGGTGAGCTCGGAGAGCGGAATGAACTCGTTGCGCGTGATGCCCTGCTGCGCCGCCACCTCGGCGATGGCCTGGGTGAAGACCTCGGCCGCGGGCTGGTTCACCACCGTCAGCTGCGCGAAGAGCGCCGTCACCGCGTTGCCGAGGTGATTGGCGAGCTCCAGGTCCTTGGGGTTGGGGCTCGCCTTGGCCTGCGCGTAGACCGCGGTGAAGGCCTGCGAGAAGCGCTGGGCGATCGCCTGCGACTGCTCCTTCGTCGCCACCACGTCGATCGACACCTTGGCGCGGAAGGCCTGCAGCTCGGCGTCGATGGCCTTGGCGGCGGTGGCCACCCCGGCGCTCGCCCCGTCGACCGCGCGGGCCGCCAGCAGCGACTTCTCGTACAGCGCGTCGCCCGCCTTCGACTGCAACCCGAGCGTCTTGTACGAGCCTTCGGCCTTGGGCGTGTTCAAGAAGCCGTCGTGCGGCTTGCGGTCGATCTTCAGCCAGGGGGTGATCTTGCCTTCGTTGGTGAGCTCGACCCAGAGCTTGAGCGCGTCCTTGATGATCGCCTTGCCGATGCCCGACGTCTTCATCGCCGGGTCGTTCTCCATCGCGATCTGCAGGTGCGCGAGGTCGCCCGCGGGCTCGTGCCGCACGCCGAAGTCTTCCAGCGGCGCGTGGTGCACCATGAAGTTGAGCGCCTTCTCGACCCAGTAGATCTCTTCCTGGGTGTTGCCCGAGTGGTGGCAGGCCAGCCGGTGGAGGTTCATCATCCGGTTGGCGTCGAGCGCGGCGTAGCCCCACATGTAGCCGGCGGCGGCGTAGTTGGGGTTCAGGAAGCCGCAGTTCACCTCGGCGTCGTCGGGCAGCGACTTCACGTAGTTCTCGAACCACGGCTCCGAGAACTTGTCCTTCATCATCCACTTCAGGTCCTTCACCGGCACCATCTCGTCGAGGTCGTGGTTGCCCACCGAGCTCCCGCCGAAGCCCAGCGCCTTCATCCACACCCGCAGGTCCTGGGCGTGGAGGTAGCTGTTGAGCATGAAGTCGAACCAGGCTTCCTTGTCCTTGGGCGGCTCGGCGGCGAGCGGCGGGTCGAGCGACGCGAGCCGCTCCGCCTCCGCCATCACCTCGCGAATCTGCTTCACCGCGGCGCGGCCTTCGGCCGTCGATTCCACGATCTTCCGCAGCTCGGCGCGGAACTCGTCGGGCTTCACCGACTTGTCCGGACGCGCCGAGAGCGACGCGTACCGGTTGGGCTCGTCCTTCACCAGCGAGGTGTGCTGGATGTCGGGGTCCATGCGGCGCGCGATGCGCACGTTGCGGTTGATGCGGCCGTCGTCGTGGGCGATCTGATCGCCCGGCGTCACCACGCTCGGCTCACGGCCGTCGACGCCTTCCCAGAAGCCGTACGGCGGCGGCGGCGCCGACCCGTCGGGCAACAGCTCGACGTAGTCGTTCTTCTTGAACTTGATGACTCCCTGCACCTCGTACGCGCTGCTCGGCGCCGGGGCCATGCCCACCGCGTACGCGGTGCGCGCCTTGCGGTCGAGGAACCAGGTCTTCCCTTCCGCGCTCCCGATGAGCTCCAGGCTCTCGCCCTTCTTGTTGCGCGGCGCCTGGTCGGGGGTGAACTCGCGCGCGGCGCCGTCGCCCCGCGTCTGGAAGGTGAGCGCCTGCTTTTCCTCGGCGGTGGGCGCCTGAACGATGTGGAAGTTCTTGAAGCCGTGGAACTTGTTCACGTCGGCCGGCATCGGGCCGCCGAAGGTGCCGGTGTAGACGCGCAGCTCCTTCGCCTTCTTCTCGAACACCAGCACCGTCTCCGGGTGCCCGCCCGCCAGGTTGGGGTTGGGAATGCCCATCTTGGCGATGGGCACGTCGGGGTTCTTGATGAGCAGCGAATCGACCTTGTCCTCGGTCTGCGCGTCGTGCCACTGCGCGCCGTCGAAGCGGGGCTCGCCGAGCGAGGCCACCGACGGCCCCGACACCGCGAACACCTCGCCGGGCGCCACGCCTTCGCCGCCGCCGAAGGTGATCTTGTCGACCCGGCCGTAGACGGTGAGGCTCTTGTCCTCGCCGAGGTTCTTGCCCACCAGGCAGCCGTCGGAAAGCGTGCAGCTGCCGCAGTTGTTCCCCTTCTGCCCGCAGGTGTGCATCGTCACGCTGTCGAGCGAGATGTGCACTTCCTTCACCGTGGTGCGCTTGCCGTCCTCGCCCACCACCTCGATGGGCTCCTTGAGCTTCAGGTACGCGCCCGCGGGAGCGCCGTCGTTGTCGAAGCGGTGCGGGTGGCGGTTGTCGACGATGCCGTCCAGGGTGACGTGGTCGCCCATCTTCACCACCTGCACGCCGTGCACGCCCGCCACGGTGTCGATGCTCTTGGCGAGCACCTTGGTCCCCTGGGTGGTGACGCCGGTGGGGTTGAGCTTCCCGTTCGCCGGGGCCGCCTGGGTGGCCTTGTAGCCGTCGGCCTTGGCCGGGGCGCCGCCCTTCACCGCCGCGGGCGCCGCCTTGAGCGCGTCGACCTTCGCTGCCGCGCCGGCCTTGGTCGCCTCGCCCTTGGTGGCTCCGTCGGCCTTGGCGCCCTTGAGCTTCTCGGCGGCGTTGGGAGCGTTGCGAATGGTCGTCATGGTGGGCCTCGGTGAGCTGCGTGCGGCGAAGGTCGTCAGTGGGCCGTCAGCGAAGAGACGCCGCCGGCGGGTGCGGTGTCAGCGCTTGCGGGTCGCCTCGCGGCTCGCGGTGTAGGCCGCGAGCTCGGCGGCGTGGCGCTCGACGAAGCCCGGCTCGAGCAGCTGCGCGCGCTCGAAGGCGCGCACCGCGTCGGCGTGCTTGCCGGCGCGGCTCAGGTAGACGCCGAGGTCGCTGAGCACCGCTGGGTTTCCGGGGCGCAGCGCGGCGAGCGCCTGGCGCGCGCTCAAGGACACCTGGGTGGAACGGGTCAGGTCGCCCAGCGCGGCGAGGTGCTCCTGCGCGTCCATCGAGGTGGGGTCGAGCGTGGCGACCCGCTTCCAGGCCTCGATGGCCTGGGCGTACTGGCGGTCGTTCTCCAGCGCGAGCGCGTGGAGCACCCCGGCCACCACGCTGGTGGCGTCGACCTTGACCGCGCGCTCGAAGCTCTGCGCGGCCTCGGTGAGCTTCTGTTGCTTGAGCTGCGCGGCGCCGAGCGACAGCAGCGCCTGCAGGTCCTTGGGGTTCTCCCGGGCCGCCGCGGCGAACGCCGCCTCGGCCTCGCCCGGGTGCTGGTCGAGCTTCGAGGCCCCGGTCTTCAGCAGGTCGTTCGAGTTCACGCGTTCACCCCCAGCTTGGCGCCCCGCTCGAGCAGCGCGTTGGCCTTGGCCACCGCACCCGCGTCGGCGAGCTGGGCGGTGATCAGCGCCTTGAAGCCGTCCTCGAAGCCCTTCTTGGCCGCCGCCAGCGCGTCGGTCTTCGGCTGCCCGTCGGGCATCGCCTTCGCCTTCTCGTTGGCCGCGTCGCGGGCCTTCTTGAGACCGTCGAGCTTCACGTCGATGGCGTGGGCCACCGCGCGGATCTCCTTCAGCGCGTCGTCGCGCAGCGACTTCTCGGGCTCGGTGAGCGCGCCGTCGTTCGCCTTCTCGTCGAGCATGCGCACCAGCACCGACGTGCGGCCGATGGGCGCCTGTTCCGCGCCGTCGCGGGCGGCGAGGCTCGAGAGCACCTTCTCGGGCAGCAGCCGGCCGGCCTCACCCGGCTTGTCGGGCGCCGGCGGGTCGTGAATCGAGAAGCCCACGCCCACGCCGTCGACGCCGGCCAGCTGGAGAATGGGGAAGTGGTAGTCGCGCATGCCGCCCGAGGCGTAGGTCTCGAGGCCGAGCTCGTGGGCGTGGTGCGCCCAGTCGAGCAGGTTCTCGACGCCGAAGTACTCGATGAGCGGGTAGCTCGGCGGGGTGAAGCTGGCGCTGTCCACGGTGGCCTTCTTGAAGCCGCCTTCCTTGGCGGCGTCGAGCGACTGCAGCGCCCCCTTGAGCATCAGCGCCCGCTGTTCCTTGGTCGGCGCACCGCTGATGTTGGGCGCGTCGGCGGGCACGAGGCTGAAGTCCTTGAGCACCGCGTTCAGGTTGAAGGCCGCGGAGACGTACTCGCCTTCCTGCGGGGCCGCCTGGGCCTTCACCAGCTGGCCGAACTGCCGCACCTCGTCGGGCGACAGCCCGTCCATCGTGACCTTGACCTCGCTGACGCCCTGGTTGAACAGGCCGCGGGCCGCGTTCGAGAGCTGGTTGGCGGCGGTGGCGGGGTTGAACTTGAGACCCGCCGACGCGTCGTCCATGCCTTCGATGTTGTCCTTCACGATCGACGGGAAGTAGTTCGGCCGCCCGTAGAAGACGGTGGTCGGCGCGTCGTCACCCAGCAGCATGCGGATGAGGCCGATCGTCTTCGAGCCCGGGTTGGAATACGGCGCGGTGTTCTCGGTGGGGCGGTCGATGATCTCGACGTGCACGAACGCGCCGTTGAGCATGCGAGGGTCGGCGAGCGTCATCGCCAGGTGATCGAGCCCGGGGTCGGTGACCGCCATCTGGGTACGGAAGGTCTCCGGGTTCTGGATCGCGCGGCCGCCGATCGACTCCATGCGGTGGGCCGGCAGCGTCGCGCCCTGGGCGAACGCCTCGAGCCCGGCGCGCACGGTGTCCTTCTCCTTGGCGGTCAGGCCCAGGCGGTCCATCAGGAACTCGATGGCCTCGTCCTCGGTCTTGGGGAGCGCGGTGCGGTCGAGCGCGGCGAGCGGCGCCTTGCCGGCCTGGAAGTCGGCGGTGATGCCGGCGCGGGCCGCTTCCATCACCGTCGTCGCTTCCAGCACCTTGGTCTGCTGCGCGACCGACTCGGCGAGGAACTTCCTCACCTCGGGCGGCAGGTGGGCGCTCTCGAGCGCCTTCTGCAGGTCGCTCTGCACGTCGGCGACCGGGGCCGCCGGGGTGGCCGGCGCCGCCGCGGTGACCGTGCCCGGGGCGATGACGTCGGTCGGCTTGAGCGAGCGCACCTGGCCCTGCGCGACCAGCACCTCGTCGGCCATGCCCAGGAACAGGCCGTGCGCCTTGACCCCGGCCATGCCGTCGAGCGTCTTGGCGAGCCCGTGCGGGTCGTCGATGCCCTGAGGCCACTTCACGTCGATGATGTGGTTGCCGTTGTCGGTGACGTACGGCTTGCCGTCGGCGAGCCGGAGCGTCGGAGTGCCGCCGAGCGCCGCCAGCTTGGCGGAGATGGCCTGCTCGGTGGCGATGTCGACCTCGACCGGCAGGGGCGACTTGGTGCCCAGCTTGGACACCAGCTTGGTCTCGTCGACCACCAGCACGTACTTCTTGGCGTGCTGGGCGACGTCCTTCTCGCGCAGCAGCGCGCCGCCCATGCCCTTGATGACCAGGAACTCGCCGTTCTTGGTCGCCACCTCGTCCGCGCCGTCGATGGCGAGGTCGAGCTTCGGGGTCTCGGCGAGCGTCGAGAGCGGGATGCCGAGGCCGGTGGCCTGGGCAGTGCTCTTCTCCGAGGTGGAGACGCCGACGATGTTCTTGAGCGAGCCGTCCTTGAGCTTGGCGCCCAGGGCGTCGATGGCGAACTTCATCGTCGAGCCGGTGCCGATGCCGAGCTTCATGCCGCTCTTCACGAAGTCCTTGATGGCGGTCTCGGCGACCGACTTCTTCTGCGCGGCCATCGGGTCGGGCGGAGGCACCGGATCCGACGTCGACACCTTCGACGACTCGAGGACCTTGAGCGCCTCTTCCGCCGAGGTGGTGACGGTGAAGATCTGCAGGTCTTCCTTGTTGATGTACTGACGCGACCCCGAGAGCATCGTGGCTTCGATCGCCTTGAGCGACTCCTTGAACTTCCCGTCGGGGTCGATGACCACGATGGGGATCTTGGGAATCTCCCCGGTCTGGATGTCGCAGGCGTTGGTGAACAGCTGGCCGATCTGCTTGGCGCCTTCGGGCGTGACCACCAGCCCGCGCACGTTGGCGGCCATCAGCTCGCGCAGGGTGAGCACGTCCTGCACGCGCTGGTATTCCGCGCCCGGCTGGTCCTTCACCGGCGCGTCGCCCATGGCGAACGCGGTGACGCTGGCGTCGGCCTTCACCGAGCGCGCGCCGTCGAGCACCGCCTGGTCGATGTACGGCGAGCCGCCGACGCGCAGGCCGATGCCGTCCTTGGCGAGGCCGGTGGCGATGGCCTGGGCGATGGGCGCCGCCGCCTTGGAGCGCGGCCCGCCGCCGCCGAAGAAGGCGATCTCCGCCGGCTTGCCGTCGAGCTTCTGGAAGCCCGCCTCGAGCTCGTCGCGCATGCGGCGCACCGTCGCCGGCACCGCGCGGTCGGAACGGCCGCCCGTCTTGTCGATGGCGCCGACCAGCCCTTCGGGGCTCGAGAACACGTGGCGCAGCTCGGCCGCCTCCGACGGGTTCACCAACGGCTCGAAGGCCTTGTTGAGCGTCTTGAAGAAGTCGTCGGGGGCGCCGAAGAGCACCGGGTCCTTCACGGTGCCGTGGGTCTTCATGCCCAGGTACGTGTAGATCTCCGCCAGCGTGCCGAAGCCGCCCGGGGTGGCGACGAACTCGCGGGTGTTGCGGAACAGGAACTCCATGCGGAAGAGGAACCGGTCGAAGCTGCCCAGCCGGCCGTGGTCCACGAAGGGGTTCGCGCCCTGCTCGTTGGGGAGAATGATGTTCGCCCCTTCGCGCTGCGGCTCGTGGGCGTCGATGGCCTTGCCCGTGCGCGCGGCCTTGGCGTCGAGCAGCGCGTCCTGGCGCATGTGCCCGCGCAGCGGCGCTTCCATCGCGCCGGGGCCGCCGCCGGTGCCGACCGAGAGGCCGGCCTTGCGCAGCTCTTCGCCCAGCTTCTCGCCGAACGCGTAGTCGGCGAAGCCGTTCTGGCCTTCGACCGGCTTGGAGCGCGCGGTGCCGACGATGACCACCTTGGGGTCCTGCTTGGGCAGCACCCGGGCGATGGTCTTGGCGTCGCCTTGCAGCTCGCGCAGCTGCTTTCCCAGCCCGCCGTTCTTGAGGTCGAGCTTGTCTTCCTTGCCGTTGCCGCCCACCGGCGCCGCAGGTGCCGAGCTCTTGGTGCCCTTGGCCGGAGCAGCGTCCGGCGGCCGAGACCGGGAGACGACCGGCTGGCGGTCCTTGATGGCCTTGCTCATCGAAAAGCGTCCTTTCGGGGTGCCCACACGAAACGGCTTGAAGGAGGAGTGTGCCATTGGCCCACACCCACTTTCAAACCCGCTCGACTACGAGAGAAACTGGCGGAAGACACCCTCGGGCAACACCCGAAATGGGCCCGGTGTGCAAGCGGCGCAGGCCGAAATCGCCCGCCCGTAACCCATCGACTTCACTGGGCCCGAGAGCGGTGTCGGAAACGAAAAGCGCCGGGCAGCCGATCAGGCCGCCCGGCGCTTGGTGGAAGCCCTTCCAGCGGTGGCTACTTCACGCAGATGCCGGAGCAGTCCGCCCCGCCCTTCGCGGGGTCGCACGAGTCGCTCGGGTCGTCGACGCAGGTCAGGCCGGTGGGGCACGCGAGCCCCGCGAAGCCCCCGCAGATCTGCTTCGCGGTGTCGGCCTGGCAGATTCCGGCGCAGTCGGCGCCGCCCTTCGCCGGGTCGCACGAGTCGCTCGGGTCGTCGACGCAGTGCTGGCCCGACGCGCAGGTGAGGCCGAGGAGCCCGCCGCACTGGGTCGACGCGGGCGTCGACGGCTTGGGCTTGCAGAAGCCGCCGCAGTCCGCGCCGCCCTTCGCCGGGTCGCAGGTGTCGCTGGGGTCGTCGACGCAGACCTGATCCGCCGGACACGGCAGGCCGAGGAAGCCCGCGCACTCGACCGCCTTCGGCTGCTGGCAGATGCCGGCGCAGTCGGCGCCGCCCTTCGCGGGGTCGCACGAATCGCTCGGGTCGTCCACGCACGCCTCGCCCTTGGGGCAGGCGGTGCCGGCGAGACCTCCGCAGTGCAGCGTGGCCGCGACGCAGATGCCGCCGCAGTCGGCGCCGCCGTGAGCGGGGTCGCAGCCGTCGCTCGGGTCGTCGACGCAGGTCTCGCCGCTGCCGCACGGGGTGCCCGCGAAGCCGCCGCACTCGGCGCTCACGCACACCCCGGGGCAGTCGGTGCCGCCGGCGTCGGGCGCGCACGAGTCGGAGGTGTTCTCGACGCAGCGCTCGCCGCGGCCGCAGGTCCACCCGGCGCTGGTCCCGCACGGCTGGTGGGAAATCGGCTGCTGCGAGCTCGCCTGGTCACCCAGCTGGAAGTTGGTGGCACAGGCCGCCAGGAACGACGGCAGCAACAGCATTGCGAAGCGGTTCATGAGCACACCCCAAGAAGCGACGAGTTGCTCTGACATGTCTCGGCGGCGCGCGGACCTTTCATCGGCCGAGCGCGGTGCGGGCCGCGGCGGCGAACCGCCCGGCGGGAAAGTCATCGAGATACGCCTCGAGCGCCGCGCGGGCTTCCTCGTCGCGGCCGAGGCGGGCGAGCGCCCCGGCGGCTCCGTACACCGCGCGCTCGCGCACCGCGGCGAGCGGCGCCCGGGTGGCAGCCTGGAAGTCGGCGAGCGCCTCGACGTGCCGGCCAGCGCTCTCACGCAGCTCGCCGCGCAGCACCAGCAGCTCCTGGCCCTTGAGGGCGCTCAGGCCGGGCGCCCCGTCGAGCAGCGCGAGCGCGTCGGCCGCGCGCCCGAGCGAGAGCAGCGCCTCGATGCGCGCCAGCCGGGCGGCGTCGGCGAGCGCCCCGTTCGGGAAGCGGGCCTCCAGCGCGTCGAGCGACTCCAGCGCCGCCGCGGGCTGGTGCGCCTGGCGCAGCTG